>DASXTG010000177.1:0-24202 GCA_036505515.1 Candidatus Dormiibacterota bacterium | reverse complement strand
GAAGACGGTCTTCGTGGCGACCTTGCCACTGAGCGATACGGTGGCGATGACCGAGATGTAGTCGTCAGGCTGGATGTAGTCGGCCACGCCCTGCTGCTCGCTGGTCGGGATGGTGAGGGCGACGTAGCCGGACGGGATGGGCAGGTACTCGGACTGCGCTCCGAGCGCCTGATTGGGCTTGGTCACCGCATTGGCGGTGATCGCCTGCCCGGCAAGGATCGTTACCAGGGGCAGCATGCCCTGCACCTGTGAAACCTTGTCGAAATAGACCTTCGGGTAGGTGGAGGGAACCGGGATGCTGACCACCTCCAGCGAGTCGGCTTTGATGGGGATTCGAGGCTGGAGATCCTTGCTCGCCACGACCACGTTCTGGGGCGGAACCGAGGACGAGGTGCTGCTGTTGAGAGCGACCAGAACGAAGGCGGCGATCACCAGCAGGGCGAGCACGATGCCCAGGAGGGTGAACGGCCGGCTCGAGGTCAGGCCCTTAAACATGCTCAAGGCCGACCCATCATAGGCAAGATATCCTGCATGTCGGCGCTCTTAAGGCCACCTGCCCGCGGAGTCGAAGCGGGCTGTCAATCCGGCCAGTCCCTGGTCGAGTTTGCCCTGTCGTCGGTCGTCCTGCTCCTGCTGGTGGGTGGTCTCGTGGACATCGGCCGGGCCGTGTATGTGAACGAAGTGCTCGGCACCGCGGCTCGCGAGGCGGCTCGCCACGGCGCCTGGTTTGACGCCGCTCACCTGTCGCGGCCGTACCTCTACGACGCGGAGATCAAGGCAGTTGTGGATGCCCAGCTCGCCACCATCTCCCTGCCGACGTCGGTCCTCAAGAATCCCGGCACGACCTGTCCGACGCCGAGCGACGGCAACGCCTACCACAACCCGCCGTTCCCCAATGGCGCCTACCCGGTCACGGCCAACACCACCTGGCTCTACATCTGCTACCAGAACACGCCAGGGGTGGACTTCATCGTGCCACCAAGCGGCCAGAGCCAGCAGGACCTCAACGTGATCCTCCTCTATACGTATGGACCGCTGACGCCAGTCATGTCCGGCCAATTCGGGACGTTCCATCTCGCCGCCAACCAGCACGTCACGGTGCAGGGGCCATGAGCGCTGCGCATCCACGGCGCGGCCAGAGCTCGCAGGCACTGATCGAGTTCGCGCTCATCTCGCCCGTCCTGCTCCTGCTGCTGTTCGGGATCATCGACCTCGGGCGAGCGGTCTTCTACTACGACACGCTCGGACACGCAGCTCGAGAGGGCGCACGCACCGCGGTCGAGGCCTCGGACCAGCTGCCGACAAATAACGACGTGCTGGCCACCGTGACCTCGCAGCTCGCGGGTGTGCCGGTCAGCGAGCCCTGCCCGCAGGGTCCGATCTCCACCGCCACGCCCGCGGCCAACACCGCGCTGCTGTACGTCACCGAACCGAATCCACCAGGTGGCGTCGAGAGCACGCCACCGATGAACGCCCCCGGCGGCGAGTACGCCGCGATTGCCAACGGCGGGTGCAGCGCCGTGAACCCGGCGGCGAACAACGCCCCGCTGCAGGTGACGCTGCGGTTCAACCTGGTCCTCATCACCCCGGTGATATCTCAGGTGACGGCCGACCACATCATCTTCACCGCCATCGCGATCTTCAGGACCGAGTACTGATGGGCGTTGTGTGCGCACTCGCGGGTTTGCGACGCCTCCGATTCCCGCGTGTGTGCACGCTTGCGGGGTCAGCGTCCAGGACGCGGTTGAGAAGCCGCCAGTCTGGTCAGGCGATTGTGCTGATCGCGATCATGCTCGCGGTCTTGGTGGGGATGGCGGCCCTCGCCATCGACGGCTCACGCGCGTATTCGCTGCGGCGCGACCTGCAGGCTGCTGTCGACGCCGCTGCGCTCGCGGCCGGCGACAACCTGCAGCAGACCGGCAGCTACTCCTCCGCTGAGCAGGCGGCGACCACGATATTCGGCAAGAACATGCGCCTGTACAGCGCGCCCAGCTGCTCCCCCGCCTACGGCGCGCCCGGCGCCGCTCCACTCACGGTGACCTGCACATATGGGGACGGAACGGTTCTGAAACAGGTCGTTGCCTCGCTCGGGCCGGCGGGCAGCCAGTTCAGCCTTACCGGGACACGCTCGCTTGCTCTGCAGTTCGCCCGCATCCTTACGAACGGCGCCACGCCGAGACTTTCTGCGGCCGCCTCAGGCGGGGTGAACAACCTGCTCTACACGCCGGCGCTGGGGGCCCTGGGCCAGGACGGGTGCGGAGGCGCCGGCGGCAACGCGATCACGATCAGCGGTAGCGGCACGGTGTCAGCCATCGGAGATGTGGTATCCGACGGAGCGATCGCGATTTCCGCTGCCGCGCTGCTCGTCAACGGAGATGTCTATGCTCGCTGCCAATCATCCGTGCCCGGAGTAGTCAGCGCCTGCTACCCGAGCGGCGCCTCAGCGCCCTGCACGTTTCCCGACGTTGCGGGGGCGACGCGTTCCGGCTTCCACCTGGCAGACCCGAATTTTCCTCCGCCCGCGGTGACCGGAGGCAGTAGGGGATCGCCCGGCACAAACGCAGTCCTCCTGCCAGGGGTTTACGCGTCGGATCCCAACTTCACGAGCGGCAGGTGCTGGTTCCTGAGCGGAGGCGTCTACAAGTGGCTGGGGGGCTACACGAACAGCGCCGACTTCGTCAGCAATGAGCTGAAGCCCCCTGACGAGGCCGTGGTCGGCAACAACACGGTTCTCTCCAGCTACCAGTTCTGGAACACCGGCGGCTTCAACTGCGCCGGTTCGTTCCGCCTGAACACGATCACCGACGCCAGGAACCCGGTGCGCAACGGACAGTGGGGCGTTGAGCTCACGTCTGTCAGGACTGACTCTTACGGCGGCCTCATCTACGTGCGTGAGAGCGCCCCCTCAATGTGCCACTCGATCAATACCGCCACCAGGAACGACATCGTGATCCAGATCAGCAACGTCCCGGGTGCTACGTCCTACAACGTCTACCTCAGCCCACCGGGAGGCGGCTGCAACGGGCCGTTCGGACTTGCGGGCAGCGTCCCTGTGATCGGCACGGTCTCCAACAACCTAACGCCCCCCTGTCCGATCTACCTGGGCGGAGGCTGCAGCCTGGGCAATGAACAGGTCACGATCGACCAGGTGTATCTCGGCGCACTTTGGGCGCCCAACGCCCTTGCTCTACCGGGCACCAGCGGCGCTTACCCACCTGATCCCCAGACCGCGCCGCTGCAAGCATTCCTCCCCAACCAGAACCCTGACCGCGGGGCTGGGGCCGCCGGGGACCGAGCCAACGAGAACCAGTGCGACACCACGGCGGGCGCGCTAGCGACGTGCCCCGCGCCGATCACGCCTGGCGCGGTCGAGTTCTACCTGCCGTCCGGGGGGTGCATGAATGTGACGGGCGGTGGTGACAATTTCGTCTTCAGCGGCTACCAGTACAACTGGGTGGTGCTCTACGAACCTGGTCCCGCCAATGGCCCCGCCAATACGTGCTCGAACGTGCTCGGCGCAGCTGCGAACTCAGCGTTTACCGGGTTTCTCTATTCCCCGTCCGCCGGGGTCAGCATGCCGTCGTCGTGGTTGTTCGAATCCGGCGGTATGGGTGGTCTGCTGGCTGACACCCTGACCATCACCGGATCACCAGCCTTCGTCTACGACCCCGATTACGCGCCGGTTCCCCCCGCCAGCCGCCTTACCGGTTAGGTAGCTCCGCCTCGGCGGGAGAGGTTGCAATCGGCCCGGCCTCATGGAGCTCGACGGCGCCGTCGGCGCCGATCTCACGCAGCCGGACGTGGATGCCGGCGGCAGCCTTCGAGTCTCCAAGCTCTTCGTAGCGGCCCAGAGCGCCGTTCCACGCTGCCTTTGCGTCATTGAGTCGCGCGAGGCCCCAATAGGCCTGACCGCGAATTGCCAGCGCCTCCGCCCGCTCGCGGATCCTGTCGCCGGGAAGCAGCTGGAGCGTGGCGTCGATGAGGTGAAGCACCTCTTCGAAGGCTCCGACCGCCAGGGCATTCCTGGCGGCTAAGGCAAGGTGGCCCGAGGTTCGCACCGGGTCGGCGGCGCTACCCGCCTGGTAGAAGTGATGGCCGATCTCGCTTGCGTGCTCGCCGGCGCTCTTGCCGTACACGCGCTCAAGGGTGTCGGCCACGGCCAGGTGATAAGCCTGTAGGCGAGGCAAGGGGAGAACGGCAAGCACCCGCTGGCGCACGAGGTCGTGCGAGAAGCGATATCGATCCAGGCCCGCGCTGGCGAGGAAGTGACCGCGCTTTGCCTCGTCAAGCGCATCGCGGAGCTCGTGGCCAGAAAGCTCGCCAAACGCTTCCAGGAGCGAGACGTCGAAGTCGCGGCCGATGACCGCTGCCGCGACGAGCATCCTTTGCGCTGGCTCGCTGAGCCGCTCCAGGCGCCGGCCGATGAGACCCCGCACGCTCTGTGAGAGCTCGAGGTCCTCTTCCGTGTAGCTGGCCTGCGCATGGCCGCCGCCACCGAGCATGCTCTCCGATTCGGCGATGTAGAGGGCGGAGTGCTCGACGAACAGCGGGTTGCCTTCGGTCGCGGCCTGGATGCCAATGAGCTGGACCGGGGTGAGTGGCGTCTCAGTCATGGCCG
The DNA here is from genome assembly GCA_036505515.1 of Candidatus Dormiibacterota bacterium. Classification (GTDB taxonomy): domain Bacteria; phylum Chloroflexota; class Dormibacteria; order Dormibacterales; family Dormibacteraceae; genus DASXTG01. The sequence goes on along the minus strand of DASXTG010000177.1, from coordinate 19,584 downwards.
CCACCATCTTCTCGACCTCGCGGTCGCTGAGCCTGCCGACGGCGATCCGCTGCGCGCGCCGGCGGCGCAGCAGCCGGGAGACGGCGGTCGCGAAGGGGCGAGACGAATCGAGCTCGGAATCCCAGTAGGTGCCGAGGATGACGATCTTGCTGCCGCCGAGGCGCTCGGCCATGTCGCGCAGGAGAAGGACGGTCGCCTCATCCGCCCACTGCAGGTCGTCGAGGACGATCAGCAGGGGCCTCGCGCCCTGGCATGCGACCAGGAAGTCGAAGACGGCGCGGAACAGCTGCTCGCGCAGCCGGTCAGACGGAACGTCGCCTGCTCCTGACACGCCTCTGGCCTTCTGTCTCAGCGAGGGCACCAGCCGTGTGAGCACCGGCCCATTCGTGCCGACCGCATCGTGCAAAGACTTGACGCTGGAGCTTGCCACCGCAGCGGTCAACACCTCGCGCACGGGACCCAGGGGCGCGCCGTCCTGCTCGGCGCAGCGACCGCTGAGCACCCACCATCCTTTGCGAGATGCCTCGACGGCGACTTCAGAAGCCAGGCGCGAAGCGCCTATGCCGGGAGCGCCGGCAACGAAGAGAATCCCGCCGGACCCGGTGGCCGCTCGTTCCAGCACCATCCGGATGTCCTGCCGCTCCTGGTCGCGGCCCACGAAGCCGTCACCGGTGGGAAGGACGGGTGCGGGCGAAGGCGCTTCGCCTGGGGTCACGTCGTGCAGGCGGAAGCGGTCGGGGAAACCCTTGAGCTTGTAACGGCCGCGATAGCCGAACTTCATCTCCGCGACGGGACCCACGAGCTCGCGCACAACTTCCGAGACGAGGATCTGGCCGCCTCTGGCCTTGCCGGCGACCCTGGCGGCGACGTTGACGGCAGCGCCGAAGATGTCACCGGCCTCTTCGACGACCTCGCCGGTGTTGATGCCGATTCGGATCTTCAGCTTGCGCTCCGGGTTTTGCTTGCTGTACTCCGCGATGCCCCGCTGGATCTCGATGGCGCACTCGACCGCATGGCGGCTCGAACCAAAGCTGACCATCACACCGTCGCCAAGCCCTTTGATCCGGCGGCCCGCGTGCTCGGCGATCTTCTCCTCGATGATCGACTCGTACGCCTTCATGATCTCGTGCGAGAGCGTGAAGCCTCGGCTGGAGAGCATCGCCGTCGAGCCTTCGACGTCGGTGAACATGATCGTCACCGTGCCCTCCGTCTGACCGGTCGACAGGCTGCCGATGATCGTCTCGGGCGTCAGCGGCTGAGAAGCGTTAACCGTCTGCCCAAGGCCCTCCGCAACCGCCCTCAGCAGGTCGGGGCTGCCCCGGAAGCCGGCCTCTCCCTGCGGATACTTGACCAGCTGGAGAAGTCCGGCCTCGACTGCCTGACGCAGCTCCCTTCCGGCTGAATCCTTGCTGAGCTTAAGGGGGCCCGCGTAGTCGCTTGCCTTCAGCTCCGCGCCTTCGAAGGCCTGCGTGATCGCGGGCGCGAGCCGCAGGTTCAGGCCTTTGCGTGAGATCAGGGTTTCGATCACCGCCTGGATGCGGCGGGTGGCCCCTGCTCCAGTCAGGCCGCCGGACTGGACGACGGGCAGCATGCCGGCAAATCCAGTGGAGGCGGCAGCGATCTGCCCCAGGGCGGTCGTGGCGCGCGCCATCGCCGTTGCGGCCTGCAACGCCTGCGACATTGCGGCGGCATTGTCGCCGGCCTTCGAGGTCGCGGCCACGGCTGGGGCCGCAGCCTGCGGTGAGGCTGCCGCCTGTTCGGCGAAGAGCTCGGGAGTCGGTACCCGTGCTGGCGCGTCACCTGGGAGAGCGGTCCGCGCTGCCGTCGGCGACGCGGCCTGGAGGTCGGCGACGGCCGAGCGCGCGGCGTCGATCAGCTTGCGCATCTCCTCCTGCATCTCCGGTGTCGACGCCATCGTGCTGGCGGGGGCCGATGGCGAGGACTGCACCGTGTGCTGCTGCTGCGGCTGCTTCACATCACCCGGCCGGTCGGAGCTGAAGGGGACGACGACGACCTGGCGGACAACGTTCTCGCCGCCCCGCTGGCCGCTCATCAAGGGATCCTTGACCACCGGCATCATGCTTTCCGACCCCGCGGGCACGAACCGCGACTTCACCGGGTCGAAGAGATCCTGGTCGACCTGGACGCCATAGAAGGCCGCCTTGTCGAGCGAGGTCGGGACGTATCCGGTGGCGTTGTACTCGAGGCGCAGGTCGCCGCCCATTCCGAGCAGGAAGATGTCGCGAAGGATGGCCCCGTTGGAGTCATAGCCGACCACCTCTGCGATCTGCGCGATCTTGCGCCGGCCGTCGGGCATGCGGGCCTGGTGGACGATGAGGTTGACGGCCGACGCGATCTGCGCGCGCACTGCCTCGAATGGGATGTCGATCGAGGCCATCATCACCATCGTCTCCAGGCGGGACAGCGCGTCCCGGGCAGAGTTGGAGTGGATGGTCGACATACTCCCGTCGTGACCGGTGTTCATGGCCTGGAGCATGTCGAGGGCCTCGGCGCCGCGGACCTCGCCGACGAGGATGCGGTCCGGGCGCATTCGGAGGCTGTTGCGCAGCAGCTGACGGATGGTGAGCTCGCCCTTGCCCTCGACGTTGGGCGGGCGGTGTTCGAGTGCGATCACGTGTGGGTGATCGATCTGCAGCTCGGCGGCGTCTTCGATCGTGATCACGCGCTGGCTGTGCGGGATGAAGCGAGCGATCACGTTCAGCGTCGTCGTCTTGCCCGATCCGGTACCGCCCGATACCAGGATGTTCATGCGCCCGAGGACGGCGGCTGTCAGGAAGTCGGACATGGCCGGGCTGAGACTGCCCTCGCGGGTGAGGTCATCCATGCCGAGGACGGCGTCCTTGAACTTGCGGATGGTCAGGGCAGCGCCGTGGATGGCAGCCGGGCGGATGATGGCGTTGACACGGCTCCCGTCGGGCAGGCGCGCATCCACCATCGGGTTGAGGCCGTCGATGTGGCGGCCGGTGGTCGCCACCATGCGGCGGATGGTCTCCAGCAGCTGGTTCTCGTCCTCGAAGCGGACATCAGCCTTGGTCAGCACGCCGCGCCGCTCGATGAAAACCTGGTCGGGACCGTTGACCATGATCTCGCTGACCGACCGATCGTGGAGAAGGCCGTCGAGCGGGCCATAACCGACCGCTGCGCGCAGGATGATGTCAGCGAGCGCGGACTTCTCAGGCGCGCTGAGCTCGATGCTGTCCTCGGTGAGGAAGCGGTCGAGGTGCGTACGTACCGCACGCGAGAAGGCGAGCGTGTCGCCGGTCGTCAGGCCGACATCACGGATGAGCGCCAGCCGGTCGCGGAATTCGTTGGCGAGCTTGTTGAGGTCGCGGCCCTGCCGCGCCGCCGCCTCCACGATGTCCGTGCGCCGGCGGTGCGGCACGGCACCGGCTTCGGAAGTGCTCGTCCATGTATCGACGAACTGCATCTCGAGGAGTGCGGATGACGCTGCGATGGCAGGGATGACGCGCTGCCTTTCGGTGAGGCGGATCTTGATCGCGATGCCGGCGCTGTCGGGCGGCTGCTCCGGGTCCATGTAGGCGGCCACCCATTCGCCGTCTCGGAAACGGAAGATTGCCCTGCGGCCGGTGCTCTTGTCCCCCGGGTCGGCCTCGAGGTTGGGGTCGTCGACCGTCCCCAAGACCACGTACTTGATGTCTCGTACGGGGATCCAGCGAGCGCGCTCCGAGTCTGGAGGAGTGTAGATGGGGAAGCCGTTTGCGGTGAGCACGTGCGAGTCGGATTCGCCTTCCTCGCGCCCGCCGTCGAGACGGTGCACCGACACCCTCACACGCGGCGCGCGCCCCCCGTCCAGGTCGACCGCCGCGGGCGGGCTTTGAGGGCCCACGGGCGCCGGCGCGGTCGCCTGATCTCCTGCTGAGGCCTGCGCGACCTCCACGTCACTCATGGAGCACCCTCAGGCGATGCTAGCACCGGGTTTGCCGGCCCCAGCCCACTTAACCCACCCGCTAGTGAGATCATCGCGCGCTCCCCAGCGGATCGGGTGGCCGTCGCCGGTCCACCACCCATGTCGACCCCGGCATGCGCTTGGCGACGCCCTTGACCTCGGCCGCCCGGGAAGACAGCGCGGCAGCGCTCGTGTACCGCCCTGGCTCGGCGACGACGATGCCGATCGACACCGCCACGAACTCCGCCCGGATCTTGTTTCCGTTGCGCTCCTGATACTCGATCCATCCACGCTCGCGGTCGAGAAGGTCGTAGAGGTCGGGTACAGCCGCGTCAAAGCGACGCGTGATCTCGTCGGCGATCGGCTCTGCGAGGCTCGGCTCCGTGAGGACGACGAAGTCGTCGCCACCGACATGGCCGGCGAAGTGGCGCTTCGACGGGTTGGCCTCCAGCACCTCGAGGATGATCGTCGAGAGCGTCTTGATGACATCGTCGCCCCGAACGAAGCCGTAGTGATCGTTGTAGCTCTTGAAGGCGTCGATGTCCGGATACAGCACCGCGAAGCGTTCGTGCGCAACGAGCCGGCGGGTGATCTCACGCAGGATGTCGGAGTTGCCGCTCATTCCTGTCAGTGGATTGAGGTCGCGCGTGGTCGTAGCGCGTGTGATGACAGCTCTCAGCCTCGCCACGAGCTCTTCGGGGATGAACGGCTTGGTCACGTAGTCGTCGGCACCGTTGAGGAGGTGCTCGACTTTGTCTTTCAGCGAGCTGCGCACGGTGAGGAAGACAACCGGTATCAATCGAGTTCGGAAGTCGCGGCGGAGCTCGACGAGGATCTCTTCGCCGGTAGTGGCGCCGAGCATCAGGTCCAGCACGATGATGTCGGGGCGCCAGTCGACCGCCGCGTCATGAGCCGCCTGCCCGTCGGCGACGGCGACGCACTCGAAGCCCGCCCGTTCGAGGACGCGTTTGACGAGCTTCAGCATCTGCTCGTCGTCGTCGACCACCAGCACCAGCTCGCGGTCGCTCGCCGGGATCGGAACAGGCGCCTCCTTGGCGCTGCCCGCCCTTCTGATTGCGGTCACGATCCTTCCGCTGCCGGCTCCGACGGAGAAGCGTGAGCTCCCGGGCGCGGGAGCTTGTCGGTGAGAGCGATCGCACGCTCGGCTGCGGTCCGGATCTCGGCGATGTCTGCGGCGACCGCGGCCGGGTCTGAGGTCTCGGCTGCGATCAGCTCGCAGTAGTTGATGATGACCGCGAGGAGATTCCGGAAGTCGTGGATCAGGGCGCGGGTTTCCTCCGGGGTCCCCGCGTCGCCAGACGTGGGGGTGTCCCCAGCGTCTACAGCCGTTTCACCAGTCGCCAAGTGTTCACCTCGCCGTCGCGCTGGTATCCCAGCTCATCGAGCACTTTGCGTGCGATCGCAAGACCGCGTCCGGCCTCGCTGGTCGGTGCTGGCATCGCGCGAGTCAGCTGATTATGAAGTGCCGGTCCTCGATCCGAAAACAATGCGGTTAACGTATCTGCGGCCATGTGCAGCTCGTATTCAACCTGCGGGTGGCCTTCGCCCCGCCACCGGCTGTAGCGCAGCACATTGGCGCCTATCTCGGCGACCGCGCTCTCGAACAGGACGAGGCTGAGGTCGTCCACGGATCGCCCAGTCCTCTCTCGCAGCAGCTGGATCGAGCGGTGGAGCGTCTCGAGGCCCTTGTCCAGCCGATCGAGGGTGGCATGAAACTCGAACGCCGCTCTGGAGGCGACAGGGTCAGAAATCAGTCAGCGCGTCCTCGACCGTGGCGTAGTACGGAAACACCCGGTCCAACGTGGTCAGCTCGAGGACGACGCGCACCTGCTGGTTGGGCGCTGCGAGCCTGAGATCGCCGCTTGAGTTGCGCGCCAGCTTGAGCGCCGCCACCACCGATCCCAGGCCCGAGCTGTCGACGAAGCTGACCCCTTCCATGTCGATCACCAGGCGGGGCTGGCCGCTCTTCACGGCCTCGTTCACGGCCTCTTTGAGGGCGGGCGCGCCCGCAACGTCCAGACGCCCTGACGGGGCGATCACCGTGACGCCGTTGTCGGTCTGACGGCTCTCGACGTCGAGACTCATCCGGGCAAGCCTATACCGGGGGCGACTGCGAGCAACCCCCTTACACTCCTGGTCGATGGCCGCAGCAACCGGAGACGCCGCCGCCCCACGACTTCTCATCGTCGAGGACGAGCAGCCGCTGGCCCAGGCGATGGCCCGCACGCTGCGCAGCCGAGGCTTCGACGCCGACATCGCGCTCACGGGCGCTGAGGCGCGTGAGCGTTTCACGGCCACCGAATACGCCCTCATCCTGATGGACATCCGCCTCCCGGACGAATCCGGTTATGGGCTTCTGGGCGAGTTGCGTCGCCTGCGGCCTCGGACGGCCGTGGTCATGATTTCCGGAGTCGACGACCCGGAGCTCGGCAAGGCCGCGGTCGAGCACGGGGCGTACGGCTATTTCGTCAAGCCGGTAGGGGCGACCGAGATGTACCTGGCCGCGGTCAATGCGCTGCGGCGGCGCAGCCTCGAGCTCGAGTACCACGCCAACCTTGAACGGCTGGAGGCGATGCTGGCGGAGCGCGCCGACCAGATGGCGAGGGCCGCCGACCTGCAGGCGGGCATGCTTCCCGCGTCGCCCTTCAAGCTCAATGGGTTTGAGGTCGCGGCCCATTTCGCACCTGCGCGCGAGATCAGCGGTGATTTCTACGACTGGTATCAGCCCGATCCGCGTTTTCTCGCCGTGACGCTCGGGGACGTGATGGGAAAGGGGCTGCCTGCCGCGATCATGATGGCGACCGTCCGCGCCGCGCTGCGTGGGTCAGCGCGCCTCGAAGACATGGAGGAGGGGGTCAACCTTGCGGCGAGGGTGATGGCGACGGCGCTCGAGGTGAACCACGCCTACGTGACTCTCTTTCACGGCATGTTCGACTGCACCAGCGGAGAGCTTCACTACATCGACGCCGGCCACGGCTACGCGCGCGTGCTGCGGGGTGTCACGCAACAGGAATCGCTGCGCGAGCGCAGCGCGCCGATCGGCATCTTCCCGGACAGCAGGTTCGCTGTGGGCAAGGTGACCCTGGATCCAGGCGACACGCTGGTCGTGTTCTCGGACGGTCTCATCGAGCTGCGGCCGGACCTGGCCACGCGCGAGGTGCAGCTTCCATACGACGCGCGCCGCGCTCCGTCGGCCCAGGAGCTGGTCGACATCCTGGCCGAGGGCTCGCGAGGCCGAGACCTCGCGGACGACGTGACGGTCCTCGCGCTGAGGAGGCTCTAGGGGCTCCGCCTCATTCCGCGCTTTTGGCGCCAAACAAGCGCTTGCGGGCTTCGGTTTCCACACTTTTGGCGCCAAACGTGCGGTTTCCTCTAAGAGACGGCGGACTCCGGGCCCGAACCGAGCCACCGCTCGAGCACGGCGGCGACGATGTGCAGCTTCACCGGCTTGGAGATGTAGTCGTCCATGCCGGCCGCGAGGCACCGCTCGCGATCGCCCGCCATCGCGCTCGCGGTCATCGCGATGATCGGCGTGTGGCGACCCTGGCCCTCATTGCGCCTTATCTCGCGCGTCGCCTGATAACCGTCCATCTCCGGCATCTGGCAGTCCATGAGGACGGCGTCGTACTGCAAGCGCCCGAGCGCGTCGACTGCCTCATGTCCGTTGCCGGCGACGTCGGCTCTATAGCCAAGGCGCTCGACGATCCGGACCGCCACCTTCAGGTTGGCGGCGTTGTCCTCGACGATCAGGATCCGCGCCCAGCGGTGTCGGGCTGCGGGCGGACCTACGCCCTCCGGGTTGACGCGACGGCGCGTGTGCGCCGGCCTTTCCGCCAGCACCGTTTGCAGCACGTCGAAAAGCTGTGATGGCCTGATGGGCTTGACCAGCTCGACATCGACACCGCGCACAGGGTGTTCAGAGCGGCCGGCTGAGGTGAGAAGGACGACGACCATTTCCTTGAGCTGTGGGTCCGACCGGATGTCGTTCGTAACGGCGGCGCCGTCCATCTCGGGCATCATCATGTCGACGATCGCGACCTCGAACGGGTCGTCTTCTGCAGCCGCGTCTCGAATCGCACGGAGCGCTTGGCCGCCGTCCTCGAAGCTTCGTTCCCGCATGCCCCACGAATCGAGATAACGCTCGAGGATCACGCGGTTCGTGCGGTTGTCGTCGATGATGGCGACGGTCGTTCCGGCCAGGCTCCCCACGGGCTGGGGAGCGACCGCCCGTCCCTCCGATTCGCGGAACAGCGCCGTGAACCAGAACCTGCTGCCCCTGCCTTTGTCGCTGTCGACTCCGATCTCGCCTCCCATCAGCTGCGTCAGCATCCGCGCGATCGCGAGGCCGAGCCCGGTGCCGCCATGCCGTCGTGTCGTCGAGCTGTCCACCTGTGAATAGGTCGAGAAGATCTGCGCCTGCTCCTGCTCTGTCAGGCCGATGCCCGTGTCGGCAACCTCGAAGCGGAGCATCACCCCGGGAATGCTCGTTTCCAGGTGACCGACCCGCACCACGATCTCGCCGGTGTCGGTGAATTTGATCGCGTTGCCGATCAGGTTGATGAGGACCTGACGAAGCCTGCCTGGATCGCCGATGACGCTGGCGGGAACCTCGGGATCGACGTCCAGAATGAGCTCCACACCCTTGTTGGCTGCGGGCTCGGCGAACAGCTCGACCGCCTCTTCGGTCACGTGTTTGGGACCGAAGTCGATGGTCTCCATGCGCACGCGGCCGGCCTCGATCTTTGAGAAGTCGAGGATGTCGTTGATGATCTCCAACAGGGTGTCTCCTGACGTCCGGACCGTCTCCACGTAGTCGCGCTGCTCGGGGGTCAGCTCGGTGTCGAGAAGCAGGCCGGTCATGCCGATGACGCCGTTCATCGGGGTCCGGATCTCGTGGCTCATGGTGGCCAGGAACTCCGACTTCATCCTCGTGAGCTCCTGCAGCTCCTGGTTGCGCTGGGCGAGGTCCGCCAACAGTGTTGATTTCACCGCTTCAGCCGCAGTCGCGGCGGCGCGGCTTGCTTCCAGGTCTGCGACCACGCGCCGAATGAGAAGGCCGAGCGCAACAAGCACGAGCGAGGCGAGCAGCGCTTGGCCTGCGTCGGGCGCATCGGGCTTGGCCAGCGCGACCGCCAGGATGTTCGCGACCGCCAGCGTCGTGCCGATCGCGAATTCGACAGTCGTGAAGTACAGCGCCAGGAAGACCAAGGGAAGGAGAAGGAACGGAAAGGCCCGCAGAACGCTCGAGCCGAACTGGGCCTCCAGCACGAATGCAATCGCAAGGCCTCCGATCGGCGAGATGGCGTGGAGATGGCGAGGGATGCGCTCCCAGGGCAGGGCGATCAGCGATGCCCCCAGCACGGCCAGAAAGGCGGACGTGAGGATGCCGAAAACGGATCCCGACGCCCACAGCGGGTACACCGCCAGGCCGAAGCCCACCACCACGGGGACTGCACTGGCCAGTTTGCCGACTGACGGGAGCTTGATCGGCACCAGGGGCGTAAGCACGAGCAGGACCCCGATTGCAACTGCAGCCAGCAGTGGAGGAGCTCCGCCAAGCGCGGAGAAACCGCCCAGGCTCGCGAGGCCCACGATCGCCAGGCCGAGGAACGGGTAGACGCGGCGGCTCAGCCCTTCGGCCTGCAGCGGAGAGCTCATCTAGGGGATTCGTGCCTGCGCGGAAGGTGGCTCAAATTGGGGGCTCTAATTACGCCACACGCCGCCTTTCATAAGGGGGGTCTGGCACGACAGGTGGCCGCTAGACTTTGCGTCCTGCGCACCTTCCATCCCGCCAGGGGGGGCGAGGCCACAGGGGTGTTGCCAGGACCTCGTTTGCGATCCGATCGCGGGTCGGCTCGGATGCGGGCCTTGGTCCGTGCAGTGACACCCTTCGTCGGCATTGCCGCGACTTTCGCGCTGCAGGCCGTCACCGGCGCGCCCGCGCTGCTCGTCTTCCCTCTGTACGTGGTGGTGGTGCTGTTCGCCGCCCTCTTCAATCCACGAGGCAAGCTCATCCTCGCGGGCTCGGTCGCCGCCGCGGCCATATTCGTCCCTGCCCTGGCGAGTGGAGGGGCGGCCGAGGTGGCGACGGCGGTGTTCGAGGTCGCCGTGCTGTGGCTGGTGGCGGGCACGGTGAACGAGGTCATGCGGCATGCCCGGCAGGTCGCGGGCGAGGCGGAGCAGAAGGCGGAAGAGATGGAGTCGATCGACGACCGCCTGCGGATGACCCTCGAGGCCGCGATGATCGGGCTGGCCCTGGTCACCGCCGGTGGCCGCTGGCTGCAGGTCAACGAGCGGCTCTGCGCGCTCCTCGGCCGTACCGGCGAGGAGTTGATGCACGGGACCCTCGCCGACATCACCGCGGAGCATGACCGGGAGGCGCTCAACCAGGCGCTCGACAAGCTTCAGAGCAAGGAGATCGTGCGCTGGGAAGGCGAGCTCTACCAGGTCCGCAAGGATGGTTCCCGCATCCCGGTTGCGATCGCCATCGCCGCGGCCGGGGAAAATTCGTCAGGCGAGGCCCTGCTTCTGGTGCAGGAGACCGACATCTCGGCGCGCCGGCGCCTGGACGGCATCCGCGACGGCCTGGTTGCGATTCGCCACGTCATCGTCAGCGCGAACACCTGGGAGCAAGCCGCGCCTCAGCTGCTCGGAAGCCTCTGCGCGTATCTCGATTGGGACGTCGCCCAGTACTGGAACGCCGATGCCGAGCGTCAGGCGCTGCGCATGCGCAGCTCGTGGCACCGCGACGGAACCGGTCTCGAAGAGTTCGACGAGCAGAGCCGGCGGCTCTCGGTGGGGGCCGGCGAGGGCCTTCCCGGCCGCGTCTGGCAGTCGGGCGTCGCCGCCGCGCTGAACGACTCACCCACATCCGTCGATGACGAGCGGGGCGCCGCGGCGAGGAACGCCGGTCTGCAGTCGGCGGTCGCGTTCCCGGTGATGAACGGAAGCGTCCCTGTGGGGGTGATCGAGCTGCTTGGCCACGATATCCGGCACTCTGAAAACGATCTGGTGACGATGCTCTCGACCGCTGGTGTCGAGATCGGACAGTTCATTCAGCGCGTGGAAACGGCCCAGGCGCTTCGCCGAAGCGAGGCCGACCACCGAGCGATCTACGAACGCTCCCCGATCGGAATCGCGCGCGTCAGCGGCGATGGCGAGCTGCTCGAGGGCAACCCGGCGCTGCTCACCATGCTCGAGCACGACGTGGAGACGATGCGGTCGCAGGCGTGGCCTGACCTCCTGAGGGCCTACGACCAGGCAGCCGGCCGGGCTCGGCTGGCGCCGTTGCTCGCGGGGTTCACCGACCAGCGGAGCGTGCAGGTCAGGGCCGCCACAGGTGGCGGGAGGTGGCTGTGGCTGCAGCTGACCGCGACGTCGATCCCGGATTCGAGCGGGCGGCCGGAGCACATGCTGGTGATGATCGAGGACGTCACCACCGTGCGTGAGACGCAGGACAAGCTCGCCGAGGCGCTCGAGTCGCAGCGCAGCGCCAACGTCACGCTCGAGAAGCTGGACCGCACGAAGACGGAATTCCTCTCGATCGTGAGCCACGAGTTCCGGACGGCGCTGACCGGCATCCAGGGGTTCAGCGAGCTCATCCGCGACGGGGGCCTCGAGGCAGAGGAGATCCGCGCCTACGGCGGATACATATTCAATGACGCGGACAGGGTCAGCCGGCTCATCAGCGACATGCTCGACCTCGACCGCATGGAGTCCGGCCGAATGACGATGCGTTCGGCGGACGTGGACATCAACGAGGTGCTGACCGACGCCATCGCCAGGGCGGCGACCACAGGGTCGTTGATCGAGTTCAAAGCCGACCTCGATCCGCGCCTGCCGATCGTGACCGGTGACCGCGACCGCTTGATACAGGTCGTGAGCAACGTCGTCAACAACGCGATCAAGTACTCGCCAGACGGCGGCACCGTCACTGTCGGCAGCCGGGCCGAAGGCGCTTTTGCCCTGATCAGCATCACCGACACCGGCCTGGGCATCCCCGCCGACGAGATCAGCCATGTCTTCGAGCGCTTCCGTCGTGTACGCAGCGGCGCCGCGCAGTCGATTCCTGGGACTGGCCTCGGCCTCACGATCGTTAAGCAGATCGTGGAGATGCACGGGGGCAAGATCTGGGTCGAGAGCGCCGTCGGGCACGGCTCGGCTTTCCACTTCACGATTCCGCTGGCGGCTGACAGCGCCAGATTGCAGCGCCGCCATGGCTGATGAGGCACCTGCAGGTGCGCCGGGGCCTTCGACCGTGCTTGTCGCCGACGACAACGAGGTGGCGCAGCGGCTGTGTCGGCGCGTGCTCGAGAAAGCAGGCTACGGCGTGATCGTTGCGTCCGACGGCTTGCAGGCTGTCGACCTCGCGCTCACCCGCACGCCGGCAGTCATCTTGATGGACGTGGCGATGCCCGGCATGGACGGGCTGGAGGCGATGAGCAAGATCAAGGCACAGAAGCCGGACATGCGCATCGTGATCGCCAGCGCGCACTCGATGGCCACTGACCGCGAGCGCTTCCTCGCCGCGGGCGCGGACGACGTGCTGAGCAAACCTTTCCGGCTTGCTGACCTCATCGCGGTCGTCGCCAAGCTCGCACCGAAGCAGGCGGGAGCATGAAGGACCTGACCGGGACCAGGCTCGGCAGCTACGAGATCGTCGAGCGTCTCGGCGGGGGCGGCATGGCGGTCGTCTACCGCGCGGTCCAGCAGCCGCTCGGGCGGGAGGTCGCCCTCAAAGCCCTGTCACCCGACCTGTTCCAGGACGACGGCTTCGTGAAGCGATTCGAGGCCGAGGCGAAGACCCTGGCGCGGCTCGATCACCCGAACATCCTGCCGATCTACGACTTCGAGCTCAACGACGGCGCCGCCTATCTCACGATGCCGCTGATTCGCGGCGGCACCCTGCGTGACATCCTGAACCGCGGCCCGCTCGACACGCTCACTGCGTGGCGCTACCTTCGCGAGATCGGCGACGGGCTGCAGCACGCTCACGATGCGGGCATCGTTCATCGCGACCTGAAGCCCACCAACGTGCTCATCCATCAGGACGGCCGCGCGATGCTGGCGGACTTCGGCCTGGCCCGGGGCGCAGGCCAACCGACACACCTCACCACCATCGGTCTGGCCATCGGCACGCCTGGTTACATGGCGCCGGAGCAGGTGATGGGCCATGACGTCGACAGGCGGTGCGACATCTACGCCATGGGCGTGCTGACCTTCGAGATGCTGACCGGTCGCCTGCCGTACATCGGCGCCAACCGGATGGAGGTCGCTTACGCGACCGTCAACTCTCCGATACCGTCGGCCGCGAAGCTGAACCCGGCCCTCCCCGATGAGCTGGACCAGCTGCTCAGCAAGGTGCTCGCGAAGGACCCCGGAGAGAGGCCGCAGCAAGTGCGCGACCTGCTCGCGCAGATGGCGAAGCTGCCGCAGCGCCGCCCGGCCCCCGGCGCGCCGCCTCCTGCCCAGGTCGCGCCACGGCAACCCTCGGCGGCGGCCCCGGCGGCGTCGCCCGCCCAGGCCGCCGCTGCTCTCCTCGCAGAGGTCACGGCGATCTCGCCGGTTGGTGTGCCGATACAGCGCAACCCCGCGCCGATCCTTCATGGCTCGCCCCCACCGACACCGAGCACCGGGTCGTCGGGCGGGGCATCCGCCATCCGGACGCTTCAGATGATGGGCGTGAGGCCGGCCCGAGCGCGAGGTCGCTTCGTCCTCAACTCTCATGTCGCCAACCTCATCCACGTCGCCCGCGACGTTTCCGGCGTGCGCTGGCCCGAGATCGCGTACACGGCGGGCCTGGCTCAATACGTCGACCAGGACCCGCCGCACGACGAGCAGCTGGCGACGCCGGTCGAGTATCTGAGCCGCCTCAACGAGGCTTTCGAGACCGTCTACGGTCCTGAGGCGGAGGACCAGATACGGGCCTGGGGGCGCAGGGCTACCGAGCGGTGGCTGGCTGAGGGACGGCACGGAATGGGCGGGCCGCGGCGCCTGGTTCCCGGCCGGCAGCGCAAGCTGCAGGGGATAGTCAAGTCCTTCTCCGAGGCGATGGACAACGTGCGCGGCGAGCACACCCATGCCTGGCTCCAGGTCGACGAGTTCCAGTTCTGGCTCGTCAACTTTTCGAACATGTTCGCCCTCGGCCGCATCAAGACGGTGAAGTCCTGCCACATCTGGACCGCGACCATCGAGGCCATCCTGCGTTGGGCGGGGTTGGCCAACGACTGGTACGTCGAAGAGGTCGAGTGCGGGTGCGTGACCGGAAGCTTCGACTGCGTGTTCGCGATCCGCTCGGTCGAAACCTAGTCACGTTTCTGTCCTCCCCCTACGTACAAAGGAAGGTCCCCCACCGCTAGGCAGAGGACCTTCAGAAAGGAGGGAGGGCGATTTAGGTAGCCTGATCTTAACCTGCCGTGACCGCGGGGAGAAAGAGTGACTTAACAATCTGTAGGCAACTTGTCGTCGCCGCTGATCGGGCTCAGCGGCGGATCGGCAATTCTGGCTCAGCGTAGGATCAGGTCGATGTCATCAAACCGGGTGCGGGCGCTGGCCTTGCTCGCAGGCGGCGTGCACGACTATCACCGGCTGGCGCAGCCGCTTCTCCATGCACTGGAATCCACGCACCACCTCCAGCTCGACGTGATCTCTGATCAGCGCGCGCTTCAGCTCGACTCGTGCGCAGTGCTCTTGGCCGCGACCGACCAGGCCCTGGAGCCTGGGCAAGCCAAAAAGCTGAACGACTTCGTGCGCCGGGGAGGTGGCCTGCTCCTGCTTCACGGCACGCTGGGGGCATGGAACGCGGACGGATCGCTCGCTGAGATTGCGCGCTGGACGCCAAGCGGCCCAGGTCCTCTCACCGAGCTCGTCGTCAGGGCCGACGCGAGGCATCCGATCACCGCGCGCCTAGGGCCCGAGCTCGTTCTCGCCGACGAGCTGTATCTGTCTGAGGGCCCTCCCGCTGATGCCACGGTCCTGCTCCGCACCAGCTGGCAGTTCACCGAGCAGGTGGTCGCGTATGAGCGCAGCTTCGGCAGCGGCCGCTTCATACAGCTCGGGCTCGGGCACGCGCCATCGACCTACGCGGATGCCACCTTCCAGAAGCTCATCCACCGCTCTCTTCTGTTCGCGGCGGGTCGGACAGCGGCTCCCGAGGTGGGCGTCGGCCTGGTCGGTTACGGAGCGATCGCGCGCAACCACGCCGATTCGATCTCCGCAGTGGAGGGGCTGCGGCTGAGCGGGGTCTGCGACATCTCGAAAGAACGCCGTGAGCAGGCCGCGCAAGAGCTGGGCGTGCCGGTGCACGAGAACGCCGGCGACATGTTTGACGACCCCGAGGTGGACCTGGTGGTCGTGGGCACACCGCCTGTGGCGCACGCGGACGCGGTGCTCTCGGCCCTCACCGCCAACAAGCACGTCGTTTGCGAGAAGCCGTTCGCACTTCGTGTCGCCGAGGTCGATCGCATGGTGGACGCAGCGGCCACGCGCGGACGAATCCTCACCGTCTTTCAGAGCCGGCGCTGGGACCCCGACTTCCTGGCGCTACGCGATGTCGTGCAGTCAGGACGCATCGGCGAGCCTTTCTACATGGAGTCGTTCATCGGCGGTTACTCGCATCCATGCGACTTCTGGCACAGCCACGAGCCAATCTCCGGCGGCACCATCTACGACTGGGGCTCGCACTACTTCGACTGGGTGCTGCAGCTGTTTCGTTCGCCGGTCAGGATGGTGTCGGCGAGGGCGCACAAGCGCGTTTGGCTCGACGTGACCAACGCAGACCAGGTGCGGGTCGACCTCACCTTCGAGGGCGGAGCTCAAGCGACATTCCTGCAGTCAGACATCGCCGCGGCCGTAAAACCCAAGTGGTACGTGCTCGGAACTCGCGGTGCCGTGGTCGGCGAGTGGCGGCAGGAGCCGGTGCCTGCGGATTTCCCTGCCCGCGTCAAGGTCATGAGGCCCGCGACCGGTGGCGGCACCCACGATGAAGAGCTTGCGCTGCCGCAACAGGACGAGCACGGCTTCTATCGCAACCTGGCCGACCATCTGGCGTGGGGCGAGCCGCTTGCCGTGTCCACCGGCGAGGCGCGCCGCAACGTCGCGGTCATGGAAGCCGCGACGGAGTCGATCGCGCGCGGGGGCGCCCAGCTCGAGGTCGACATATAGGCACCGACCGTAACCTTCCCGCTGTGGAGCGCATAGGGTGGGGAGTTTTGGGCGCGGCGTGGATCGCGCGGCGTGCGGTGCTGCCCGCCATCGTGGCTTCGCGCAACGGCACGCTGGTCGCGATCGCGAGCCGCGAGCCAGAACGTGCCCGCGAGTTTGCATCGGAGTTCGGCGCCACCAGGGTGAGCCCCTCGTACGAGTCGCTGCTGGACGATCCAGATGTGCACGCCGTGTACATCCCGTTGGTCAACACCCTGCATCGCGAATGGACTCTCCGCGCCATCGCACGCGGCAAGCACGTGCTGTGCGAGAAACCCCTTGCGATGAACGCCCACGAAGCCGAGGAGATGGCCGAAGCGGCTGCGCGCGCGAAGCTGCACCTGATGGAAGCCTTCATGTACCGGTTCGAGCCGCGCATGCGTGCCTTCGTGACCGGCATGCGCGAGCCGCTGCACGTGCAGGCGAGCTTTGGGTTCACGGTAAAGGACCCGCACGACATCCGCCTCCAGCCCGACCTCGGGGGCGGGGCGCTGCTGGACGTCGGCTGCTACGCGGTCAGCGTGTCCCGGTGGATCCTCGGTGAGCCGGATGGGTTATCGGCTTGGGCCAGGCATGACGAATCGCGCCCAGCCGGGGTCGACCTGACGGTGAGCGCGCTTTTGCATTTTCCGAGCGGCGCGACAGCAGCCGTGTGGGCCAGCTGCGAGTCGCCTGAGCAGCAGGACCTGACAGTGATCTCAAGAGATGGCATGCAACGCCTCGAGCGTCCGTTCACGTGGCGCGAGGCCGCCGACCCGTACCAGCTGATGGTCGAGTCGTTCGGGGACAGCATCCTTGGCGGTCAGGAGGTCGCGATCCCAATCCGCGAGTCGATCGCGAACATGAAAGCCCTGGACCGCATCCGCGAATTGATCCGCTAGGTCAGTCGCAGAGCTGTCATCGAGGTGTACGTACGTTAGTCAGCCGGTGCCCGGTGGAGAGCTAACATCACCGGAGGGTCCATCCGAACTCCGATGAAGGTCGAAAACCGCCCCCAGGAGCGTGAGGCTTCCGGCGCGAAAGAGAAGCGATGGAGGAGCCATCCGCTTCTCAGCAAAGCTCTGAGGCTTCTTGTCGTGCTCGCGCCCGCGGTTGCCGCGGCTGCCGTTGGAATCGTTGTCAGCCGCTGGCTCCCCGTTCCGCATGGGGGCGCCGGTCTCATCACCTGGTGGGGCGTCTTCCTGGGTGCGACAGTCGTGACGTGGCTGGTTTGCGCCACGATCATCCAGGGGCTCCTTCCCCTCGCCACGCTCCTGGACCTCACCCTGCTGTTTCCGGACGCTGCCCCCTCGCGGTTTGCCATGCTGCGCCGCAGCGCCAACCCGCGCCACCTCGAGCGCGAGCTGCGCCGCACTCAAGAGACCGGCAGCGACGCCGAGCCGGGCAGGCGGGCCCAGATCATCCTCGAGCTGGCAGCCGCTTTGAGCATCCACGACAGCAGGACCCGTGGTCACTCGGAAAGGGTCCGGATGTTCACCGACCTGCTGGCGCAGGAGATGCGCCTGCCGCAGAGCGACGCCGACCGGCTGCGCTGGGCGGCCCTGTTGCACGACATCGGCAAGCTGGCCGTACCTCCTCATGTGCTGACCAAACCGAGCGCACCTGATCACGAAGAGTGGGTGGCCCTTCATGGCCACCCGATCGAGGGCGACCGCCTGACGGCTCCACTGCGCGAATGGCTGGGCGCGTGGGCCGACACCGTACGCCATCACCATGAGCGATTCGACGGCACCGGGTATCCGCAGGGGCTGAAGGGTCAGGCGATATCGCTGGGCGGCCGGATCGTGGCGGTGGCCGACAGCTATGAAACGATGACCGCTGCCCGGCCCTACAAGAAGGCCATGAGCGTGACCGCTGCCCGCAGAGAGCTGGTGCAGATGTCCGGGAGCCATTTCGATCCGGTTGTCGTCAGAGCCTTCCTGAACATCTCGCTGGGGAGGTTGTGGCGGGCGATCGGTTTCAGCGCGATGCTGGCCGAGATCCCGTTTCTGGCCCCGATCGGGTGGCGCCTGTCTGAGGCGGGCCCGCGGCTCCTCTCAGCGCTGGCCGCGGCTTCGGTGACGGTCGCTCTGATCTTCGCGGGCGCGGCCGGGCCATCGTCCGTCTCTCAACCGAAAGAGGACGCATCAGCCGCAGTGCCCGGAGTGCAGGTTCCGGTCGAGCCGGGCCTGCCGGCCGCGCCGGAGTCAGGGCCGGTTCCGCCAGCGCATGTCCCGCCCGTGCATTTGCCGACCACGACGGGATCGGTGCCTGGCCCTGGCCAGCCCGCTGCTGCGTCAACTCCGGCGGCGCCGTCAAGCAATGTCGCGGTTGTGACCTTCCCCGCCGGCATCTCCAGGCACTTGCCCGGCCTTCCTCGGGGCATCGCCAAGAACCCGAACGCCCTCGCCGGATGGCGGAGGCACCACTGAGGGCCGGACGCGATGGTCGCCCGCGTCGGATCCCGAGGAATCTGACCTAGGCGGCGGTTTTCGGAGCACTCTCCTGCGACGGGGCCGGCTCGGACACCGCCGGTGCCTGCACCGCCGCCACGGGAACCACCTGGCGGAACCGCTCCAGGGCCGGCTCCCAATCCGCCAGAAGCGCCGCCGCGCGCCGGCTGCCGGTGCGGCGGTGGTGTTCCTCCACCAGCGCGCGCAACTCGGCCTCGTCCTCGGGCGGCACCTCGCGCGCCACCACGCTGTCGGCGTTCAGCTGGCGCCACTCCGTCAGGTAGGCGACGCCGCCGGTCATCCCGGCACCCGCGTTCCAGCCCACCGGTCCCAGCGCGACCGCAACCCCTCCCGTCATGTACTCGCAGAAATGATCGCCTCCGCCCTCGACCACTGCCACTGCCCCTGAGTTGCGAACGCAGAAGCGCTCTCCGACCCGCCCCGCGACGAAGAGCCTGCCACCGGTCGCCCCGTAACAGATGGTGTTGCCGGCGAGGACCGGATCTGTCGATGAGTCTTCCGCGAAGGGCTTGATCACGATCACGCCGCCGCCCATGCCCTTGCCGACATAGTCCTGCGCTTCCCCCTCGAGCATCAGCTCCACGCCCTCGTCGATGAATGCGCCGAAGCTCTGGCCGGCGCTGCCGCGATAGTTTCGCCTCTCGCCCTCGACCGCGGCCCCGACGGTGCGCTGTGAGTTGTCGATCGGTCCGCTGGGCGGTGGTGGGGTTGGAGCATCTCCGTTGCGAGCCCACACACGGCGGCGGGGCAGCGTCTCGTCGGTGGCGCCGAGGACATATGACAGGTCGAGCGTCGCGCCCTCGATCGGCTCCAGCAGGTCGACGCGCCCCACAACTTCGTCGATGGAGGTTGCTCCGAGGACCGAGAGGAGCTCGCGGGTCTCTTCCGCGATGTGGAACAGGTGGTTGATCACGTGCTCGGGGCGGCCCTCGAACTTCGCCCGCAGGTCCTCGCGCTGCGTGGCGATTCCCGTCGGGCAGG
>DASXTG010000176.1:0-3309 GCA_036505515.1 Candidatus Dormiibacterota bacterium | reverse complement strand
GTCAAGGCTCAACGGCCGCAGGCGGCGCAGCACGGTCTGCATGGCGTAGAGGCCAGCGGGCTCGTCGGTCGTCATCCGCGCGGCCGCGCTGCGGAGCTCGCGTGACAGGTCGTCATGGTTATGCGCGCGCAGCCAGTTGGCGAGCCGCGCAGCGCCGACCAACACGCGCTGGGTCTTGGGATTCAGGCCGGGCGGGACGACCTCGCGGGGCCGTGATGGCTGGAACACCGAGAGGGAAGGGGTCGGTCTGCGCAGCGATCTGATCCGCCGAATGATGGTCTTCGTGCTGGGGCCGATCATGACCAGGATTCCGGCAACGACCAGCAACCCCGCCACAAAGCCGGCCACGAGATCCAGCATCGTTCCTAGGTTACAGTTTGAGGCCGCCGGGGGAATCGTTCACTAAAAGAGGGATGGTGGCGAGCAGGTCCAGGCCAGTCGCCGTTGTCACGGGCGCATCGTCCGGGATCGGGGCCGCTACCGTGCTCGCGCTGGGCAAGCTGGGCTATCGGATCGTTGCCGGCGCTCGGCGACTGGATCGGCTGCGGCGGGTCGTCGGTGAGTCGGGCGTCGCCCTACCCCTCGATGTGACGAAGCTCGAGAGCATTGACGCATTCGTGGCTGAGACAGCCAAGCGATTCGGTCACATCGACGTGCTGGTCAACAACGCAGGCCTCGCGCTTGGGCTCACGCCGATCGGCGAAGCCAAGGACGAGGATTGGATCCAGATGTGGGAGGCGAACGTCCTCGGGCTCATGCGCATGACGCGTGCGTGCCTGCCACTGCTGCGCAAAGCTCGGCACGGCCACATCGTCAACCTGGGATCAATCGCCGGGTTCGAGACCTACCGCGGAGGCGCCGGCTACACCGCCAGCAAGCACGCGGTTCGGGCCATGTCGCGAACGCTGCGCATCGAGCTGAACGGCGAGCCGATTCGCGTCACCGAGATCCAGCCCGGCATGGTGGAAACCGAGTTCAGCTTGGTGCGTTTCGGTGGCGACCGGAAGGCGGCCAAGGCCGTCTACCAGGGTGTCAAGCCCTTGGTGGCCGCTGACATCGCCGACTGCATCATCTTCGCCGTCACACGCCCGCCCCACGTAGACATCGACGAGATCGTGGTGCGCCCCGTCGCCCAAGCAGCAACGTGGCTGGTGGCCCGCAAACCCGGCTAACGCCGCCGGGGCGGTGCCGTGTGCCGGCACTTGCGGTTTTGCGGCGTTCGAATTGACCGCGAGTGCATGCACTGGCGGGTTGATCAGGGCGAATCTTGCTCATTCGTAATACGTGCCTGCAAACATGATCCACCCGGGGTTCGGACAGCCGCTGGAGGTCACGGCATGCGTGCAGTGCACACCGAGCCGAGGTCCGGGATCGATGTAGAGCTCGCCATGAATCACGACCGACGCGTCGGCGTGGACCGGAACGTATTGGGCGAGCGTCGTGTTGTGGTCCACCTCGAGCCGCTCACCGGTCGACGCCCTGACCACGAATCGCTCGTGGCCACCCGCTTCCACCGGGTTGTCAACGACCATCGCGTCGAACGTGACCTCGGCGCCATTGCGGCCGTTGAGCACGTCCTGGTGGAAGCCCTGGTCGTCGGGCGCGTCGCGACCGCCACAAGCCACCGACCAGCCCAGGGCGGCCACCAACACCGCCAGGGCCAGGGCCGCGCGCCTCACAGGGTCAACGCTTCCTCCAGCGAGAGCTTTCCCTCGTAGAGGGAGCGCCCGAGGATCACGCCCGACGCCTCCGCCTCGCGGACCCTGCGGATATCGCTGAGGGTCGCGATCCCGCCCGAGTACTGCACCGGCAGCCGAGTCAGTGATCGGACGTGCATGAGCGTGGCGAGATCCGGGCCGGCCAGAGTGCCGTCGCGTTCTGTGCAGGTGAGGATCAACCCGGCGAGGGGAAGGAGGTCCCAGCGTGCGATAAGGACGGCGATATCGAGGGACTCGGTCTGGGTCCAGCCGGCCACCGCCGGTTTCCCGTCCCGAACATCGAGTGCCACCATCACGCCGCGGGGATGGGCCTCGGCGCACTCGGCCAGTAGCTCTGGCTCACGCACCGCCACCGTGCCCATGACGACGTTGGTCGCGCCGGCGTCCAGCCAGGCCTTCACCTGAGCCGCGCTGCGGACGCCCCCGGCGACCTGGACGCTGAGCCCGCTTGCCTCGAGGACGTCTTCCACCACCCCGCGGTTGTCGCGCGCCCCTCGTGCAGCGTCGAGGTCCACCACGTGCAGGCGCTCGGCGCCTGCGCGCGCGAAGTCGACGGCGATGGTGGCGGGGTCGTCCGAGTAGACGGTGCGCCTGTCGAAGTCTCCCTGCACGAGGCGCACGCAGTGGCCGTCCATGATGTCGATCGCCGGGATGACCAGCACCCCACTATGTTGGCAGCAGCAACCTGCCGCCTAGAGCGTTATCGGTAGTTGGTGAACTGCAGCGGCACGGGGATGTCCTCCGCAGCGCGCAAGGTCTTGATCACGAGCTGCAGCGAATCCTTGTCCTTGCTGACCACGCGCAGCTGGTCGCCCTGTATCCGCACCTGGACCTTCGCCGTAAGGTTCTGGATCCGCTTGCGCAGGTCCCGCGCGATGTCGTCTGTGATGCCTGCGTTCAGCAGCACCTCGAGCTGGCCACGACCCTTGCCGACCGTCTTCGGATCTCCTGCCTTGAACAGCTTGGGCGACAGCTGGCGGCGGGCGGCCTTTTCGCGCAGCACCTGCAGCGCGGCCTTGGCGCGGTCCTCGCTGGCGGATTCGATGACGATCGCCTGGTCGCGAAGGTCGAACACTGTCTGCGTGTCCTTGAAGTCGAAACGCGTGCCGACTTCCCGGCGGGCCTGGTCGACAGCGTTGGTCAGCTCCGCGGAATCGAACTCCGAGACTACGTCGAACGAGTACTCAGCCACTGGTTCGGAGGATCGCGTCCACGCCGAGGTACACCGCCCACGCCGCGAGTGCGACGCCGACGAAAGAGCTGATTGCGAGCAGTGCTCCGATGCCGGCACTTCCCTCGTCAAGCGGCTCGACCGGCGGCCTGTCGTAGGGGTCGGGGCCGTAGTCGAGGTCGTAGATGCCCTCCTCGCGAGCACGGTTCACGAGCTCGTCGAGCGCTGATTTACCACCGGGAGGCAGCGACTTCGAGCTGAGATTGGCCACGGCGTCCTTCAGGTTGTCGCGAGTCCGTCCGAGCTCTGCCACGACCATGTCGAGCGTCTGGGTCGCGGCCGGGGTCGGGTACTGCCGCCGTAGGTCCGCGATGATTCCGTAGAGAGTCACAACGGGATTCTTTCAGAAGCCGGGCAGGC
>DASXTG010000175.1:0-18225 GCA_036505515.1 Candidatus Dormiibacterota bacterium | reverse complement strand
ATCGATGACCTCGCCCTCCCCCACTTCAACGGCGACGGCCGCGAGGACGTCTTCCAGAACTATGTCGTCCGCTCCAAGAGCGGCGACAAGTTCAGCGACCACATGAAGGCCAACGGCGTCGAGGTGCTGGTGCAGTGGCGCAAGCCGTACTACCGCCACGAGGCTTTGAAGCTGGAGGATCGTGGGTTCCCCGAGACCGAAGCGCTTTCCGCACAGGTCTGCTCGCTGCCCATGGCGGTGGAGCTCGAGGACTCCGAGGTCGACTACGTGATCCGCACCGTCAGATCGTTTTACGGGCTTTCGTGAAGAAATTCTCGGCGGTCACCGAGACCTTCACCGAGTCCGTGATCCGCGAGATGACCCGGATCTGCGATGCGGCCGGCGGCTACAACCTGGCGCAGGGCTTCCCCGATTTCGAGTCCCCGCGCGTGCTCAAGGATGCCGCGATTGCCGCCATCAACGCCGAGCACAACCAGTACCCCGTCACCTTCGGCGAGCCGGAGCTCAGGGCCGCCATCAGCGCCAAGGCTCAGCGCTACAACGGCATCAAGTCGGATCCGGACACCGACATCACCGTCACCTGCGGAGCGACCGAGGCCATGATCGCGACCTTGATCGCGATCATCAATCCAGGTGACGAGATCATCGTCTTCGAGCCCTTCTACGAGAACTACGCCCCGGACGGGCGTCTTTCAGGTGCCACGCCCCGCTACGTGACACTGCATCACCCCGACTGGAGGATCGACCCAGATGAGCTGGCCGCAGCCTTCAACGAGCGTACCAAGGCGATCATCATCAACACCCCCAGCAATCCGACCGGCAAGGTGTTCAGCCGCGCAGAGCTGGAGATGATCGGTGCGCTCTGCAATCGCTGGGACTCGTACGCGATCACCGACGAGATCTACGAGCACATCCTGTACGACGGCGCCCAGCACGTATCGCTCGGAAGCCTGCCCGGCATGGAGAACCGCACCATCACCATCAACTCGCTCGGCAAGACGTACTCCGTGACCGGTTGGCGCGTCGGCTGGGCGATCGCCGCCGAACCGCTCACCAAGCGCATCCGCAAGGTTCACGATTTCCTGACGGTCGGCGCACCCACTCCCTTCCAGCATGCCGGCGTGGTGGCCCTGGGCCTCCCCGACGACTACTACGAGGGACTGCGGGCCCACTACTCGGAAGCCCGCGACTTCCTGCTCGACGTCCTGCGGGACGCCGGTTTCGCGATGTCTATGCCTCGCGGCGCCTACTACTCGATGGCCGACGTCAGCTCGCTCATGCCGCAGTTCGGCGCCGACGACGACTTCGCCTTCAGCCGCAGGCTCATCGACGTCACCAAGGTGGCGACGGTGCCCGGCTCATCCTTCTATTCCGACCGCGCCAAGGGCCGCACCCAGGTGCGATTCTGCTTCTGCAAACGCTGGGAGACCCTGCGCGCGGTCGCGGAGTCGATGCGGCGGCTAGGGGCGCCTGCGTGAGGGCAGGCCGCCACTAAGGCTCAGGGCTCGTGCGCATCTGGATCGTGAACCACTACGCGGATCCTCCCGAAGGGCATGCCACGCGCACCTTCGACATCTCGCGCCGGCTCATCGAGAAGGGGCACCCGACCACTATCTTCGGCTGCACCTTCAGCCATTACTACTCCAGGCCGTTCCGAAAGCTCGGCTGGCGGCCATGGCGCGACCAGAACATAGAGGGCGTCACGTACGTGTGGATATACGGCACGCCCTACAAGAGCAACGACTGGCGCCGAGTGGCGAACATGCTGGTGTTCAGCTCGCTGGCCTTCCTCGCCGGCCTGTTTCGGCGGGGGCGGCCGCAGGTCGTGGTCGGCGTATCGGTCCATCCACTGGGCGCGCTCGTCGGTTACTTCCTGGCCCGGGTGAAGGGTGCTCGATTCTTCTTCGAGATCACGGACCTGTGGCCGCAGACCCTCATCGACTTCGGCCGCCTGTCGCCCGATGGCTTCTCTGCACGGGTGATGCGAAGGCTCGAGCGCTTCCTGTTCCGCAAAGCCGAGCGGATCATCATGCTGTGGCGGAACACGGACGAGTACGTGGAGTCGCAAGGCACCTCGCGGGAGAAGATCCTCTGGGTGCCACACGGTGTCGAGCTCAGCCGCTACGACGACCTCGAGCCGTATCTCGGAGGCGCGACGCGCCCGTTCAAGATCTTCTTCGTCGGCGGCTTCGTTTCCGGAAACTCGCTGGACACGATCCTGGATGCTGCCGCAGAGCTCCAGAGACGCGGCCGGCGCGACGTCCGATTCTTCCTCGTCGGCTCCGGCCAGGAGCGCCAGAAGACGATCGACAGAGCCCGTGAGCTCAGGCTGGATAACGTTGAGTTTCCTGCCGCCGTTCCTAAGAGAGACGTGGTCAAGGTGATGAACGGCGCCGACGCCTTCATCTATGGCCTGCAGGACCTGCCGCTGTACCGGTTCGGGGTCAGCATGAACAAGGTGACCGACTACCTCGCTGCACGGCGGCCGATCGTGTTCTTTGGCAACTCCACCTACGATCCGGTCCGTACCGCCAACGCCGGATTCAGCGTTCCGCCGAGCAACCCCGAGGCCATCGCCGACGCGATCGAGAAGCTGCTCGCTCTCTCGCCGGAGGAGCGGATCGCAATGGGCGAGCGCGGGCGCAGCTACCTGCTGGAGAACCACAACATCCCCCGGCTCACCGATCGCCTGCTGGAGGTTTTCGAGGCCAAAAAGCCGGCGTGAGGCGCGACCTGGCCACGACGTTCGTGACCGAGGCCGCAGTCATCGCCAGCTATCTCCTGGCGTTCCGCCTGGTCGCGGCCCGGCTGGGAACCACAGGCTTCGGCGAGTATTCGCTGTCGCGGAGGACGATCTCATTGCTGCTGCCCCTGGGACTCCTGGGGCTCGACGTGGGCATCGCGCGCTACGTCTCTTATGCGTCGGTCGAGCGCTCCGCGCGCACGGGGAGCTATCCGACCGCCGGCCTTGCGATGGCCGCGGCCGGGGTCGCGGTCGTGAGCGCCGTCCTCCTGCTCGCCAACCAGTTCTGGGCGGAAATCTTCTTCGGCTCCTCGAGGTACTCGCCGCTGATCCTCGCGCTGCCGCTGGTGCTGGCAGGCGCCGCGCTGCACGGCATTGCCTACGGGTACCTGAGGGGCCTTGCCCGAATCCAGTGGGCCAACGTCCTCATGGCTGTCAACTACGCGGTCGTGCCCCTGCTTGCAATTGTGCTTTTCGGCAGCTCCGCCGCATCCATCCTCGTCGCGATGGGCGCGGGCTGGGTGTTGGTCTCGCTTGTCGCGCTTGTCCGGCTGCCGGTGACCGTGAAGGACTTCGGGCTCCGCATCAAAGAGCTTGCGCGATTCGGCATTCCACGCGTGCCCGGCGACGTGCTCCAACTGTCGCTGTTCGCGGCGCCGGGCATCCTGGTGGCGCATGCCTCCGATATCCGCGTGGCAGGCATCGTGGCCTTTGGCATCGCTGCCCTCGGCATGATCGGCTCCGGCCTGACGCCCGTGAGCTTCGTGCTGCTGCCGTTTGCCGCGCGAATGTTCGCGGCGGGTTCGATCACCAAGCTGCGTATTCGGGTCCTGCAGGTGGCGGGATTGACGCTCGGCACCACCCTGGTGGTCGTGATCCTGCTGGAGCTGTTCGCCGGCACCCTCGTGTCCATTTATCTGGGCCCGAGCTTTGCGGCCGGCGCCGACGTGCTGCGCCTCACGCTGATCGCAGCCCTGCCCTGGGGCGTTTACATCACCTTGCGTAGCGTCATCGACGCCAAGCATGTGCAGGCGATCAACGCCCGCAACATGATCATCACCTTCGCCGTATTCGTCGTGGCGACCTTCGCCCTGCGCAGCGCGGTGGATACCGTCACAGGCCCGATCCTGGCCTTCGTCCTGTCGCTGAACGTCCTTGCCGCCCTCACCCTGTTCGAGGTGTATCGCATCACCCGGACCGGGGATTCCGACCGGGTTCCGACGGCGGTCGAGCCGGACTTCACGATTGGTTGATGGGGTAGCATTCGGGCCTTGCAGGTAGCCTCGACGGCCGCGCTCTGGATCACATCGCTCCTGCTGCTGGCCACGACCCTCTGGCGGCTCCGCAAACCAATCGACGCCGCTCTCCTGGTGCCGGGCTCCTGGTTGGTGGCGACCCCCTTTCAGGCGCTCCTGCTCGCGGATCGTCTGCAATTCGTGGGTGCCGCCCGGGACAACATGTACATCGCTGTCTCCATCGCGAACCTCGGCTTCGTCGGCTTCCAGGTCCTGGCCGAGCGAGGCGTGATTGCTTCTCTGCAGGAACGCGTCCGGCGCATTGCAGCCGCGCGAGGAGTCGGCCCGGGAGACAACGTGCAGGGGAGCGTTCGCTACTGGTTTGGCGGCCTGCTTGTCATCGCCGTCGGCCTCGCGGTTCTCCACTGGGCGCTCATGCCCCAGATCCCGATGCTGATGCTGTTCTCCGGCGCCGACGATCATCAGATCCAGGTCGCACGCGAGAACAGCGCCAAGCTCCTTGACGCGCCCACGATGCTGAAGTACACGTTCGCTTGGAACTCTCGTTTCATCCTGCCCCTTCTCTTCATGACCGCGGTCCTCTATCGGTGGCGCTGGCGGGCGGTGTTCGTCGGCGTCTTCGGGCTCCTGTACCTCATGTCACCGCTCGAGAAGCTGCCGTCCGTCTTGTTCGTGCTGGGACCCTTCATCGGGATCGCCATCCGCGACAGCAAGCGCCTGTGGTCTCCGCTCGTGATCGTTGGGGTGGTCGTCTCGCTGCTGCCCGCATATGGCATCAACCAGGCGGTGAGCCTCTCCTCCAGCCTGCATCCAACCCCGCTTGCAACCGCGCAGGCCACGCCAACTCCCACCCCTGTGAGCCCGGTCTCGCCCGGCTCGCAGTTCACTGGTTTACCAACACCGATTCGTGGGGCGCTCGACCTCGTGCTGAGACGCATCGGCGAGGGGCCCACCGATGTGACCTACAACTGGTTCGCCTATTTCCCAGAGCACCATCCGTTCATGAACGGGGCCGGCTGGGAGCCATGGCGCGTACTGAGCCCGGGCTGGCAATCGCCCGCCAACCTGGTCGGTCTGTGGGCGTACTACGGCAAGCAGGGCTACAGCATCACCTCGCTCAGCGCGTACGGCAGCTTCATCGCCGACGGCTGGGGAGAGTTCGGCATGGTCGGCGTTCTGATCGCGACGCTGTTGCTCCTGATGTTCGCCGCCGTGCTCGAGATGATGCGAGCGCTGGCTGCAGGCCGCCTGTTCTGTCTGGCGTGCTACGCGACGGCATTGGTGCTGTTCGCAGTGCTCACTCCGCAGGCCGGGATACCGGCCATGCTCTTCTCCAACGGGCTCGCGCTCGCACCGCTGATCGTCGTCGGTTATCTGTGGACTGAAAGCCGCCACGCCGGCGTGCGCGAGGTCCAGCCGGCCGGGTCGCCGGCGTGAGCGACCCCGCAGTGCGCATGCGCCAGGTGCAGTCGGCGCTGAGCCTGCCGGCATCGATCGACCGCTCCTATCTGGGATGGCTCCTCATTGCCGCCACGCCCGGGGTGATCCTGGTTGCCTCGCCGCAGCGCTTCGTGCTTTCAATCGCGATCGCCGTCGCGTACCTGTTGGTCGCGGTCATCGTGCGCAGGCCTACTCGCGATGACCGCTGGATGCTCGCGTACGTGGGTGTGATCGCAGCTTTCACGCTGCTCTCGCTGGCGAGGGCCGAGTTCCTGGACCCATTCACCGCCGCCCAGCGCGCTTACGCGGAGCAAAAGGCAATCTTTTTTGGCGCATCCGTGCTGCCGCTCGCGGTCGCGCTGGGCTTGCTCACGCCGAGCCCGGCGTCGGTCAAGCCGGCGGCGCTGGTTCAGCTGGCACTGGGCATCGGGATCGCAATCGTGAGCGTCGTACTGCAAAGCGACGCCGTCCTGGGCAGCGACCGCTACCAGTGGCAAGGCAACGTGATCGCGCTCGCCCTCATGGTCGCCGTCCAGTTCTGGCTGCTCAATCGACCGTGGATCGTTGGCGTGGTCGGCGCCCTGTGCGTGGCCGGCGTCATGTATGCCGGCTCGCGACAGTCAGTCGCCATCGTGGTCGCGGGCATGCTGCTGACGTCGGCTTACTGGGCTGCGGCGGGGCGCTGGGGGTTCGGCCTCGGCTGGAAGAAAGCGCTGCTCTCCATCCGCGTCCTCCTCCCGATCGGCATCTTGGTCGCGCAGGGGGCGGCGATCGTGGGCACCCGGCTGGTCTTCGGATCGCCAGTCCGTGTAACCGGCGGGGTGACGAGCCCGTGTCACTGTGTGACCGATCGCATCATCAACCTGCAAACCGACACTGGTGGCCGGATCGAGCTGCTCAAGGCGGGCGTGTCGCTCTTCGCGCACAACCCGATATTCGGAGGTGGCCTTGGCTCTTTCGTCGGGCTGGTGAAGGGCTACGACTATCCGCACAACGTCTTTCTGGAAATCGGCGGGGAGCTGGGGCTGATCGGCCTGCTCCTCATATTCGTCCCGCTGGTTTGGGGCTGGCTGCGGTTTGCGTGGAAGGGCATCAAGACAGCCGATGCAGCCATCGCCACCCTGCTCGGGATCACGCTCGCCTACTTCGTGGTCGCCAACTTCTCGAGCGACATCCCCAGCAACCGCGGCCTGTGGATCTTCGGCATCGTGGCCATGAAGTTTGGCCTCGCAGGTTGGCGGCAGAGAAACAGGAGGGAGCCGCAAGCTGCTGCCGACCCCGCCCTTCACCCGCTAGGCCCAGGTCGGTAACAGCCGCCACACCCTGCGATCATGGAGGCCGATGACGCGTAGTCCGGAACCCAAGCCCCTCCGCACCCCTCAGGAGCGCATGGTCGGCGAGGAGCTGGAGAAGATCTTTCTCGCCAGCTCGGACCCCGTCGAGACACGGATCGAGAACTTCACAAAGTACGTTCGCCGGCAGCATCTGACCCGGTTCCTCGCGCTCTACGAGGTGTTCAAGAAGGTCCTCCACGTGAAGGGCTCGGTCGTCGAGTGCGGCGTCAACCGAGGTTACGGCCTCATGGCATGGGCCAAGTTCAGCGCCGTGCTCGAGCCGGTCAACCTGACGCGCCGGATCTACGGTTTTGACAGCTTCTCCGGCTTCCCGTCCGTGAGCGAGAAGGACAGGACCGGGCCGGCCTGGGAGACCGCCCAGCCAGGGGCCCTGCATGCGGATTCATACGACGAGCTGCACCGGCTCATCGAGCTCTACGACAAGGATCGCTTCCTCGGTCATATCCCAAAGGTGCAGCTGATCAAGGGCGATGCCACCAAAACCATTCCCGCCTTCATGGCCGACAATCCACACCTCGTCGTGAGCCTGCTCTTCATGGACTTCGACCTCTACGAGCCGACCAAGATCGCCCTCGAATGCTTCGTTCCGCGGATGCCCAAGGGGGCGATCATCGCGTTCGACGAGCTCGACAATCCGCTGTGGCCGGGCGAGACGAAGGCGCTGATCGATGCGCTCGGCATGCGAAGTCTTCAGCTCGAGCGCATGGAGTTCGACCCTTACATTGCCTTTGCGAGGATCACCTGAGTGTCTGCCGCGCCTGCGGCCCCCAGACCGGCGACGGACGATGAGCTGCGTGCGCTGGCCCGCAAGCTTCGGGCGCACTCGTTGCGCATGATCAGCCAGGCCAAGACCTCCCACATCGGGTCATGCCTGTCGGTGGCCGACATCCTCGCTGTCCTGTACGGCCACATCCTTCGCATCGATCCCCGGCATCCTGACTGGTCGGATCGAGATCGGCTGATCATGTCCAAGGGTCACGCGGCGGCCATCTCCTACGCCGCAGTCGCCGAGGCGGGCTTCATGCCGATCAAGCGACTCGACGAATACGCGCGCAACGGCGGCCAGCTCTACGGGCATGCCACACACGTCGGAGTGCCAGGCGTCGAGATGTCAAGCGGCTCGCTGGGCCACGGTCTCCCGGTGGGCACGGGGATGGCGCTGACCGCGAAGCGCGGACGCAAGGGGTGGCGTGTCTTCGTGATCATGAGCGACGGAGAGTGCGATGAGGGCTCGAACTGGGAAGCGATCCTGTTTGCTGCACATCACCGGCTGGACAACCTCACCATCGTGATCGACTACAACAAGATCCAGAGCCTCGACCGGGTGGAGAGGACGCTCGGCCTCGAGCCCTTGACCGATAAGTTCCGCGCCTTCGGCTGGAGCGTCCGCGAGGTCGACGGGCACGAAGTCTCCGACCTCCGGGACGCTCTCGAGCAGGTGCCGATGGAGGCCGGCCGGCCCAACGCGATCATCGCGCACACCGTGAAGGGCAAGGGCGTGAGCTGGATGGAGGACAAGGTGCTGTGGCACTACCGCCATCCCACCGAAGAGGAGCTGGCAAAGGCGCTCGCGGAGGTCGAGGCCTCGTGAGAACGGCCTTCATCGAGGCGCTCAACGAGCTTGCATCGACCGATGACCGCGTGTGCCTCGTCGTCGGCGATCTCGGCTTCTCGGTCATCGAAGACTTCGCCCAGAAACACCCCGACCAGTTCGTGAACGCCGGCGTGGCGGAGCAGAACATGATCGGGCTCGCCGTCGGGATGGCGCTGAGCGGCAAGATCGTCTTCACGTACTCAATCGCCAATTTCGGCACGCTGCGCTGCCTCGAGCAGATTCGCAATGACGTCTGCTATCACCGCGCGAACGTCAAGGTGGTCGCGGTCGGTGGCGGGCTCGCGTACGGCAACCTGGGTGTCACGCACCACGCATCCGAGGACGTCGCCATCATGCGTGCGCTTCCGAACATGGTCGTGGTTGCGCCCGGCGACCCGATCGAGGCGCGTCTCGCGACGAAGGCCGTGGTCGCCCGCGACGGACCCGTCTACCTGCGCCTTGGCAAAGCGGGCGAGCGCGTCGTTCATGCGCAAGCGCCTGCCTTCGAGCTCGGGCGCGCGATCACCATGCGCGAAGGCGATGACATCGCGTTGATCGCCAGCGGCAGCATGCTCGCAACTGCCGACCAGGTCGCAGGGCAGCTGACGGCCAAGGGATTGAGCGTGCGACTCCTGAGCATGCATACCGTCAAGCCGCTGGACCGCGAGGCTGTCAGAAGCGCCGCCACCGAGACGCGCATCGTTTTCACGCTCGAGGAGCACAGCGTTGAGGGCGGCCTCGGCGGCGCAGTCGCCGAGGTGATCGCCGAGCTGCCACCGGGCCACGCGCCCCTGAAGCGGATCGGCCTCCGGCCCGAGTTCAACAGCGTGGTCGGCGACCAGAACTATCTGAAAGCGCTGCACGGCCTCGACGCAGATGGCATCATGCGAACGATCCAGGCGCTCGAGATGGCGGGCGCGGCCAAGGACGTCTGATCCTGAGCCGATCGCGGGCCGCGAAGCGCGCGTTCGACGTCACATTCGCGGGGCTTGGCTTGGTGCTCACGTCCCCGGTGCTGCTGGTCATCGGGATTCGGATCAAATTGGATCGGAACGGGCCCGTGATCTATGGCGGCCGGAGGGTTGGTCTCGGCGGCCGCGAGTTTCGCATGTACAAGTTCCGGTCGATGGTGTCGAACGCCGATCGAGTCGGCGGGCCTAATACCCCCGACGACGATCCCCGGCTGACAGGTACCGGCCGATGGCTGCGCCGGTACAAGCTCGACGAGCTGCCGCAGCTTGTCAACGTCCTGAAGGGGGACATGAGCTTCGTCGGGCCGCGGCCCCAGGTGCCGGAAGAGGTCGCGGGGTACACCGACGAGGAGCGTGAGCTGTTGAGCGTACGGCCGGGCATCACCGATTGGGCGTCGCTCCGGTTCTCCAACGAAGGAGAGATCCTGGCCGGTCACGGCGACCCGGACCGTGCATATGCGGAACTGATCCGACCCGAGAAGATGCGGCTCGGCCTCGAATATGCGCGACGCGGAACCCTGCGCGACGACGTCGACATCCTGATGAGGACGGTGCTGCTTCCATTCCGCAAATGAGCGCCGACCACACGATTGAGGGGCAACCGCTGCGCTTGACCGGGCCTGAGCAGGTGCGTAACGTGTCGCCACGCAGGGCGACGCTCTGAAGCCCATGGAAACACAGGACATGACAAAGCAGTTGAGCGCTTCTTTGCCCATCAGCTCGCGTGTGTCGCATGCGATCGGCAAGCTTCGGCGCTACGGACCCGGCTTCGTGGTCGAGGTTGTGATCTTCTGGATCATGCTGGAGGCCTTCCAGCAGCTGAACTACGGCGGCCGCAGCGTGCCGTCGGAGCAGTCACTTCCGATCCTCGTCCTCTCGCTCGCGATGGTCGTCCTCGCTCTCGGCGCCGGCGAGGCCCGGTTTCGGCTGTATCGACGGATCTGGGCGGTGGCCGGCATCCACGACGCCCTTGCCACCGGCCTGGCGGTTGCCGAGGCGACGGGCCTCATCACGCTGGCCAACTGGTTGCTGCCCGAGGATTACCGCGTTTTCCGATTGGCGGTTCCGCTCCTCGCCGCGCCGGCGGCGCTGCTGGGAATTGGGATGTACCGCCTCCTGCCCCGTCTGCTCTCGCGGGCCCCGGCCAGCGGTAGCCGCCTTTTGATCGTCGCCTCGTCTACCTCATACGCAGCTGTGAAGGGCCTTGTGCAGTCGCCAAGCCCTGAGTGGCAGGCGATCGCGATCGTCAGCACCGATCCCTCTGATCTCAACCACACGGTCCTCGGCGTGCCTGTGGTTGGTCATGCCGCTGACCTTGCTCACTGGCTCGAGGCCACGGACGCCGACGGAGTCGCCTTCGTGCTGGCGCGAGATGCAGTACCGGAAGACAAGCAGCTGTTCGCGATCTGCCTGCAGGCGGGCCTGCCCCTGTTCATCGTCCCCGGGTCGGACGAATGGTTTCACCGGGGGCGGGGCACGCGTCTGCGCCAGCTCTCCGCCGACGACCTCGTCGGTCGACAGCACCGAGAGCTGGACCTCGCGGCGGCGGGGGCGTTGGTGGCAGGCAAGACGGTTCTGATCACCGGCGCCGCGGGCTCGATCGGTTCGGAGCTCTGCCGCCAGCTGGTCAAGCTCGGGCCGCAGCGCCTGGTGCTCGTGGACAACAACGAGAGCGGACTGTTCGACATCGCCGAGGAGCTGCGAATCTCAGGTCAGGCTGACCTGCGAGAGGCGCTCGTATCGATCGTCGACTCGGAACAGCTCCTGACGGTCTTCGCAGACGAGCGCCCCGACATCGTTTTCCACGCCGCGGCCTACAAGCACGTGCCGATGCTCGAGGCGCACCCTGCGCAGGCCGTGCTGACGAATGTGATCGGCACCCGCAACACGCTGCGCTGCGCGGAAGCCGCCGGCGTCAAGAGCTTCGTCCTGATCTCCACCGACAAGGCGGTCGCCCGTCACTCCGTGATGGGCTGCACCAAGCGTCTGTGCGAGCTGACGGTGCTGGGTTACGAAGGCGAGATGAAATGCTCGGCTGTCCGGTTCGGCAACGTGGTCGGCAGCCGTGGCAGCGTCGTGCCACTGTTCGAGCGCCAGATCGAGGCCGGTGGCCCGGTGACGATCACGCACCCGGACGTGACGCGGTACATGATGACCATCCGAGAGGCCGTCAGCCTCGTGATCAGCACGCTGGTGCTCGCCAGGCCGGGCCACCTCTACATGCTCGACATGGGCGAGTCGATCAAGATCGAGAACCTGGCCCGGATGCTGATCCGCGCCCGCGGCCTTCGTCCCGGCGTCGACATCGAGATCATCTACACGGGGCTCCGGCCCGGCGAGCGATTGACCGAGGAGCTGATGGGCCCGGAAGAGGGAGCGCGTCCGACCTCGCACCCCGCGATCATGGAGGTGATCTCGCCGGCCCCGCTCAGCAACGAGGACCTCGAATGGACCATCGAGCGGCTGCGATCGCTGGCTGATGAGGGTCGCACCGACGACCTGGTGCGCGCGCTCAGGAAGTCGGTAGGCAGCCGCCAGCCTACGACAGAGGAACCGTCGCTTCCCCATTTGACCCGTCCCGTGCTGCCCGAGCAGGGTCAGGGGTGACGACAGACTACTCAACCGTCACCGAGACCTGGGGCCTTGCAGCTTCCCCAGAGCAGGTGTTGATGCAGTACGCCAGGTACAAGACCGCCGGCGATCTCGCGGACAAAAAGCGTGTCCTCGAGATCGGCAGCGG
Source organism: Candidatus Dormiibacterota bacterium (assembly GCA_036505515.1). Taxonomy (GTDB): domain Bacteria; phylum Chloroflexota; class Dormibacteria; order Dormibacterales; family Dormibacteraceae; genus DASXTG01. The sequence continues at coordinate 6,126 of DASXTG010000175.1, read as the reverse complement.
GGCGGGGATGGGCCTCGACTACCTCCGCCGGCGCACCCGCCTGGCGGTCGGCGGCGACTACACGATGTCGCTCGTGCGCGAAGCCCGCTCTCACGTCCCCGGGGCACTGCTGGCCCGATTCGACGCGCAGCACCTGCCTTTTCAGGACAGCAGCTTCGACGTCGTGTTGATGCTTGAGATGATCTACTACATCCTCGACCTGGACCAGGCGCTGCGCGAGTGCAAACGGGTCCTGGCCGAGCGAGGGACGGTCATGATCTCGGTCCCCAACAGGGATCGGCCCGACTTCAACCCGAGTCCTTTCGCGATTCGGTACCTGACGGCGTGGGAGCTTGCCGCGTGGCTGGATCGAAACGGCTTCGCCCCCACCATCTACGGCGGATTCCCGATCGGCAGCGGCGGGCCTAGGGATCGCGCCCTCGCTCCGCTCCGGCACCTTGCCGTCCGCTATCGCCTGATCCCGAACTCCATGCGTGCCAAGGCGCTCATCAAGCGCGTTATGTACGGCCCGCTGCCGAAGCTCGGGGCGATGAGCGACGGAGACATCGAGTACCCCGCGCTGGTCGGGCTGGACCCCGCCACAGGGCCGCACCGAGGGTACAAGACGATCTACGCGATCGGAAAGAAAAAGCCCTGACGGACCCCACGATCCCCTCACGCGCCGAGGGACTCACCGATAAGCTCACCCTGGTCACGGGGGGATTCGGGTTCCTGGGCCTCAACCTGACCATGGCCCTGCGGCATGCAGGCGCTCGCGTTCGCGTCCTGACGCGTTCGTGGCCTCCTGACCTCGTCGTCTCGCGGGAAGAGCTGGCCGAGGTCGATGTCTACAGGGGTGACATTCGAGACGAGGCTGTCGTTGACGCAGCCGTTGCCGACGCCGATCTGGTATTTCACCTCGCGGGCAAGTCGGGTTCCGCTGTCAGCAATGCCTCTCCAGCCGAGGATCTCGACGTCAACCTGCGGGGACTGCTCAACGTCCTTGTGGCGTGCGCTCGCCATGCGCCTTCCGCACGCCTGATATTCCCAAGCTCCCGCCTCGTCTACGCTCCAGACCAGCCACTGCCTGTGAGTGAGATAGGACGATTGGGTCCAATCTCGATTTACGGAACCCACAAGCTCGCGGCCGAACGCTACCTCGAGGTCTTCAGGCGTGAGAGCGGGCTGAGCTATGTGGTCCTCCGGATCACCAACCCATACGGCCCTTTTCAAAGGCGTGAGCAGCACAGCTACGGCATCATCAATTGGTTCATCTGGCGCGCGCTGAATGACCTTCCCCTCCAGGTGTACGGCGAGGGCAGCCAGCTTCGCGACTACGTGCACGCAGACGACGTCGTCGACGCCATGATGCTGGCGGCCATTTCACCTGCGGCCGACGGGATGGTCATGAATGTCGGCGGCGGCCATTCGGTGACGTTCGCGCACATGGCCGAGTTGGTCGCCGCCTCTGCAGGGAGCGGGCGCCTGGAGCACATCCCGTGGCCCGAAAACCAGGCGCGAGTCGAGACGGGACACTTTGCGGCAGACATCTCGTTGATCAAGAGCACTCTTGGATGGGAGCCGGCTCGAGCCCTTGATGCAGGGATCGCCGGGGTGGTGCAGGCCTATCGCGAGCTCGTGGCCGGCCGGCGTGGCTAGCTCAACTATCGGCCGCGATGCTGACTGAGCTGCTCCACCGCGCCGCGGCGAATCCATTTGTTTACGACACCATCCAGGTCCTGGCCGGCGCCGCTCCACTCGACCGCCGCCTGGCGGCGAACCTGGGCGAGCTGGCCGCACGGCCAACCATCCTGGACGTCGGCGGAGGTACCGGGATGCCGCCATCGTTGTGGCCGGCGGGCACGACCTACCTGTGCCTTGACATCGATCCCCTCAAGCTCGCCGGCTTTCGGCACAAGAGACGGCCCGGTATCGCCCTCCGAGGCGATGCCACGCAGCTGCCGATTCGCGCGCGCAGCGTCGACCTGGTCGTGTGCAAGAACGTTGGCCACCACTTGAGCGACTCACAGCTCGTGGCGTTGTTTCGAGAGAGCGCTCGGGTTCTCAAGCCAGCTGGCCGGATGCTGTTCATCGACCCGGTCCTGGCTCCTGAGCGCTGGCGAAGCCGGCTGCTCTGGCGCTATGACCGCGGATCACATCCGCGAACGGTCGTGGCGCTGAGAGAGGCGATGGCGAGCGAGTTCGACCTGGCGCACTGGGAGGACTTCGCGATTCATTTCCGTTACGTGTTGGGGGTGGGGACTCCCAGGCCGGCGACCGTCAGCTCGGAACCATCACCTTGATGTCCTGCACCGATCCCACCTGCCTGTAGTGGGCGACCAGGTAGTTGTAGATGGGCGCCCACCTCGTGTTCTCCCAGTCGATCGGCGGCTGGTCGCGCTCATACGCACCTTCCCGCTGGGTTTGCAGAAAGACGACCTTGGGAGGGTCGCGACTTAGATCTGAGATCACCTGGTCGGTGATCGAAGGCGTCAGGAAGCCTTCGTTGTACCAGTCGAGCCTCGTCGGGTTTCTCCTCCCTGTGGCCTCGTAGAGCAGTCCGAAGTCGGGCAGGAAGAAGATCGGGTCGCCGCGCTTCGTGCGCTTGTCGACCTCGGCCACCAGCCCATCGGCGCGCTGCTGGGTGAGCGGGTACGCCTTGATGCCGTGGAGCGCGGGGGTGGCGAAGTCCGCGGTCAGCTGGTAGCGCTGGGCGTCCTCGTACACGCGCTCCTGAACCACACCCAAACCTCCGGCCGCAAGCCATAGGCCCAGCAGCACCGACGCGGTCGCGGGCGTCCCGAAGCTCAGTTGAAGAGCTCTGGATCGATGCAGCGGCAGGGCGACCCGGCTCATCGCATGCACGAAGAGAAGGACGACCGGAACGCTCAAGAACGCTCCCTCGTACCAGAACACCAGTCCGTCGTAGTGGAACTGGGCCAACCACTGCACGAAGAGAGCGAGAAAGACGAGCTCCGGGGGAAAGAGCCGCGATCGCAGCGCTTCGGCGGTCGGGTTACCGCGCAGCCACGGACCTTCGAGGGCGATGGTCGTCGTGAGTGCGACCAGCCCGATGAGGACCAGCACTCCGTACGCGACGATCACGAAAAACGGTCGCGATGGGGGCGGAGGATGGCGAAGGGTCAGCACTAGGACGAACACCAGGATCCCCGCGAAGAGCACCGAGCGCGCGAGCTCATACGCGCGCGCGATTCGCAGCGAGAGCAAGACCACGATCAGCACCACCAGGGCGGGCACCACCGCGTCGTAGCGCGTGATGTACTCGGGCAAGTCCTGGATGAGAAGGAAGCGGGTGCTGACCGGGTGACCCTGGGCCCCGAGCAGGAAAGCCTCGTAGCCGAAGTTGCCTAGCGCTCCGGCCGCTGCGAAGTAGGCCAGGATCGCCGCGATCGCGGCCGCGCAGCCGGCGAGGTACCAAGGCCAGCCTGCCTGGAGCGCGCGGACCGCCGGGTGGACCGGCCTGTCGCTCTTGCGCCTCAACCAGGTGCCTGCGATCGCGGCAAAAGGGACGGCGGGGATGAAGGCCAGGAAGGGCTGCTTGGCCATGAGCGCAAGCACCGCGGCAACGCCCGCGCCGACGGCCATGGCGCGGCGAAAACGAACGCTCTCGCCTGCGTAGACCATGAGCGCGATGGACCCCAGCGTCATGAACTGGCCATCGATGGTGTAGCTCGTGAAGGCCAGGACGATGACGGTGAAGAAGACGGTCGGCAGCGTCGCGAAGAAGGCGGCGCGCTCGCTGACGAAGCGGCGGAGGATGAGGAACGCGAGCACCGAGGCCAGTGAGACCTCGATCGAGAACAGCAATCTGGAGGCGAACACAGTCCAGTTGCCGTCAAGAAGGAGGTGCAGCGCCGCCTCCTTGTAGCTGGTCAGAGGCGGAAAAGGGTAGTCGAAGTCGCGATACGGCACCTCGCCGGCGGCGATGCGCGCTCCCATGGCCTGGAGCCAGCCTTCATCAGTCGCCGCCCAACCTTGATAGACAAACGAGACTCTGTACACCAGGCCGATAAGGAAGATCGCCAGGGCATAGGCGGCGGCCGGCCTGAGCAGCCCACCCCGAGCGGAGGTTTGGGGCTGGCTCCTCACCCGCGGCGCTGTCGCGCCGTGCGTGCCGCCGGTTCCCCATCAACCTGCGCCCGTGCCGGCTGTGTCACCTCACGCACCGTGTAAGTGGGGTGCTGCATGCTCCGGGCGTGCATCCGCGCCAGGTACTCCCCGATGATTCCGAGTGAGAAGAGCTGGGCGCCGGAGAAGATCGCGATCATCGAGGCGAGGAACGAAAAGCCCGGAACAACACCGCCCTGGATCAGGTAGCGGATGACCACGAAGGCCAACGCAGCGACGCCCACCGCTGTGAAGAACAACCCGATCAGGCTGGCCAGCTGCAGGGGCCATGTGCTGAAGCCCGTCACCATGTTGAGCGCGTGCACCACCAGCTTGCCCAACGTGTAGTTGGAGGTGCCGAGGGTGCGTGGCTCGTGCCGGACCTGAACCGCATCGAAGCGGGTCGTGCCCCAGGTCAGCAGGACGTCGATCGAGACGTACGGCCCGTCATAGTCCGCGAAGGCATCGCGGATCCTCGCGCGGAACAGACGGAACGGACCTGCTTTTCGAGCGATGGGGGCGCCCATGGCCGACTGGAGCGCAATTTTCGTCACTTGGCTGGCGACGTCGCGCCACAGCCCGTGCGTCTCGTGCGCCGGCGGACCGTAGACGACGTCCTTTTCAGGGGTCAGCTTCTCGAGCAGCTTCGGGATCTCTTCGGGTGGGTGCTGAAGATCGTCGTCCATGGTCACGATCAGCTCGTAACGCGCGAGGCGGATGCCGCAGAGCACGGCATTGTGCTGCCCGTAGTTGCGCATGAGATGCACGCCCTTGACCCAGCCGTGGTCGCGCGAAAGATCCCCGATTACGGACCATGTCCCGTCGCGGCTGCCGTCGTCGACGAGGATGAGCTCGTACTCCTTCGCCGCCGCGTCCAGCACCGGCTGAAGCCTGCGGACCAGCTCAGGCAGAGAGAGCTCGCTGTTGTAGGCAGGCACGACGACCGAGACATCGGGGCGAGTAGACGTCACAAGCGGTCAGAGGGTAGCAAACGCGGTTGGCCGGTGCTTCCACCCTCTGCTAAAGTCGCTTCCCGATGGCCCCGCAACCCGAGCCGCGCAAGCTCGAGGAAGCCGAATTCCACGACCGTCTGCGGGGACTGTACGAAACCGACCCCGAGCAGTACGGGTACTACACGTCGAACAAGAAGTTCTACGCCGTGTCGGGTGCGAGCGACGCATTCTTCTTCAACTGGCTTCGCGAAAACGCAACCGGCAAGAGAATCCTGGACTTTGGTTGCGGGAGCGGCATCCACACCACTGAGATGGCGCGTTTTGCCGGCCATGTGACCGGGATCGACATCTCACCCGAAGCCATCCGGCTCGCGCAGGAGCACGCGCAGTCAGAGGGCCTCGCCGCCAAGACCACTTTCGTCGTCAAGGACGCGGAGAACCTCGACTTCCCCTCCGGCTCGTTCGACGTCGTCACCGTGCATGGCGTGCTGCACCACATGGACCTCGACGCCGCCGTGACCCAGATGAAGCGCGTCCTGACGCGCGACGGGAAGGCGATCTTCCTCGAGGCTCTCGCCAACAACCCGATCATCCACGCCTATCGAAAACAAACGCCCCATCTCCGGACCGCGTGGGAGACCGAGCACATCCTGCGCTACGAAGACAGCTCGAAGATGCGCAAATACTTCAAGCGCGTCGAAGTCCGCAGCTTTCACCTCGCGGTTCTGGCTGCGGTCCCGCTGCGCAACACGCCAGTCTTCAGGCCTGCGCGTGCGGTGCTGAACGCGATCGACTCGGCGATTCTCCGCCTGCCGGGGCTGCGCAGTCAGGGATGGATCGCCGTCTTCATGCTTAGCGACCCGGTCTGAAATTTGGTCAGGGGCCGATTGCAAAGCTGAGGTTCGCGACCGTCTCGTAGACAGCTGTGGAGCCCTGGTCGCGGACGTCGACCTCGAGCCCATAGGTTCCAGCCGGCAAGCCCGTGGTGTTCCAGCGGTAGGTGCTCGCCGAGCTGTAGTCCTGCACGATGGTCCACGTGCCGCCTGGGGCCTTGACCCAGAAGCGA
>DASXTG010000174.1:0-1674 GCA_036505515.1 Candidatus Dormiibacterota bacterium | reverse complement strand
GTTAATGATTAACCCCGCCAGAATGCCCACAATCGCGGGAATCTTCAAGCGGCGCAGGCGTCAGGAAAGTCGCGACATCGGTAGTGGATGGCTGCCGCCATGAGGCGGCGCCCGAGGAGAGTGACGCGGTAGCGACGGCGTCCGGGGACTTTGGCCAGCAGGCCGTGGCCGCGTAGCTTGGCGATGAGGCGACAGACGCGTCGGCAGCGGCGGCGGGCCTCGGCCTCGTCTGCGGCCTGAGCGGGCCAGAGCTGTCGTTGGAGGTCATGGTTACGGAGGCCGGTGAGGAGGTGGGCGCCGGAGAGGACGGCGGCGAACAGGTCACTGTCACCGCGAGAGACGGGGTTGAAGCGGGCAAAGTGGCGACCGAGGTGGAAGCGCTGGCGGCAGAGGGAGTCCAATTGTGCGACGGCGGCGCCGGTCGGCTTTACCTCGCCCAGGGCGTCGAGATAGCGGCGGTTGATGGCTTCGCCGATCTGTACGTGACGCCAGAGGTTGTGGATGCCCTTGTTCATACGCATCCAGCGCCCGCGGCGACGTCCACGACGATCGTCCTCGAAACGCAGGACCCTGAAGTCAGCCGGGTTGTTGATCACGGTCTCGACCCGCAGCACGCTCCACTTGTCGTAGAGCTTGAGCCAATTCTGGCGAATGCGGTGCTTGATACGCCGCCCCTCGGGACGTCGGGCGTGACGGGTCTCGAGCTCTCCGGTCTGGGGCCGGCACTTGAGGCCCAGGAAGCGCACCACGTCGTCTGCGGAGAAAGCACGTAAGGCGTAGTCGAAGAGGTCGTCGAGGACCCCGAGCAAGCTCGGGCGATCGCGCCACATCAGGTCTGTGGAGACCTCACAGGCGTCGATGCACCAGTAGTAGGACCCGAAGTCGTGCTTGCGAATCACAGGCAGCCAGGGGTTGATCCGGCGAGCGAAGGCGTCGAACAGACGAGTCCAGCGTCGCCGGGCAAACGAAGCACACAGGCGTTGTGCCAGAGGCAGGTCCTCGATGGACAAGAAGGTATTCTCGTAGCGCTCGAAACCAATGCCACGTCGCTCGAGCTGGCGCGCCAGCCACTCGTGACCGTTCAAGTAGACCTGGATCTGGAACGGGAACCAGGTCTGCAGGCGGATGTGGATGAAGCCCAGCTCGCGGTCGATCACGTAGAAGTACAGGTGCAGGCACTTGCGCAGGCGTGGCCGGACCGCGCCCCCTGCCAGCGCGAAGCACATGGCCGGCTCCACCGTGGAGAAGACACAGACCAGACCCTCCGTGATCCCGTCCCGCACCGCGATCTGCCGGGCGAGTTCATCCTTGCCGTGCACCACGCGGTCTTGGTACAGAAGCGGTCGGCCGGCTTTCCTCGCGAGCGCCTCCGCGCGGTCGATCACCTTCGAGCTGGCCTCCTTCATGAACTGCCCGAAGTCCCGCACGATGTGAACGCCCAGCCGGTCCAGGAAGTAGGCCATGTGATTCGGAAACCAGAGCCGGCTGAGGTGGCCGTGAACGATTAGCCGGTCGACCGTCGTGAGCGTGCCGCGAAGCTGCTCCCGATGCGCGCGTTCGAACCCGCTCGGCATGTGCACCTCCCGGAAGAGGTGATCATGCCTCAGGAATGTTCGGGCGAGCCGTTCTATCTCAGCGTTCGGTTGCGGCCGAAGGCTGCGCTAGGCTGCGAAG
>DASXTG010000173.1:0-8869 GCA_036505515.1 Candidatus Dormiibacterota bacterium | reverse complement strand
GTCCGAGCCGGTTCGACCGGTCGGGCAGAGCCGGGAACTGCCGCCGTCCCTGCCGATGGCCACGGTGTTCGAGCGGATGCGGGCCATCGGCGCCGCCGCCACCTCGGCGGCCGATCTACGACGTGCGATGGGCGCGTTCGGGTTGGAGAGCGACTCCATACTCGGACCTGCGGCGGCGGGACAGCGGCGGGCAATGGTCGCCGCCCGGTTGCCTCGCCATGAATGGCCGGACAGGCCGATGATCGTGGTGGCCGTCGACGCGCATACCGGCGAGTTGGCTGCGTTCGACCGCGATTCCGGCGTCGACCTGGTGGACGCGGTCACCGCGGGCACCGCGCTGCCCGGTATGGTACCCACGCACAGCATCAACGGCACTCGCTACATCAACGGTGGCGTGCGCTCCGGCGAAAACGCCGACCTTGCCACGGGCTATGCGAACGTCGTGGTGCTCTCGCCGTTCGGCGGATGGAGCCAGACACCACCGCAAGCAGGCCAGTTCGAGGGCCTGCGCAGAGACCCGGAATGGGGCACGGACCTGGCAAGCGAGGTCGAGGCCCTGCGCAAGCAGGGCAGCCGCGTCGAGGTGATCACACCGGACGCCGATTCCCGAGCCGCAATGGGCACGAACCAGATGGATCCGGCGACCCGCGTCCCCGCCGCCCGTGCAGGTTTCGCCCAAGGCAAGGAGGAAGCGACCCGCGTGACGTTCCTCTGACGATTGCACGCCGCCTCCTGGTCTGACGTGCGCGGCCCAGGTTGAGGCTGCGCACGCCGGCGTCGACCTCCGAGATGTGCAGATCGCCGCCCGGCATGCCGACGCGCGCACCACCATGCGCTACGACCGGGCCCGCAACAACCTCGACCGCCACCCCAACTACATCCTCGCCGCCTACATGGCATCCGGCACCTAACCACCGAGCACCCGAACGTGCCTGCAATGGGAAAGGTCAGGCGTCCTCCCGGTCAGGGGTTCTCGCTAACCGCTCGGGTGATAACCGGCGCGACTGGACGTTACAGGGGACCATGAGGATTGGCTTCAGGGGCGCGTTGCCGAGGCTCCGGCGTGACCAGCTCCACCTCGTTCTCCACGAGCGCGTCGAGGAGATCAGGCGGTGGGATGGAGTCTGTGACGAGGTAGTCGGCGCTCCCCAGCGGGGACACCTGAGCGAAGAGCCGGCGATCGAACTTGGACGAGTCCGCCAGGATCGCCACGCGCGCTGCTCGAGAGATCATTTCTCGCATCATCGCCGCCTCGGCGAGGTTGCTCGTCGTGTACCCGGCGTCCGCCGAAATGGCACCGACTCCGATCAGTGCCAGGTCGCAGCTGATGTCGAGCTCGCTTCCGCCAGCCACGCGGAAGCTGATTGGTCCGATGGTGGCGAGCGTGACGGAGCGGACTGCACCGCCGAAGACATATATCTCGCGTACGGCTGAGGGGGGCAGTGCCGGGGGCACGAGCAGATTGTTCGTTGCCACCGTCAGGTCCCGATGCTTGTGCAGGTTCCGAGCGAGAGCGAGGGTGGTCGTCCCCCCGTTGATCATGATGGTTGATCCATTCTCGACCAAGGGCGCGGCGAGTGCCGCGATCTTCTCCTTCTCGCGTTCCTGCAGGGTGAGTCGCACGTCGACGGCCCTGTCGGCCCGGGAGAGTGTCGACAGACTGACCGCTCCGCCGTAGGTACGGACCAGGAGGCCCTCGGCGCTGAGCTGGTCCAGGTCGCGCCGGATGGTGTCGATGGAGACGCCGAAGCGTTCCGCGAGCGCGCTGACCGTGACCTGTCCGGCGTCCGCCACGTACGTCGCCAATTGGGCTTTGCGTCCCGCAGGCAGGTGGCGCTGCCGGTCGTCCTTATCAACCGCCACTGGTCCCTCCTATCTCTGCGGCAGTTGCGCCACAACCGAGCACGGCAGCGGGTGGCACAGGCTTAGAACAGCAGACTACAGCATAACGGCGAGCTCTTTGAGGCAGCCGCGACACGCTGAGGGTGAGCGGCTCACACACTGCAGCCCTACGGGGCACGCGTCTTCCCTGTGCTGGCGGCTCGTCGCCGGGGTCTGCGGCTTCAAGCAGTACCTTGCATTATTTGTCTTGCATAACGGCGCGAGAGGCTGTTAGTCTGGCGCAAACCAGCAAAGAGCAGTAAGATCTCTGAGCGAAGGAGTTGGCGATGACGGCAGGCAGTGCCACGTTGCAGAGCCGGCTGAAGCGGTTACTCGGCGTGGTGACGGTGGCGGCGATGGCGGGTGTCGCCGTAGCGGGTTGTGGTGGTGGCGGTGGCGGGCAGGGAACCGTCACGCTCGAGTTCGCGCAGTGGTGGGCACCGGAGCTGCCGGAAGGCTCGTTCAACAAGCTCATATCGGAGTTCACGTCGCAGAACCCGAAGATCAAGGTCAAGCTGTTGAGCGCCCCGTACGCGTCCACGAAGCAGCAGTTGGTGTCCGGAGCGGCGTCACGGACGCTTCCTGACGTCGTGGGCCTCGACGGTGCATGGGTGAACGATTTTGCCAAGCAGGGTGCCATCACTGACCTCTCCGCGCTCATGTCAGATGCGAAGTACGACCCCAGCCAGCTGGCCAGCCAGGTCCAGGTGAAAGGGAAGACGTACATGATTCCCGTGGTGAACTTCGTCTACCCCTTGTTCGTGAACAAGGACCTGCTCTCGAAGGCGGGGGTCAAGGCGGTGCCGAGCACGCGCACGGAGTTCTTGGATGCGGCGAAGAAGGTCAGCGCGCTCGGGGGCAACGTCAAGGGCTGGGCACTGCCACTCGACACCGCCGTACCCAACGGCATCCAGAACGACGTGATGTCGTGGCTGTGGGCATCTGGAGGCAGCATGCTCACCCAGGACGGGAAGCCCAACCTGACAAGCCCACCGGTCAAGAGCACCGTGGAGTATGTCAAGAGCCTGAACGACGCGGGCGTTATCGCGCCCGGAGCCCTGACCATGAAGGAGCAGGACAAGGTCGAGAAGTTCACCACTGGCCAGGTCGGCATGGTGATCGACTCGTTGGCTCACATCACGCTGATCAAGAGGAACAATCCAAAGCTGGACTTCACGGTGGCGGCGATCCCCGCTGAGGACAGCTACACCGGTCCGCGCGGGATCCCGTACGCGTCGTGGGGCATCGGGATCGCCGAGTCCTCGAAGCACAAGGCCGAGGCGTTCAAGCTGGTCCAGTTCTTGATGAGCCAGCAGACGAATGCCCAGCTGAGCACGTTGGCGAACGGTTTCCCGGGCAACAAGACGGCCGAGCCGGACTTCAGTAAGAGTGACCCGCTGTTCAAGACGGCCTTCGACATCTACAAGAAGGGGAATCCCGCTAACGAGTTCGTGGGGCTGCCGAAGTCCGAAGAGCTCATGCGCTCCTTCGATGAGCAGCTACAGCTCGTGCTTACCGGCAAGCAGAGTGTCGACGACGCCCTCAACAAGGCCCAGCAGTCCTGGGCGTCGGTGATCTGAGGCTTCCTCACATTAGGGCGCCGCGCCGGTTCGCCGGCGCGGCCCCGAACAAGGAGACATCGATGGAACCCGCGCAGATCGATACCGCGGCCTCATCGCAATTCGCAACGTTGGCAGAAGAAATCTCTCCAGCCCGACGGGGCAGGACGCGGCCTTTCATCCTGAGGGGTCTGGTCCCGTACGGCTACCTCTCGCCGACGATGCTGATGATCCTTGTTCTGATGGTGATCCCCATCGTGATGGTGGTGAGCTACTCCTTCAAGGACAACGTGATCGTCGAGCAGAACCCGGTCTTCGCCGGCCTTGCCAACTACACGAAAGTGCTCACCGACCCTAACTTCCTGGTGGCGCTGAAGAACACGTTCATCTTCATCACCCTGAGCACGATCGCTCACCTCGTCCTCGGGCTGGCCTTTGCCACGTTGCTCAACACGCCGTTGTTGAGCGGAGTGACGAAAGCCATCTTTCGCATCGTTTACATCCTGCCCTGGCTGTTCACGATCGCTGTGATCGCAGTTATCTGGCGACTCATGCTGGACCCGTCTGGGATGGTCAACTACATCCTGACTACGGTCCACGTGCTGCAACAGAACGTGAACTGGTTCGCCGACCCGAACACGGCACTCTGGGCACTGACCTTTGTCAACATCTGGTCCGGGTATCCGTTCTTCATGATCAGCATTCTTGCCGGGTTGCAGGGAATCTCGTCCGACCTGTACGAGGCGGCCGCTGTGGACGGCGCAAGCGCCTTCCAGCGGTTTCGCCACGTGACCATCCCTCAGCTGAGACCGGTCCTCATCAGCATGGCGGTGCTCGACCTGATTTGGACCTCGCAACAGTTCGCCCTCATCTGGCTGACTACGGGCGGTGGCCCGCTGAATGTCACCGAGGTGCTCAGCACCTACACCTACAAGCAGGCCTTCAGCAGGTACGAGTTCGCCACCGCGTCCGCCAGCGCCGTCATAGTCCTGCTCCTCACGATGATTCTGGCGGTCTTCTACGTCCGTCAGCAAAGCGAGAGGTGATCACACATGCTCACCCGCAGGAAGCAACGTCTCCGCGCGAAGGTCGGCGTGATCGCCGGCCTATGCATCGGCGCGGCCTTCGCCGGCCTTCCAGTTGTGTGGCTGCTGTCGACATCGTTCAAGGCCAACGGGGAAGTCTTCCAGGTTCCTCCGCGGCTGATCACCAAGAGCTTCTCGTTCGACGCCTACCGGAAGATCCTGACCGACGAGAGCCAGATGAGGTTCTTCCTCAACAGCTACATCGTCGCGCTTTCGGTGACCGCACTGACGTTGCTGGTGGCGATTCTCGCGGGCTATGGGTTCAGCCGTTACAACTTCCCCTTGAAGCGCTCCATCAACGCCGTCATCGTCAGTGTTCAGGCCGTGCCGCCGATCACGCTTGTCATCCCCTACTTCGGTCTGGTCGTGGCGCTCGGTCTGTACAACACCTATCCGGGGCTGATCCTCACCCACATGGTGTTCACTTTGCCCTACGCGATCATCATGACGACTGCGTACTTCAACACCTTGCCACGGGAATTGGACGAATCCGTCAAGGTGGACGGGGCCAGCGGCTGGACGGCTCTTTGGCGGATCCTCGTGCCCATTTCGGTTCCCGGACTGGTCGCGGTCGGCGTCTACACGTTCATGATCTCGTGGAACGAATACCTGTTCGCGCTGACCCTCACCCGTACCGACGACATGCGAACCGTTCCCATCGGTATCCAGCTCCTGATGGGCCAGCACTCGTACGAGTGGAATCAGATGATGGCCATGAGCATCCTGGGGTCTATCCCGGTGCTCGTGCTGTTCCTGATCTTCCAACGGCGATTCATCGGCGGCCTCACTTCCGGCGCGGTCAAGGCCTGATACATCTCGCTCCCCCGAGCGGCGACCTACTCAGTCAGAAGGAGAAATGCAGCAATGCTGACGACCGGCAAGGCGATCCTGGACATCGCGAATGAGCACAGCTTCGCCGTACCCGCCTTCAATATCAGCGACTACGCGATGTTCAACGGTATCGTGGACGTCAGCGAGGAAAACAACGCGCCACTGATCCTCGGGATCCACCCCGACGAGGTGCGGCACGTCGGAGCGGACATGATCGCCGCGGTGACCCAACGAGCCCATCGCTCGTCCGTGCCGATCGCCATCCACTGGGACCACGGCGCAAGCTACGAGGAGATCCTGACCGCGATCCGGACCGGCTTCACCTCGGTGATGATCGACGGGTCGATGCTGCCCTTCGAGGACAACATTGCGCTGTCCAGGAAGGTCGTCGACACCGCGCACACGGTCGGCCTGTCGGTCGAAGGTGAGCTGGGAACCATCGGCAAGACCGACGGCGAGGCAGAAGATGGTAGCGACGCCATCATCTACACCGATCCGGAGGACGCCCTGACCTTTGTGCAGGCAACTTGCGTGGACAGCCTCGCTGTAGCCATCGGCACCCACCACGGCATCTACCCGAAGAACATGAAGCCGGAGCTCAAGCTCGACCTGCTCAAGAGAATCAAGGACAAGGTCGAACTTCCGCTCGTACTGCATGGGGGCTCGAACAACCCGGACGACGAGATCGCCGAAGCGACCAAGCTCGGCATCAACAAGATCAATATTTCCAGCGACATCAAGGTGGCCTACCACATGAAGCTGCGCGAGGTCTTGGCTGATGAGAGCCTGCGCGAACCGCTCACCATCCAGCCTCCGTGCATCGACGCGATGAAGGCGGTGGCTGCACATAAGATCGACCTCTTCGGTGCAGCAGGCAAGGCGACCCTGTACTGACATGGCCTCCCATGTCGTCCTGGGCTTGGGGGGAGGCGTCGACTACGAACTCGAGCTGTCGTCACCGACGTTGGAGGAGCTTGTCGGCGAGTACCAGATCCGCAATGCCGAGCTGACTTCATCGGGCACGGTGACCAACGAGCGTGACTTGGTCATCTCGATCCTCGCCTACATCAAAGAGGGGGGAGGAGGCGAGCATTTCGTTGCCTCCTCCGATGCCCTGCACGCATTCGCGGGGAGGTTCCCCAAACGCACGACTCTCGGGGGAACCTCCGTACGAGCGGCGATCGCGATGAGTCGGCTCGGCGTACCATCCACCCTCCACCTGGTCAGTCTCAACGACGTCATCCGGCGCCTGCTGCCCGCGGCCTGCGACTACATCTGCAGCGGCCGCGAGGACACCTTCTATCCGCACCTGATCGTGCAGTACGACCAGGACATGCGAGTTCGAGTAGGTGACGTCGATATCCAGGCGCCGTCTTCGAACAGACTCATCTACGTCAACGACCCGGCGAACGAGGCCATGCTGCTGAGTGATGAGCTGGGCTCCCTGCTTCGCGACGCGCGCGTCTTTCTGATCTCGGGATTCAATGCGGTTCGCAACCAAGGAGTGCTCGACCAGCGTCTGTCCGCGCTGCGAGGCCACATGCAACAGCTTCCATCCGAGGCAGTCGTCTACTACGAGGATGCCGGGTTCCACAAGCCGGCCTTCAGTCAACTGGTCCGCGACGCGCTTCTCGAGGTCATCGACGTCTACGGACTGAACGAGGACGAGATGCAGTCGCACCTGGGCAACGCTGTCAACCTGCTCTCCGTGACGGAGGTGGAACGCGCGCTCACGTTACTGCAGGCGCTCATCCCGGCACCGACCCTGGTTGTGCACACCAAGTACTGGGCGGCAGCGCTCGGCCAGGGAGCCGGCGAGTACGCAGGACCACTGAACGACGCCATCGTGATCGCCAGCACCCGCTACAGCTACGGCGACGAATACACCGACCAGCATGTCGAACTCATCCGGAGCCGGCCGAGGCGTACGGAGGCTTTGGAGTTCGCCGCGGCTCTGGAAGGCCGGATGGGCGGGGTGGTTCGTTGCCTCCCTGGCTTCAATCTTGACGTTGCCGAGCCCACGACCATCGGGCTCGGCGATACCTTCGTCGGCGGTTTCCTTGCGGCGGTCTCCCAGAAAAAGGCAGCGTCATGGACGTGATCTTGCTTCCCTCGAACCGCCCTCCCGACCGCTTCTACCGGGGCGGCCGCAAGATCACGGACTTTCGGGGAGAGCCGCCCGCCGGTGACCGGGAGCCCGAGGACTGGGTCGCGTCCACAACGGCGCTGGCCGGCGAGGAGTCGCTGGGCGTCACGGTGCTTCCGGACGGCCGATCCCTACCGGCGGCGATCGAGGAGCAACCCGAAGCGTGGCTTGGTCGTGCGCACCTGGATCGCTTCGGGGTGGACACCCGCCTGCTTGTCAAGCTGTTGGACGCCGGCCAGCGCCTTCCCGTACATGCCCATCCGCATGCCTCCTTCGCGGCCCAGCACCTCGGCAGGGCGCACGGCAAGGCCGAGGCCTGGTACATCGTCGAAGGCGGTGAGGTCTACCTGGGACTGAAGCAAGACGTGACCGCCGATGGTCTCAAGTCACTGGTGACGAGCCAAGACGTCGACCCGCTGCTTGGCATGCTCCACCGAGTCGATGTGATTTCGGGGGACGTCGTCTGTGTCCCTCCCGGTGTGTTGCACGCGATAGGTGAGGGCGTGTTCTTGGTGGAGCTGCAAGAGCCGGAGGACTTGTCAATGTTCCTGGAGTGGCGCGACTTTGAGCTGGACGGCGAACGCGACGGGCATCTCGGGCTCGGATTCGACCTGGCGCTGGAAGCGGTCGAATGTCGAGGCCGCAGTAAGGAGGAGGTCCGGGAGCAGGTGAGAGCTGCCGGGTTCGGCCCCTCGGTCCTGCCGGCGGCGGCCGATCCGTACTTCGTACTCGAGCGCATCGCGCTGGACGGCGAAGCGAACATCGACGCTGGCTTCACTGTCCTCGTCATGCTCACCGGCGAAGCTGACCTGGAGAGCGGACGCCGGCTCCGGCTGGGAGCTGGCAGCACAGCGGTTGCACCCAACGCATTCGGAAGGCTCGTATTCCGCGGACGAGGCGAGATTTTGGCCTGCCGTCCACCCCGTCCGCAGTGAAGGACCCACACTCAAGCTGCTCGGCTCGCCCGGGTCGATGGCGCGTGAACCGCCCCGGCTACGACGGGAAGGCGACTCGATGACCCAGCTCTGAGAAGGGCACCAGTCTGCGACTCGGCGAGCTCACCACGCACGGATCTGCCGCGATCACGCGACCGATCAAGGCAGCAACTGAGCATGGGCAGTCACGCTGCGTTGAGCTCGGTTCCGCCGCTGGCACCAAGCCGCCGCAATGATCACAAGCCTGCCGCGCGGGCGCCGCCGGGCCGGGCGTTGCCGACGGCCCTGGCTGCGGTCATCATGGTCGGATGATCTCCAACAGAAAGGGCGCAGACGCCCTGGCGCGATGAGCGCGCCGTCGCGGCGCAGGTACGCCGCGAACCTCTCGCACGCCTCTCACACCAACGATCATGAGCTGTGGTACGAGGCGGT
>DASXTG010000172.1:0-23871 GCA_036505515.1 Candidatus Dormiibacterota bacterium | reverse complement strand
GGGCTGGCGGTAGCCGATGACATCGCAACCGCGTACCGCCTCGCCTACGAGTGCGACACGGTTTCAGCGTTTGGAGGCATCATCGCCGTCAACCGGCCCCTCGACCGCCCGACCGCAGAGCAGATCGTGCAGATCGTCACGCACCTCGTGATCGCACCTGAGGTCCTCGACGAGACGGCGGAGACTCTTGCGCGGCGCAAGGGCATGATCGTCCTGGCGGCGCAGCCGGCGCGGCGAGGGCTGTTCGATTTCGACGTGCGAACCGTTCCTGGCGGCTTTCTCGTTCAGCAGTGGGACCGGAACGGATTCGATCGCTCGCGGCTGGCCATCGCATCGAAACGAGCGCCGACAGAGCAGGAATGGGAACAGCTGCGACACGCGTGGACCGCGGTCAAGCACGTTAAGTCGAACGCGATCGTGCTGTTCAAGGAAGGCGCGGCGGTGGGCGTCGGCGCGGGCCAGATGTCTCGAGTTGAGGCGGTCCAGCTCGCAGTGCGGCGTGCGGGGGAGCGCGCGCGAGGAGCGGTGATGGCCTCCGATGCGTTCTTCCCCTTTGCCGATGGGCTCGAGGAGGGGATTCGGGCGGGAATCACAGCCGCCATCCAGCCCGGCGGGTCGGTCAAGGACGAAGAGGTGGTGGCGGCAGCGGATGCAGCCGGGATCGCCATGGTCATGACCGGCAAGCGCCACTTCAGGCATTAGTGTCCGCACGCTAGTGGGAAGCAGGTTCGGCGAGGAGGGGCGGCGTCTCTCCTATGGCTCGTACCTCAAGGTCCCGGAGCTGCTCCAGCTACAGCAAGGGCTCAGCCATGAGCACGACGAGCTGCTCTTCATCGTCGCGCACCAGGCCTATGAGCTGTGGTTCAAGGTCCTGCTGCACGAGCTGGAGGCGGCGCGCGACCGCATCGATGCCGGCGACATCTTCTTCGCGCGGCATCACCTGCGGCGGGTTTACGTCATCGAGCGGCTTCTGGTCGAGCAGATCGAGGTGCTGGAGACGATGTCGCCCCAGGACTTTCTCGCGTTTCGCTCCCAGCTCGCCCCCGCCAGCGGCTTCCAGTCCGTGCAATTCCGCGAGATCGAGTTCCTGTCAGGGCTCAAGGACGAGAAGTACCTTTCCCGACTGGAGGCCACTCCCGAGGAGATGAGCCGGCTGCGCCGGCGCCTCGACGAGCCTTCGGTCGCGGACGCGTTCCACGCGCTGGTCGAGCGCCGCGGATCGCCGTCGCTGCTCGAGATCTTCCGTGACCGAGAGCGCTACGGCGACCTCTTTGATCTCTGCGAGACGCTCCTCGACCATGACGAGACTTTTGCGCACTGGCGCTCGCGCCACGTGCTCATGGTCGAGCGCCAGATAGGATCCAAGCCCGGCACGGGCGGCAGCAGCGGCGCGCAGTACCTGCGCTCGACGCTGGACAAGCGCTTCTACCCCGAGCTGTGGGCGGTGCGTTCCGAGCTGTGAAGCCGGGGTTCGAAGGTGAGCGGCCAGAGCACCACATGAAGAAGACGCGCGTGGAGAGCCCGCGCGTCACCTGCGGCACCTGCCGGATGTTCGATGGGCTCGCCTGGTGCCGGCACTGGAACTTCCATACCACAGCTGAGTCTCCCCCCTGCCGCTTCTACAGCAGGAAGGTCGCGCGATGACCGACCTGGGCGTCAAGCACCTGGCTGCGCCGCCTCCCCCGACTGTCTTTCCACCTATACACACGGTCCGTCGCTATTCAGGAACGTCGCAGCTGGCCCTGTCCCCGGACGGGTCGACTTTGGCGATTGCCTCGCACAAGGATGGTCCGGCGGTAGTGTGCGAAATCCCCGTCACAGGCGGCGAGCTGCGGCCGGCCTTCGAGATCTCTGGCGCGGCGGTCCACGGGCTGTCCTGGTCGAGTGATGGCGATCTCTATTGCACTGCTCATAGGGGCGGCAGCGAGCAGTGGCAGGTGTACGTGCGCCGCGGCGATGGTCGCGTGGAAGACTTTGCGGTCAGCGAGGGCGATCGAATCCAGCATCACCTATCGCACTCTGCCACTTCACCCGACGGGAAATCCGTCGCGGTCGGCACAAACGCTCGCGAGGCGGGCGACGTCGACATTGCCATCGTCGACGCGCAGACCAGGCATCAGCGATTGGTTATCTCAGGCCCGGCTTGGCACGTAGCGGGCTCGTGGTCGCCCGATGGACGTTGGCTGGCGGTGATGCGGGTGACCCAGAACACAGACCAGGATCTCCTGGCCCTCGAGGAGGCTTCCGGCGAGGTCATCGAGGTCACCTCACACGAGGGCGAGATGCAGAACGTGCCTGCCGGGTGGCTGTCGGACGGGCGGATGCTTGTCATCACCGACCACGACAGCGACACGCTGCGGCTCGAGGCGATCGACCTCCACACAGGCGACCGCGAGCTGTTCGACCGTTCGGCGTGGGACGTCGAGGTCGCCGCCGCGTCCGCAGACGGCCGCGGTGTTGTCTGGAGCATCAACGAGGATGGCTACTCACGCCTGCGCTGGCGATACGCCAACGGCCAGGTCGGTGAGCGAGAAACGGGCGGTCAGGTCGGTCATGTGGTCGTCACCGCCGACGGCGCCCGCGCCGCCTACTCCTTTTTTCCGTTGGCGGGGCCCGAGGAGATACGAATCCTGGAACTTGCCAGTGGCGAAGACCGGCTCCTGTTCCAGGGCGAGCCGCTGCCACGATACGCACCCCGGCCGGAGTCCCTCCGGATCAAGGGCAGCGAGGGCGACATTCCTTGCTATTTCTACCGGCCCGAACGGGGCGCAGCGCGCATGCCGGCTCTCCTGCTCATCCACGGCGGGCCCGAAGGACAGTCGCGACCGTCGTTGGGCGAGCGCGCAGTGCTGGAGATGATCGCAAGGGGCGTCGCGGTCGTCGTGCCCAACATCCACGGGTCAACCGGGTACGGCAAGGCCTGGCAGCGTCGCATTCACCGCGATTGGGGTGGGATCGACCTGGCCGACCTGCGCTGCGTAGCGGAATGGATGCGGGCGCATCCCGACCTCGACCCGGATCGGTTGGGTGTCGTGGGTGGCTCGTATGGGGGCTTCGCAACCCTGACCTGCGTCACAAGACTGCCTGAGTTCTGGTGCTGCGGGGTCGACCTGGTCGGTCCGGTCAACCTCGTAACCATGCTGGAGAACGACCCTCCCAACTGGCGCCGTTGGAACAAACTCTGGATCGGGGACCTCGACACCGATCGCGCGCATCTGATTCAGCGCTCGCCGATCACGTACGTCGAGAACGTGCGCTGCCCACTGCTGGTGATTCAAGGCAAGAATGATCCGCGTGTCCCGCCCGAAGAATCGGACCAGCTCGTCGAGCGGTTGCGTGCCCTCGGTCGCTCAGTCGAGTACATCACGCTGCAAGACGAGGGCCACGGTTTCGCTCGCCGCGATAGTCGCGAGCTGGTCTACCAGCGAATGGTCGAGTTCTTCGACCGATACCTGCTCGGAGAACGTAGTCGGGATTAATCAGCCTTGCCGGGCAGTTAGAACTCGGCGTGACTCGTCGCATCAAAATCTCCACCGCGAAGCGTGACCAGCGATGGCCGGCATTGTTCGTGCTCTGCGCCGGGATCCTGATGATCATTCTCGACGGGACCATCGTGAACGTCGCCCTGCCGTCAATCCAGAGCGATCTCGGCTTCACGCAATCAGATCTGGCGTGGGTGGTCAACGCGTACCTGATCGCCTTCGGAGGTCTGCTGCTGCTCGCGGGCCGGCTGGGCGACCTGATCGGGCGCAAGCGCATGCTGATCTTGGGCCTGGCCGTATTTACTACGGCTTCGCTGCTGTGCGGACTGTCGGTCAGCCCCGCGATGCTGGTGGCCGCGCGGTTCCTGCAGGGCATCGGCGGTGCGATGAGCTCCGCGGTCGCGCTGGGCATGATCGTGACCATGTTCCCCGAGCCTCGAGAGCAGGCCAGGGCCTTTGGCGTTTACAGCTTCGTCGCTTCCGCCGGCGCCTCAATCGGGCTGCTCGCCGGAGGGATCCTGACGCACGCGCTCAGCTGGCACTGGATCTTCTTCGTCAACGTTCCCATCGGGATCGCGGCCGCGTGGCTGTCCGTCCGACTCCTCGACGCCGACCGCGGGATCGGGCTTGACGAAGGCGCTGATGCGCTGGGCGCCGCATTGGCGACCGCGGGGTTGATGCTCGGTGTCTACACGATCGTGGAGACCTCCCGCTTCGGCTGGGCCTCGCTGCACACCATCGGCTTCGGTGTGGCTTCGCTTGCGCTGCTGGCGGGCTTTGTGGTCCGTCAGACCACGGCCAGGAATCCGCTGTTACCGCTGCGAATGTTCAAGGCGCGCAATGTGTGGGGAGCGAACGTGATCCAGCTGCTGGCGGTCGCCGGCATGCTCGGCTTCTTCTTCATGAGCTCGCTCTACCTGCAGCGTGTCCTTGGCCTCGACCCGCTTCGCATCGGCCTGGCATTCCTGCCCGTCGCCATCACCATCGGCGCGCTGTCGCTGAGGTGGTCGGCCCGGCTGACGATGCGCTTCGGCGCACGGAGGGTGCTGATGCCGGCGCTTGTGCTGGTCGCGACCGGACTGGGTTTGTTCACACGGATGCCGGTACACAGCAGCTACCCGATAGACCTACTGCCCGGGATGCTCCTGCTCGGAGTGGGCATGGGCCTGGTGTTCCCCTCCCTGGCGACGCTGGCGATGTCGAGCGCCACCGCGAGCGATTCGGGCCTCGCCTCCGGGCTGCTCAACACCACCGCTCAGGTTGGAGGCGCGCTCGGCCTGGCCATCCTGGCCACGGTCGCCGCCTCGCAGACGTCTTCGCTCCTGGCCGGTGGCGTAGCTAAAGACGCCGCGCTTGCGGGCGGCTTCCGCCTGGTGTTCGCGATCAGCGCCACTCTGGTTGTCGTCGCGCTCGTGCTGGCGGCTACTGTGCTGCGCAGCGCGACAGGGCGCGCAGAGCCCGCGCTTGAGTCCGCGACTGCAGAAGAAGAGGACGCCGCGTAAGCCGAGCGATTCCGCACGTTTGGCGCCAAAAGCGCCGAATTACGCGGCGGTGGGCTGCTAGTTGAGGCGCTCCACGATCATTGCCATCCGCTCCACCCCACGAAATCGTCGATTTCGTGGGGACCCCGGAGTCGTTCTGCGAGCGCTAATTCAGACGCTCCACGATCATTGCCATCCCCTGGCCTCCGCCGACGCACATCGTCTCCAGGCCATAGGTCTTGTCTTTCTCGCGGAGGCCGTTGAGCAGCGTGCAGAGGATGCGCGCGCCGGTCATACCGAACGGGTGGCCGAGCGCGATCGCCCCGCCGTGGGGGTTGAGCTTGTCGCTGAATGGATCGACGCCGATCCCACGAGCCGAAGGGATGACCTGCGCCGCGAATGCCTCGTTGATCTCGACGATGTCGATATCGTCGATTGTCATCTTGGCCCGCTTGAGCGCCTGCTTGGAGGCGTCGATGGGGCCCAGGCCCATGAACTCCGGCTCCAGGGCACCCAGGCCTGTCGACACCACTCGCGCGATCGGCGTGATGCCCAGCTCCTTGGCGCGCCGTTCTGACATGATCACGACCGCCGCAGCGCCGTCGTTGAGCGGACAGGCGTTGCCGGCTGTGACCGTGCCGTCTTCGCGGAACGCCGGCTTCAACGTCGCCAGCACCTCCATGGTCGTGCCCGGACGCGGGCCATCGTCCTTGGTGAACGTCTCGCCGTTCGGCAGCGGGACGGGGATGATCTCGCGGTCAAAGAAGCCGTCATCTCGAGCTTTGACCGCGGCGGCCTGGCTCTTGACTGCAAACCGATCCTGCTCCTCGCGGCTGATGCTCTCGCGCCGGGCGACGTTCTCCGCCGTCTGGCCCATGGCGATGTAGATGTCCGGATACTCCTCTGTATTTCCCGGCACAAGCCTCGGGTTGTAACTGTCGGGCGGATCGGGGTAGCCGCTTCCGTAGCGCGAAACGCACTCGACGCCAACGGACAGGAAGGCATCACCCTCGCCGGCCTCGATGGCGTGTGCGGCCATCCGCGTGGTCATCAGCGACGACGAGCAGTATCGATTGACGGTCACGCCAGGCACGTCGAGTCGCGCCAGGATCGAGATCACGCGGCCGATGTTGTGACCTTGCTCGCCACCGGGCAGACCGCATCCGCAGATGAGGTCTTCGATGTCGGTTCTCTCCAGCTGCGGGACCTGGTCGAGGACCTTGGTCACCACGTACGCGGCGAGGTCATCGGGGCGGACGTCGACGAGTGAACCCTTCCGCGCCCTTCCGATGGGGGACCGGCCGAGGGCGACGATCACGGCCTCGGTCATGGGTCGGTTATACGCCAACTCGGAGTTCGGCTAGCGGTACTTGCCGGCGATGGCGTAGATGCAGAAACCCACGAACATCAGCCCCGCAACGCCAAAGGCGACCATCGCGCTGATCCCCAGCGAGGCCATCACGATCACAGCCAGCATCAGCGCCGGGAGATAAAGCGCCCCAAGGAGCTCGAGGGCGCGGACGTCGACCCTGTGCCAGCGCTTTCCCTCGAGAAGCAGTTCGCGCGGCAGCCGCTCGTTGACGTCGAGCGGGTGAAAGATCGAGTACATGCTGCGGCGCTCCAGGCTGCGCAGGTCGCGCAACGTCAACCTCACCGGCACCGAAGTCGAGCCTCGCGCTGCACCATTGAGCCCTTTCGAAAATACAGTCTGACACGCCTCAGGACCCCGTGAGCAGTGCTTCGCGGGTGAACAGCCGGAGCGCCGCGAACCACGAGAGGGCCCCCGTCGCCAGCAGGCTTGCGGAGGTCACCGTGATGGTCGACCACTCGACCGTGTTGTGGACGATCGCATCCCGCAGGACGAGCACGGCGTTGAGGATCGGGATCAGGTAGTAGGCGAGGTTGGGGTTGAAATCGGGGATGAAAAGGACGATCGATGCCGGGAAGATGGTGATGAAGTACAGCGGCGTGACGTAGGCCTGTCCCTGCCGGAACGTCTTGGCCAGGGTGCCCAGCGCGAGCGTGACCGCGCTGAAGCTGACCGCGATCAGCAGCGCGACCCACACCATGACCGGGATCGCCACCGGGCTGAGGGTTATGTGGGTGGATCCCGATGGGCCGGGCAGCGAAATCTGCGTGAGCGCGAGAAACATCGACCCTATGGCGGCGACCGCCGCAACGAGGCTGATCGTCGTGATGGCCGCGATCTTTCCCAGCAGCACGCGGCTGCGCGGAGCAGGCGTGAGCAGCAGGCTCTCCAGCGTCTTGCGCTCGCGCTCACCTGCTGAGCTGTCGAGCGCGGCGGAGAAGCCGCCAGTGAGGATCATCGTGATCAGGATGTAGGGGAGGAAGAAGCTGAGGAACGCATTGGAGGCCGCCTTGGCCGGCGCGCTCAGGGGGTGTGAGACGAGGCGCAGCGGAGTCAAGATTCCCGGGTCGATGCCGCGGCTCTGTAAGGCCGCGGCGGCCTGCGCCGCGTCGTACTGCCCAAGCACCGTCTGAAGGCGGGTGTCGGCGATCTGCGCGCTCTGGCGGCTGGGGTCGTAGTACTCGTCAACCTCGCCCGACCGGAACGCGACTCCCAGGTCCACGTCCTTCGCCGCCGCGGTCGCCGGGTCGGCGACCCCCACCAGCTTCAGGCCTGTCGCTTGCAGCAGCTCTTCCAGCCCGACCGGGATCTCTCCCGTGTAGCCGATCGTGTACGTCTGGGTGGCCGTCCTCGTCGAGATCTGCGCGATGACGCTGAGGATGATGGGCGTCGCAAGGGCGGCCAGCCCGATCGCCATGAGCGTGCGCCTGTCGCGCAGGATCTCGACGATCTCCTTCCTGTACACGATCCAGGCTGCGTGCAATCAGCTCTCTCCCACGAGCGCGAGGAACGCATCCTCGAGATCGCGCCGATTCCCGCGGACGTCGGCTGTGGCGCCGCTCGCCACGACCTCGCCCTCGTGCAAGATCGTGATCCGGTCGCACAGCCGTTCGGCGTCA
The DNA here is from genome assembly GCA_036505515.1 of Candidatus Dormiibacterota bacterium. Classification (GTDB taxonomy): domain Bacteria; phylum Chloroflexota; class Dormibacteria; order Dormibacterales; family Dormibacteraceae; genus DASXTG01. Next base: position 15,920 of record DASXTG010000172.1, on the reverse strand, counting down.
TGCATCACATGGGTCGAAAAGATGACGCACTTGCCGCGGCTCTTCGACTCGACCATGAACTCGCGCACCTCCTTGGATGCGAGCACGTCAAGGTTGGACGTCGGCTCGTCGAACATGAGCACCTCCGGGTCGTGAACGACGGCGCGCGCTATCGCGACCTTCTGCTTCTGTCCCGACGAGAGGCTATCTGCGCGCTGGCCGGCAAAAGAGCCGATGTCGAGCCGCTCGATGACCGCGTCGACGCGACGCTGGAGGTCGTGGCCGTCGACGCCGCTGAGCTCGGCGAAGAAGGTGATGTTCTCGCGCGCCGAAAGACGCGGGTACACGCCGATCTCGGCGGTCACCACGCCGACGCGCCGGCGTACTTCCTCTGGCGCCGTCAGCGTGTCGAACCCGAGCACCTCGACCGATCCGCTGTCGGGCGACAGCAAAGTGGAGATGATCCTCAGCGTCGTCGTCTTGCCGGCTCCGTTGGGACCGAGCAGGCCGAATATCTCGCCTGCCTGCGCTTGAAGGGAGATGCCGCGCAGCACCTTGTTCTTTCCGAGCGTCTTCGCGAGGCGCTCGATCTTGACTGCCGCTGGGCTCACCTGGTGCTGGTGGTTCGAGCCTTCGCAGCCTTGGGGGCCTTGGCCTTCGCCTTGGCTGCCGTCGCTGGTGGGCGCTTCGCCCTGAGAGGTTTCGGCGCGGCCGGAGTGCCGGCCGCCGGTGCCTGGTCGCCCCCGCCTTTTTCGTCCCCCTGAGCGGGGAGGGCCTGAGCCGGCGCTTCGGCCTGTGGCGGCGCCTCGGCGGCTGCCACCCCCATGGTGCTGGAGAGGGTCCGGTGGCAGCTCTCACACGTGATCACGGTGCGCACGAGCGCGCCGAGCTGGTGCTCCTCCCGACGCAGGTTGCGCGAGCGGCCGCAGAAGTTGCAGAAGCCGACCTCCGTCGTGACGGTGACGTGGCCGGGTCGTTTGTTCATCACACCAAGCGTAGCTGGTAGACTTCGGCGAGCGGCGCGAGGCGCGCCTGGGTTCCTTTAAGTCCGGTCCAGAGAGACCGGGAAGGAGGATTTTTCATGGCCATCGGATCTCGCCTCCGGCACGTGGTGGAGAGCCAGCAGTTCTCCCGAGCGTGGCTCGAAGACCTTCTCTCCCATGCGCAGGAGATCAAGCTCGAACCACGTCGCTTCGCCGACCGGCTGACAGGTCAGGTGATGGCGGCTCTGTTCTACGAGCCCTCCACCCGCACTCGCCTCTCCTTCGAGGCCGCCATGCTCCGGCTCGGTGGCCGGACCATGGGCACCGACAACGCTCGTGAGTTCTCGTCAGCGGCGAAGGGAGAAACCCTCGAGGACACCATCCGCATCGTGAGCGGCTACGCGGACGTGATCGTCCTCCGCCACTACGAGGAGGGAGCCGCCAGGCGCGCGGCTGCCATCAGCACCGTACCGGTGATCAACGCCGGCGACGGGCCTGGACAGCACCCGACGCAAGCCCTGCTTGACCTGTACACGATCCGAGATGAGCTCGGAACCATCGATGGGATCAAGGTCGCGATGGTCGGTGACCTGGCCAACGGCCGCACGGTCAGGTCGCTCACCTATCTGTTGAGCAAGTTCCGCGACATGAAGATCTGGTTCGTCGCCCCGCCGCAGGTCGCGATGCGCGATGACCTCAAGGCGCACCTGGACGAGAAGGGCGTGCCCTGGGTCGAGACCGAGGACCTCGATGCGGTCCTCCCTGAGGTCGACGTCGTTTACCAGACCCGCATACAGAAGGAAAGATTCAGCGACGAGGAATCGTATCGAGCGGTCAAGGGGATCTATCGAATCGACGGCCGGGCCCTCGGCCTGATGCGCAAGGACGCCATCGTCATGCACCCACTGCCGAGGGTCGACGAGATCGCGCCAGAGGCCGACTCCGATCGCCGGGCCGCGTATTTCCGCCAGGCACGCAACGGCCTCTACATCCGGATGGCGCTCCTGGACAGGCTGCTGTCATGAGCATCACCCAGGGGCGACTCAAGGCGACGGTGATGGACTCTGACCAGATCCGCCGGTCGATTTCGCGCATCGCGCATGAGATCGTGGAGCGCAACCGCGGCGCCGGCGACCTCGTGATCGTCGGCATCCTGGCCAAGGGCGATCACCTCGCGCGACGCCTCGCGGCCAAGATCGTGGAGCTGGAAGGGACTCCCGTTGCCGTGGGCTCCCTGGACACCAGCCGGCACCGCGACGATCGGCATCTGCGTGAGCCGGTCCACCGACCCGCGTCGGTAATGCCTGAGGTCGATGGCAAGGTCGTCGTGCTCGTCGACGACGTCATCCATCACGGGCGCACGGCGCGCGCCGCCATGGATGCGCTGATGGACTTCGGGCGGCCGCGCGCCATCCAGCTCGCGGTGCTTGTCGACCGCGGCCATCGCGAGCTGCCCATCCGGCCGGACTATGTCGGCAAGAACGTTCCGACCTCCGACGCAGAGCGGATCGAGGTCCTCGTCTCGGAGGAGGAAGGCCTCGACCAGGCGGTCATCGTTGGCGTCTGAGAAGGCCTTCGCCGCCCTCGTGCTCGAGGACGGTCGCGCCTTCCTTGGCGCCGCGATCGGCGCCGATGTGTTCGGCGTCGGCGAAGTCGTCTTCAACACGGCCATGACCGGCTACCAGGAGGTGCTCACCGACCCGTCCTACGCGGGGCAGATGGTGTGCATGACGTATCCGCTGCAGGGCAACTACGGCGTGCGTGACGCGGATGCGGAGTCGGCCCGCCCGTGGGCGCGAGCGCTGATCGTGCGCTGGGCCAGCCCCGAGCCCAGCCATTACTCGAGCGAGTCCTCCCTTGACGGGTACCTGCGTCGCTGGGGCGTGCCGGCCATCGGTGAGATCGACACGCGCGCGCTGACGCGCCACCTGCGCACGCATGGCGCGCTTCGCGCGGTTGTGTCTCATGAGGCCGCCGCGCCCGATGCGGCACGCCTGGTCGAGCTCGCTGACGCCGCACGCAACGTCACTCCGCTCTCCGAGCAGGACCTCGTCGCCGAAACCTCACGCACTGCGAGCGAGGAGTGGTTCGAGGGGCTGCCGGCCGAGCTGCGGCCGCCGCATCGTGGCGACGGCGCCGGGCTCGCCATTGCGGTTGTGGACTACGGAGTGAAGTCGAACATCCTCCGCTCGCTCAAAGAGCGTGGCTGCAGAGTCGTAGTTCTCCCGCACACCTCGACATGGTCGGACGTGGCCGCAACCGGAGCGGACGGGCTCGTCCTATCTAATGGGCCGGGCGATCCAGGCGTGCTTGACGGACCGGTCGAGCTGGCCCGTCAGGCACTGGGGCGCATCCCCCTCCTCGGCATCTGCCTGGGCCACCAGATCCTGGGCCGGGCTGCCGGCGCCACCACGTCGCGCCTGCCTTTCGGACACCACGGCGCCAATCACCCGGTGAAGGATCTCGAGACGGGACGCGTCCACATCACGAGCCAGAACCACGAGTTCCAGGTCGATGCCGAGTCGATTCCCGCAGGCGACTTCTTCGTCTCGCAGCGCAACCTGAACGACGGGTCGGTCGAGGGACTCGGCCACCGGACGCTTCCGGCGTTCAGCGTCCAGTACCACCCCGAGGGGTGTCCCGGCCCCCAGGACAACCAGTACCTGTACGACCGCTTCGTCGAGATGGTGCGCGAAAAGCGTCCGGTGCTTAGGGCCGTGGGTGGCGCGACGCAGGCACCGAAGCCGAAGAAGGTTCTCATCCTCGGCTCGGGGCCGATCGTCATCGGCCAGGCGGCGGAGTTCGACTACGCGGGCACGCAGGCCTGCAAGGCCCTGCGCGAGGAAGGCGTGACCACGGTCCTCGTCAACTCCAACCCGGCGACGATCATGACCGACGAGGAGGTCGCCGACCGTGTCTATCTCGAACCGCTCACGGTCGAGGCGGTGGAGCGGATCATCGCGCGCGAGAAGCCTGACGCCCTCCTGCCCACGCTTGGGGGTCAGACCGGGCTGAACCTCGCCACGGAGCTGGCCAACGCGGGAGTGCTGGACCGCTACAGCGTGCGGCTGCTGGGCGCGAGCATCGAGACCATCCGCAACGCGGAAGACCGCCAGGCCTTCAAGGACATGCTCGCAAGCATCGGCGAGCCGGTGCCGACGTCGATGGTGTGTGAGTCGGTCGACGATGTGACCGCCTTCGTGAACATGATCGGCCTGCCGGTGGTGATCCGGCCCGCCTACACCCTTGGCGGCACCGGGGGCGGATTCGTGACCACCGAGGCGGATCTTGTCACGGTCGCCCAGCGTGGCCTCGACGCCTCGCCGATCCACCAGGTCCTGATCGAACGCTCGCTGTGGGGTTGGAAGGAGATCGAATACGAGGTGATGCGTGACGCCGCCGACACCTGCATCACGGTCTGCAACATGGAGAACCTCGACCCCATGGGCGTCCACACAGGCGATTCCATCGTCGTCGCCCCGGCGCAGACCCTGTCCGACCGCGACCATCAGATGCTGCGGTCATCCGCGATCCGCATCATTCGCGCGCTCGGCATCGAGGGCGGCTGCAACGTGCAGTTCGCGCTGAACCCGATGAGCGCCACCTACTACGTCATCGAGGTCAACCCGCGTGTGAGCCGCTCCTCCGCGCTCGCATCTAAAGCAACTGGATATCCGATCGCGAGGGTGGCGGCGAAGGTGGCCGTCGGCCGGCGCCTCGACGAGATTCGCAACGAGATCACGGGGCGCACGTTCGCCGCTTTCGAGCCGGCCCTCGACTACTGCGTCGTCAAGATTCCTCGCTGGCCGTACGACAAGTTCCCCGCCGGCGATCGCCGGCTCGGGACGCAGATGGCTTCGACGGGCGAGGTGATGGCGATCGAGCGGACATTCGAGGCGGCGATGGTGAAGGCGATGCGCTCGCTGGAGCAGAAACCACCGACTGCCGCGGAGCTCGATCGCGACGAGCTGATCGACCAGCCCAATGACCGGCGGCTCTTCGCCCTGCTGAATGCGCTGAGAAGGGGCGCCGATCCGGCGAGCTTGGCGTCACGGAGCGGAATCGATCGATGGTTCATCGACCGGCTCGCGACCATCGCGCGGCTCGAGACGGAAGGCGGCGTGCGCGAGCTGCGGAGAGCCGGGTTCTCGGACGCAATGATCAGTTCCCTTCGCGGGGATGCGGTCGAGCCGTCAGCGCCCACCTACAAGCTGGTGGACACGTGCGCTGCCGAGTTCGAGGCGGCAACGCCCTACTACTACTCGTGCTGGGAGGAGGAGAGCGAGAGCACCCCGGTGGACGCTCGCACGGCGCTGGTGGTGGGCTCGGGGCCGATCCGGATCGGGCAGGGCATCGAGTTCGATTACTGCTCAGTCCACGCCGCATGGTCACTCCGCGAACGAGGAGTGAGGGCGGTGCTCGTCAACTCCAACCCGGAGACAGTCTCGACTGACTTCGACACCTCCGATCGCCTGTACTTCGAGCCGCTCGACCTCGACGGTGCGGCGCAGGTCGCCGAGGCTGAGCGAGCCGAGGGCGCGCTCGTGCAGTTCGGGGGCCAGACCGCGATCAACCTCGCGGAGCAGCTCGAGGAGCGGCAGGTGCCGATCCTGGGTTCGGCGGTTGAGGCAATCGACCTCGCAGAAGACCGCAGGGCATTCGCCGCTGCTCTGGTGGCGATCGGCATCCCTCAGCCGGTGGGCGGGGCAACGACCAGCGTTGAAGAGGCGATCGTCATCGCGGAACGCGCCGGATATCCGGTGCTCGTGCGCCCGTCTTACGTCCTTGGTGGGCGCGCCATGGAGATCGTCCACGACCGCCGAGAGCTGGAGCGCTACATGGTTTGGGCGATCAGCGCCATGCCGCGCGGCACGGTGCTCGTCGACAAGTACCTGCAAGGCGATGAGGTCGAGGTCGATGCTGTGACCGACGGCGAGACCGTGGTGATCCCGGGCGTCATGAAGCACGTGGAACGAGCAGGCGTGCACTCGGGCGACTCGTACGCCGTGTACCCCGCGCCGGGGCTCGAGCCATCAGAGCTGGAGCACGTCATCGACTACACGGTCCGGATCGCGCGCCACTTGCGGCTGCGTGGTTTGGTCAACGTGCAGTACGTCGTCCACCGCGGCAAGGTGCACGTGCTCGAGGTCAATCCACGGGCATCGCGAACGGTCCCCTTCCTCTCGAAGGTGACGGGCGTGCCGATGGTGGATATGGCCACAAGGGTCATGCTCGGGGGCCGGCTTGCCGATGAGGGGTGGAGCACCGGGCTGGTGCCACCCCGCAACCTGGTCGCCGTCAAGGCACCCGTTTTCTCGATGAACAAGCTGCCGGCTGTCGACTCCTACCTTGGCCCGGAGATGAAGTCGACCGGCGAGGCGATTGGGATCGATCGCACCCTCACCGCGGCGCTCCGCAAGGCATTCGCGGCCTCCGGGGTCCACGTGAAGCAGGGCGGTGCAGCCCTCCTCACCATCGCGGATGCCGACAAACCCGAGATCTTCCCGATCGTTTCGCGGTTGGTTCTCCTGGGCTGCGAGCTAGTCGCAACCGATGGCACGGCGCGGGCGCTCCGGAAGGCGGGCTTCTCGCCGCGCGTCGTGGCCAAGATCGACGAGGAGGGTCCGACCGTGCTCGACGTCATCACAAGAGGCGAGGTCGACCTGGTCATCAACACGATGTCCAACATCTACTCGGACCCGAGCGAGGCGGGCGGCCCGGTGTTCAAGGACGGGTTCGAGATCCGGCGCGCCGCGGTGGAGCGCCGCATCCCCTGCCTCACGTCCCTCGATACGGCCGCGGCCCTTCTCGAGTCGGCGGCTGCGGCCCCGGAGGCGATGGAGGTGCGCACGATCGAAGAGTGGAGAGAAGGTGTCGCCTCCCCACCTCGTGGGGAGGGGGGCGCGAAGCGCCGGGTGGGGCCGAACTAGCTGTGTTTCTCGAGGATGCGCCAATTACCGGGACGCGCGAGGTGGCGAGCGGCATGTTTGTGATCACGATGGAGGCGCGTGAGATTGCGGGCTCGGTGCGCGCGGGCCAGTTCGTCAACCTGGGTTGGGCGAACGGGCTGTTCCTACGACGGCCGTTCTCCGTCTATCGGGTCGACGGGGATCGCATCGAGGTCGTCCTCAAGTCTGTTGGGATTGGCACGGCGCAGCTGGTCGCAATGAAGCCGGGCGATCGGATCAGCTGCCTGGGTCCGCTCGGCAAGGGCTTCGATCTCTCGGCTAGGCCGCGGACCGTGGCCCTCGTGAGCGGTGGCCTGGGCGTGGCGCCGATGCCGCTTGCGGCTCGCGACGCCAAAGCAGTTGGCGCACAAATCACGTGGGTGCACGGGGCGCGCACGGCCGGCGAGCTCTGTTCGGAGTGGCACGGTGACGACGCCCTCTGGGCGACCGACGATGGCTCCCGGGGCTTCGCGGGAACGGCCGTCGCGGCGGCGCCGGAAGTGGACCTGGTCCTCGCGTGCGGGCCCAACCCGATGCTGGCGGCCGTCGCCTCGCGCTGGCCCGATGCGCAGGTCGCGGTCGAGACGTACATGGGCTGCGGCACCGGCGTGTGCCTGGGCTGCGCGGTGCCTCTGCGGCGCGGTGGCTACGACCGCGCCTGCAAAGAAGGCCCTGTCTATCGCGCGGCAGACATCGATTGGCCTTCGCTGCCTTTCCATCTGCCGTATGCGGTGACCGCATGAAACCGGACATGGCGGTCGATGTCGGGCAGCTGAACCTGCGCGGGCCGGTGCTTGCGGCCTCGGGAACGTTCGGCTACGGCACCGAGGTGCCGCTGCTCGAGCGAAGGGCGCTGGCGGGGATGGTCTCGAAAGGGATCTTCCTGCGACCGCGGGTAGGCACCCCGCCGCCTCGGATCGTCGAAACCCCATCGGGCATGCTCAACGCGATCGGCCTGCAGGGCCCAGGCGTGGACGCGCTCATCCGCGACTACGCGCCGCAGTGGGCGCAGTGGGACTTCCCGGTGTTGGTGAATATCAACGGCGAGACCACCGCCGAGTACGGAGAGCTCGCAGCCCGGCTCGACGGCGTGCCCGGTGTCGCCGGGTTCGAGATCAACATCTCCTGCCCCAACGTTGAGCAGGGCGGACTGTACTTCGGCAACGACCCGCGTGCCGCGGCCGCCGTGACCGAGGCCGTGCGCAGCCGGACCAGCCTCCCTGTGTGGGTGAAGTTGACGCCGATGGTCACCGACATCAGCGTCATCGCCCGGGCGGTGGAGTCAGCCGGCGCCGACGCCCTCTGCGCGGTGAACACCTTCGTCGGCATGTCGATCGACCTCAACCAGTTGAAGCCGAGGCTGAGCTTCCGCACCGGCGGGCTCTCCGGACCCGCCATCCGCCCGCTCGCGGTCCACCTCGCACACCAGGCGGCGCGAGCGGTCGGCATCCCGGTGGTCGGGATCGGCGGCATCATGACCGCACAGGACGCGCTCGAGTTCCTGGTTGCGGGCTGCGCCGCGGTGCAGGTGGGGACGGCGACGTTCGTCGACCCTCGCGCCATAGCCGGCGTCCACGACGGGATCGAGGCCTACCTGACTTCAAGGGGTCTCACTTCGCTGGCCGAGCTGCCCCGGCACCTGCCCAGGGACTAACTCGCCAGGGATCTGGCCTCCAGCCGTCACAATCCACTGACGATGCTTGAGGTTGAAGGCCTCGCCAAGCGATACGGCGAGGTGCTCGCCCTGCGCGAGCTTTCTGTGCGGGTGGAGGCGGGTCACTGCCTCGTCCTGCTCGGCCGCAACGGCGCCGGCAAGACCACGGCGCTGCGCTGCATGGCTGGTGTCCTCGAGCCCACGGCCGGGACCGTGAGGGTCGACGGCATCGATGCGGCGGACGATCCTTCGGCGGTCCGCGGACGTGTCGGCCTGATGCCTGAGGTGCCTGGACTCTACGAGCGGATGTCGGCACGGACGTATCTCGACTACTTCGGCTCCGTCTACGGCATCGGGTCCGCCGCGCGCAGGCGCCGAATCGAGGAGCTGCTGGAGAGGTTCGAGCTGGTGGACGCCGCGGATCGCTGGATGGGGAGCTACTCCAAGGGCATGAGGCAGAAGGTGGCGCTCATCCGGGCAACTCTTCACCGCCCGCGCCTGGTGCTGGCTGACGAGCCGACATCCGCGCTCGACCCGGACAGTGCCAGGCGCGCCTGGGCCTACCTGAAGGGGCTGCAGGACGATGGCTGCGCGCTGGTGATCTGCACGCACAGCATGGAGGAGGCCGAGACGCTCGCCGGCGACATCGGGATCATGTCTGCCGGCCGCGCGCTGGCCGTCGGTGACGTCAAGGAGCTGCGGAGGCGTTCGGGGTTGCAGGTTCGGCACGAGCTGCGGGAGCTGCCGACCCTCCAGGACATCTATCTCGCGATCGTGGGGAACCACCATGAGCTGGCCGAGCCTAGGTCTGCATAACCTCGATCTGGACAAGGCCGGGCTCGTCGCACGCCGCGACCTGCGCGACGCGACCAGCGAGCTCCGCCTGATCATGGCCATGGTCGCGCTGACGCTGGCGATCCCCATCGCGAGCTCGATCGGCATCCGCGGGCTCGCCTACTTCGGCGGCGGAACCGCGGTCGTCAACCGGCTCGCGATCGTAGGCGCCTTCTTCGTGGTGTTCATCCCGGCCAGCTTCTCGCTCGTGCTGGCGCTGGAAGCGTTCGTGGGGGAACGCGAGAGAGCGACGCTCGAGGTTCTGCTTTCGACGCCGCTCAAAGAAGCCGAGATCTATGTCGGCAAGGTGGCGGCGGTGCTTGCGGTGTCGCTCGCCCTCTGCTATGGGGGCCTGATCGTCTACTGCATCGCGGTGTTCCCGGGCCTGGGCTACTTTCCGATCGACATCCTCGTCGCGCTCGCCCTGTCGACGATCTGCCAGGTCGCAGCCATGGTCGCGGGCGCGGTGATCATCAGCCTCAACGCGCGCACCATGCGCGCGGCAAACGTGATGGCCTCCTTCATCATCTTGCCGATGTCGGTGGTCCTCCAGGTGGAGGCCGCCCTCATCCTCCTGGGTCGGCCCGAGTTCCTGTGGGCCTTCGCCGGCCTGATGATCCTTCTCGCAGTGCTTCTACTGCGCATGGGCCTCGCAGGCTTCTCACGCGAGGCGCTGCTCGCACGCGAGGTCGGCCTACGGCGGCCGCTGCAGCGGGCGATCGCCGCGGTGAAGTGGAGCTTCAATGGACGTCCAGGAATCCTGCGCCTTGTCTGGGTGCGGCGCGTGCCGATGCTGATCGCGGCGATTGGTTTCCCGGTGGGCGCGATCGTCGGATTCCTTGCCGGAGCCACCGGCGCGATTCCGGGTCAGGTGGTGAGGCCGGTCCTCTCGAACCTGGTCAGCGCCGCCGGAGGAGACACGCAGGGCCTACAGATCGCTTCCATCTTCGGCCACAACCTCGTCGCCTTCCTGCTGGTGGCTGTGCTCGCAGTCGTGACCGCCGGCATGAGCGGTTTCGCGATCACCTTCTTGCCTGGCTTCCTCCTCGGATACGCCGCGGCGCTTTCGTCATGGAGCCTTGTGCTCGCGGGGATATTCCCCAATGGCCTCATCGAGATCCCCGCGGCAATCGTGGCCGGCGGCCTTGTCATCCAGATCGGTGCCGCGGCAATCCACATGGAGCCCCAAGGAGGATGGACGGCTCGCGTGCTGGCTGCATTCGCCGACTACCTGCGGTCGCTGCGCTGGATCGTGCCGGCGCTGGCGGTGGCGGCCGTTCTGGAGGTCAGGTTCGGCTGACGGCGTCCAAGAGGCGCACACGTTCTTCTATACAATCCCGCGATGACGAGTGACCGGCCCTCGACCCCAGACGACACCTGGCGTGGAGTTCGGGTCGTAGTTACGGGGGCGGGCGGTTTCATCGGCAGTTATCTGGTCGAGCGACTTGTGGTGCTCGGCGCCGAAGCCACCGCCTTCCTGCGCTATAACTCGCGCTCGGAGAAGGGGCTCATCGACGAGTGTCCCGAAGATGTTCGCTCGCAGATTCGTGTGGTCTGGGGCGACCTGCGCGACCCCGATAGCTTGCGTCGAGGGTTCGGCCGCGCCGAGGTGATCTTTCATCTCGGCGCTCTGGTCGGAATCCCTTACTCGTACGACTCGCCCCGGCAGTACGTGGACACCAATGTGGTCGGCACCCTCAACGTTCTCGAAGCCGCGCGCGCATCGGAGGTGCGAAGGGTCATCCACACGTCCACCAGCGAGGTCTACGGCACCCCGATCTATACGCCCATCGACGAAAAGCACCCGCTGCAGGGGCAGTCGCCGTATTCCGCGACGAAGATAGGGGCCGACAAGATCGTGGAGAGCTTCTGGCGTGCGTTCGGCTTGCCTGCCACCACCATCAGGCCGTTCAACACATTTGGCCCGCGACAGTCGGCAAGGGCGATCTTGCCGGCGATCATTCGCCAGGCCCTGAATCGGTCGACGATCCGGCTTGGCAGCATCGAGCCGGTTCGAGACATGAACTTCGTGGCTGACACGATCGACGCGTTCATACGCATCGCGCGTTGCGACGCCGCCCTCGGGCGGGTCGTGAACGTGGGGTCGGGTCGAGGCCAGACCGTGGGCGAGATGGTCGAAAGCGTCTCGAAGATTCTTGGCAAATCTCTGCAGGTCACCACCGAAGAGCAAAGAGTTCGTCCCCCCAGCAGTGAGGTTGCGGAGCTGATCGCCGACGCCACCCTGGCCAAGCAGCTTTTCGGATGGCAGCCGTCCACATCGTTCGAGGAGGGTCTCAGGGCCACAGTCGAGTGGTTTGGGGGCAGCCGTTTCAGACACGACCCGGCCGAGTACGTGGTCTAAGCGCTGATGAAGGCGGTGATCCTGGCCGGCGGCAAGGGCAGCCGCCTTGCGCCGTACACGACCGTTCTGCCGAAGCCGCTCATGCCAATTGTGGACATGCCGATTCTGGAAATCGTTTTGAAGCAGCTTCGGTCGTGCGGCTTCGACGAAATACAGATTGCTGTCGGCCACCTGGCGGCCTTGATCAAGTCGTACTTCGGTGACGGATCTGACTTTGGAATCCACATCGAATACTCGCTCGAAGATGTTCCTCTGGGTACGGCAGGACCGTTGGGTCAGATCGACGGTCTCACTGAAACGTTCTTGTTGATGAACGGCGACATACTCACCGACCTTGACTTCAGGAAGCTGGTCGATCATCACCGCAGCGGCCAGTGCCTGCTGACGGTCGCGACGCATAAGCGGACGGTGAAAATCGACTTTGGCGTTCTGGAGACCGACGGCGGGCGGGTCACGCGCTACATCGAAAAGCCCAGCCTGGACTATGTGGTCAGCATGGGCGTCTACGTGATGGAGCCTTCGGTCCGCGAGTACATAACGCCTGGCGAGTACCTGGACATGCCTGACCTGGTGCGGCTGCTGCTGGCCGATGGCAAGCCCGTATTGGCCTATCCCTTCGACGGGAGTTGGCTGGACATCGGCCGGCACGAGGATTTCGTCGAGGCTCAGAACCGATTCGAGCAGGAGCGTGCCAGTTTCCTCAAATGAGCAAGGCCGCCCGCGTGCTGGTCACCGGAGCAGGCGGCGCCCTTGGCGGACACGCAGCGCGATTGTTGGCGGAACGCGGGGCGGAGGTCTACGGGACTCGCCGCCAGCCGCGGAGCCCTGGCACGATCGCGCCTCAGGGCGTGCACTGGCTCACCTGCGACTTGAGCAAGCCTGATGAGGCGCGAGCGGCCGTAGAAGCTTCCAGACCAGCCCAGGTCCTTCACACCGTCGGCCTGTCGGGAACCTCCGATTTCGGCGCCCTGATCGAAGCCAACGTCATCGCGCTCACGAACCTCGTCCATGCCCTCGGCGACAGCGCGATCCAGCGCCTGGTGGTGATGGGGTCGGCCGCCGAATATGCGACCGCAGGCGGGCGGGATCCGATCCGGGAGGATGACCCGCTGGCCCCTTCCAATGACTACGGGCTCACCAAGCTCTTCCAGTTTGAGATCAGCCGGAAGGCATACCGTGCGGGACTGCCGGTGGTCTACGCGCGCCCGTTCAACCTGATCGGGCCCGGAGTGTCATGTGTAACAGCACTTGGCGACATCACGAGCCGGATCGTGCAGCTGATTCGACTGGGGGGCGGCGAGCTCGAGGTCGGTGACCTCGACCGATGGCGGGATTATCTGGACGTCCGCGACGCCGCGGCGGGATGCGTGGTCCTGCTGCAGGATGGCGAGCCGGGTGGCGTATACAACCTGTGCAGCGGCGTACCGACGCTGATGAGCGAAGTTGTGGACCAGCTGCTGTCGATGACCGGCGACAATGTGCGGTTGCGGCGGATCGAGCGAGAAGAGTCAGAGAGGTTCGTCGTCGGCGATCCGACCCGGTTGCGGACCCTCGGCTGGTCACCAGCATATGACGTGAGCACATCGCTGCGGGACGGCCTGCAAGCCATGCTGGCCGCGGGCGGGGCCGATAAGTAGGGGCGCTTGGTCATGGCGGAGCGAAGACTTGGGGGCGAGCCAGCCGGATCCCGATGACAACCACCCCCGCGACCAGGGCTCCGATAGCCATCGCCCAGGGAGCGCCGAGGAGCGTCGCCAGCACGCCGGCCTGCATGCTGCCGATCGGCCCGACGCCGATCAGCGCCTGGGCGTAGAGCGCCATCACGCGGCCCCGGAGGTGGTCTGGGGTGATGGCCTGGATGCGGTTGTTGGCGGTGGCGACGAACGAGATCTGGCAGTAGCCGGCGACGAAGAGCGTGACCAGCGAGACGGCATAGATGCGTGAGATCGAAAACTCGAGGAGCGCGACCACCCAGAGCAGCGCCATCCAGAACTGGCGGCGTGGATCGGCGCCGGCGGCCGGGAAGAAAGCGAGAGTGAGAGCGCCGACCAGCGCGCCCAGGCCCATCGAGCCGACGAGAAATCCGAAGCCCTGAGCCCCCACGTGCAGCACGTCGTCCGCGAACAAGGGCACGAGAGTGAGCCGGTTCATCGCGAACAGAGAGAAGACCGCGACCGCAAGCAGCAGCATCCCGACGATCGGCTCCCTGCGAGCGTAGGCGGCACCCTGCGCCAGGCGTGCGAGCCAGGGCTGCTCGTGTCGCTCCGTCACCATGTCCGGCAGGTTGCGCATGAGCAGCAGCGCACCGATTGCAGCCAGGTAGCTCAGTGAGTTGGCCAGGAAGCAGAGGGGCACGCCGACGGCGCTGATCAGCACGCCTGCTACCGCGGGCCCGACGACAGAGGCGCCGTTGAAGACAGAGGAGTTGAGCGCGATGGCGTGCATGAGGTCCTGCCGCCCCACCATCTCGATCACGAACGCCTGGCGCGCCGGAACGTCGAACGCGTTGATGGTGCCGGTTGCCGCCGCTGCCACCAGCACCATCCAGTACTGCGCATGACCCGCCGCCGTGAGCCCGAAGAGGACGAAAGACGGGACGATGAACGCTGCCTGCGTCGCCAGCAGGACGCTGCGCTTGCGGTAGCGGTCGGCGACCAACCCGCCGAACTGGCTTCCCAACAGCACTGGCGTGAACTGCGTCGCCAGCACCAGCCCCACGAGCAGTCCGCTGTGCGTGAGCTGAAGCGCAAGCCATGGCATGGCCACGGACTGCATCCAGGTCCCGACCGTGGAGACGATCTGTCCGGTCAGGAAGAGGCGGTAGTTTCGGTGCCTGAGCGCGCCTCCCACTGCGTTCGATAATCGCAGGGTGACGAAGATCCGCGAGTCGGTCGACATCGACGCGCCGGCAGAGCGCGTCTGGGCCGTGGTGCAGGAGGACGCGACCAACGCGCCGCGCTGGTCCACCAACGTCGCTCGGATCGACAAGCTGGACGAGGACCCGCCCGGCAAGGGCACGCGCTATCGCTACCACCTCGAGCTGCCTGGAGGGCTCAAGGAAACGCTCGAGGTCGAGCAGACCGTCTACACCAAGCCGAGGAGATGCGCCGGACGATTCACGCGAGGCCCGCTGAAGGGCACGTGGTCGTACACGTACACGGAGAAGGGCGGCACCACACACGTGGTGTACGAGATGGATTACGAGCTGGGCGGGCTGCTCCGGTTCGCCGGCGGATTGCTTGCCGGCCAGTACGCCGAGGGAATCCGCAGCAACCTGGGCAGGCTCAAGAGGTACGTCGAATCGGGCAAGGGGCCCAAACGCTCGAAGGCCTGAGCCTCAGGCGCGGCCGAAAACCCTCGGCGAGAGATTCGGTGATCCAGGTGGTCCAGATCCGGGTGAGGCGACGAGCAGCGCAGCGAGCGCATCAGATCGATTCGTAAGCGAGCAGCGCAGGAGCTGAACCCGGAGATGGGCCGCATGGGCGCCGAAGATCCGTCGAGGGCTTTTCGCGCCGAGCCTCTAGTCGAGCTGGGCTTCGGCTTCGATCTCGACCTTCCACCTCGGGTCGAGCAGCGCGCTGACGACGACCATGGTCGCCGCGGGCATCGCCTCGTGCATCACCTCGCCGTGCGCCTTGCCGACCGCATCGGCGAATGCGGCGTCGGTCACGAACATGCGCGTTCGCAGCACGTGCCTGGGCTCCGCGCCGGCTTCGGAGAGCGCCTGGACGATGATCTCGAAGCATCTTCTCGCCTGCACGTATGGATCCGGGTCGCAGGAGCCGTCCGGCCACACCGGCGCCGTGCCAGACACGACGACGCGGTTGCCGGCGCGAACCGCGCGGCTGAACCCGATTCGAGGCTCATAGGGCGAGCCTGACCTGATCCGGCGGCGGTCATCCACCCCCGGTGGGCTAGGGGCGGCTGAAGGGGAGCAGCTCCAGCTGCTCGAAGCGGTCCTGCACCGCCGTCCGGAGCTCGGTCGACAGGATCTTCAACCGCTCCTGAGCGCTCCGGTCGTCAAGGCTCAACGGCCGCAGGCGGCGCAGCACGGTCTGCATGGCGTAGAGGCCAGCGGGCTCGTCGGTCGTCATCCGCGCGGCCGCGCTGCGGAGCTCGCGTGACAGGTCGTCATGGTTATGCGCGCGCAGCCAGTTGGC
>DASXTG010000171.1:0-36936 GCA_036505515.1 Candidatus Dormiibacterota bacterium | reverse complement strand
GCGAGGTGGAACTTGAAACCATCGTCGGTGGTCACGCGAGCGACCTTGACGCCCGCCAGCTCGCTCGGCTGACTCTTCGCCATGGCATCGAGGATTCGCTGGCGATCCGAGTCGTAAGTCGATCGCTCGAGATGGATGTCGTGGCGGGAGTACGCATGAGGCCCGACACGCTGTTCCAGGTCCGCCAGGATCTGTGACAGCGGTTTGTGGCGCTTGACGATCATGTCGGCGAACATCAATCCGACCAAGATGCCGTCGCGCTCAGGTATATGCCCGCGCACTGCATACCCGCCCGACTCTTCTCCGCCCAGCACGGCTTTCGTCTCCATCATCTTGGGGGCGATGTTCTTGAATCCAACCGGGACCTCGTACACGTCGGTCCCGAACTCGGCGCCCAGCTTGTCAGCCATCGACGTCATGTTGACCGTCTTCACCACCGGGCCCTTCTGCTCGCGAACCTCGAACAGATAGAGCATCAACAGGGCGTACACCTGCAGCTGGTTGATGAAGCGGCCACTCTCATCGATGATGCCAACCCGGTCCGCATCGCCATCCGTGCAGATGCAGAGGTCGCTGCCACCCTTGCTCATCACGGCCAGCGCCGCGTCGATGTTGGGTCGGATCGGCTCGGGGTTGAAACCGCCGAAGAACGGATTCCGCTCGCTGTGCAGCTCGGTCACCTTCGTCTTGCCACCGCCGAGCAGGTCCGCCACGTAGCCGTAGCCGGACCCGTGCATGCATTCATGGACGATGTGGAGCCCCGCTCCTTTGATGGCCTCGAGGTCGACCATGCGAGCGATCTGCATGTAGTAGGCGCGCTTGGGGTCGTAAACGGTTACCAGATCGTCCGATTCGTGGCGCCCGGGAACAGCGACTTCGGGCAGGGCGTTGATCCGCCGCTCGAGCTCGGCGATGACGTCAGACGGCGCAGAGCTCCCGGTTTCCGGCTTGTACTTGATGCCGTTGAACATGTAGGGGTTGTGGCTGGCGGTCACGACCGCTGCGCCCGTTGCCTTGCGATCGATCACCGTCCAGGACGCCACCTGGGTTGGGGAGGGACGGTCGAACATGAGGCTCCGGACGCCGCCGTCTGCAAACACGTCGGCGACCGTCCTGGCGAACTCTTCCGACGCGAAGCGGCAGTCGTAGCCGACGACGGCCAGGGGGGCTTCGGATCGCGATGAGAGGTACTCGGCGGTGCCCTGCGCGACGCGGCGCACGCTTGCGAAGGTGAAATCGTCACCTATGACCCCTCGCCAACCGTCGGTGCCGAACTTGATTGGGGCTGGCATCTCTAGTGCCCGGCCGCGGAGGTCCGCGGCATATTTCGCGGCATCGGCGGCCGGAGCCAAGGAAAGGGTGGCGCGGCTAGGAGCGCATCGCTAGATGCGTGACGACGCAGCGCCGGGCCCCTTGACGCAGGCTTCAGCGCCGCAGGCGCCCGGCCGTCCAGGCCGCGAAGATGCAAGGAACTTCCGAGGCTGGGCACTACCTAAAGGTAACGAGTTTTGCGGGCGCGCTTCAGCGCGTCGACGACCTTCTTCACGTCCTGGGCGCGGGAGCGCGGGCAGACCAGGATCGCATCCTCCGTGTCCACGATGATCATGTCCTCCAGGCCAATCGCCGCCACCAGCCGCCTGTCCCCGAGCACGAGGCTGCCGCGCGTGTCGATGAGGACCGCTTCACCCTCAACTGAGTTGCCATGGGCGTCAGCGGTCACGCGATCGCCCAGCTCGGCCCAGTTGCCGATGTCGGCCCACTCGAAGTCAGCGGGGACGAGCAGCAGCCGATCGGTCTTCTCCATCACGCTGCGGTCGATGACCTCGACGGGCAGGCGCCGGTACAGCTCAGCTGCCCCGGTCTCGTCGCCTGAGTTTCGAGCCGAAAGCACCTTACGGAGCGCCACCAGCCGGCGAGGAGCATGACGCCCGAGCTGGTCGACAAAGACGGACAGCCGCCACGCAAACCAGGCCAGGTTCCAGTAATAGCCGCCCGCCTTGACGAATCGTCGCGCTGTGGCCAGATCAGGCTTCTCGACAAAACGCTTGACCCGCACTGCGCCGCCGGCGGCGCGGCCTGGTGCCTGGATGTAGCCCAGGCCGGTGGAGGGAAACGTCGGCTTCAGCCCCACTGTTACCAGCGAGTCAGTCGTCCGTGACACGCGGATGGCCGCCCGCACCACGCTGCTCACCTTCGCGCCCCCGCGCACGACGTGGTCGGCGGGCATCGTCAGCATCGTAGCCTCGGGATCGCGAGCGCTCAACGTGAGCACGGCCAGGCCATACGCGTTGGTCGTGCCGCGCGCGTAGGGCTCGAGGATCAGATGCTCCGCATCGATCTCTGGGAGCACCGTCGAGATGATGCCTCGCTGGCGCACTTCGGTGAGCACGAAGACTTCGTCCGCGACCCGACGAGCGCGCTCGAAAGTCTCTCGGAGAAGCGGGCGGCCGCCCTCACCGAGTGGGAGAACGTGCTTGGGGGTCGAGCGGCGTGATCGCGGCCACAGGCGCGTTCCCGCCCCGCCGGCGGGGATCACCGCAAACGTCTTAGACGCGGCTCGCTTCAACCGACCTCTTCCGCAAGCTCCTTCGCCCGCGCCGTCGATTCCCAGGGTGCGTCGATGTCGGTGCGCCCGAAATGTCCGTAGACCGCGGTCTGCCGGAAGAGCGGGCGGCGCAGGTTGAGCTCCTTGATGATCCCAAGCGGGCTGAGGTCGAAGAGCTTGTTGACGGCTGCTGTCAGCGCCGCCTCCGGCACGTTGCCTGTGCCGAAAGTGTCGATACGAACGGCGATCGGTTTCACGACACCGATCGCGTATGAGATCTGAACCTCGCAGCGCCTCGCGAGGCCCGCGGCAACGATGTTTTTCGCGACATAGCGCGCTCCGTAGCCGCCGGCGCGATCGACCTTGGTCGGGTCCTTGCCCGAGAAGCATCCACCCCCGTGCCTTGCGTACCCGCCATACGTGTCGACCATGATCTTGCGCCCCGTGAGACCAGCGTCGGCGACGGGCCCGCCGATCACGAAGCGACCGGTGGCATTGATGAACGATTTCACTCGACCATCCCGCAGCTCCGGGGGGATCACTGAATCGACGACGTGCTCGCCAATGTCGGAGCGCAGCTGCTCGGTGTCGATCTCGTCATGGTGTTGGGCAGAGATGACCACGGTGTCGACCGCAGCCGGCCGGTCATCGTCCCCGTAGCGAACGGTGACCTGGACCTTGCCGTCCGGGCGCAGATAGTTGAGGACCTTCGACCGCCGGACCTCGGCCAGCCGACGCGCAAGCCGGTGGGCGAGCATGATCGGCATCGGCATCAGCTCCGGCGTCTCGTCGCAGGCGAACCCGAACATCATCCCCGAGTCGCCGGCGCCTCCCACATCAACTCCCTGGGCGATGTCCGGGGACTGCTCGTCGATGCTGGTGACAATGCCGCAGGTCTCGGCATCGAACCCGAATTTGGCCCGTGTGTAGCCGACCTCGCGCACGGTCTGGCGGATGATGCGCGGGATGTCGACGTAGCAGTCGGTCGTGATCTCGCCCACGACCAGGACCAGCCCGGTGGTGATTGCGGTCTCGCAGGCCACCCGCGCGAGCGGGTCCTTGGCGAGGATGGCGTCGAGAATGGCGTCGGAGATCTGATCGGCGACTTTGTCCGGGTGGCCCTCGGTGACCGACTCGGACGTGAAAACGCTGGCTGCCATTACGAGTGTTCCGCGGCGGAGGTCCGCCGGATATTGGCGGCATCGACGGCCGGTGCCAAGGAAGGGGTGGCGCTACGAGGAGCCCATCTGTGGATGGGTGACGAGACGGCGCCGGGCCCACTGACGCAGGCATCAGGGCCGCAGGCCCCCGGCCGTCTAGGCCGTCGAAGATCCAAGGAGCTTTCGTTGCGGAACACTACAGTCCTCCACTGAATCACCCACGCCGGCAAGGGCGGACCGCGTTGGAGGTCGCTCCAGGCCCGTCCCCAGGCGCCAGGTTCATACCTCTGGGACGCGCTGATCCTACACGACGGTGCGCTCAGCCCAGCTCCAGGTAGTGGATCCCCGAATGGCGCAAGAACTTCGATCCGCGCTGCGCGAGCAGCCGGGCCATCGCCTCCCTGGATTGCTCGACCACCGCATCGAGGTGCTCCCTCTTCATCTCCCACGTCGCCGTGGGAGCCGTGACCGGGCAGATGACAACGATTCGGGTCCTCTCGCACAGCCGCTCGTAATCGCTGAGCATCTGGTGATGGAGTGACAGCTGCAGCGTCCGAGCGATCAGCTCGGGCCACGTGGCAGGCGCGCGCTCGTTCTCGCCCCCTGCCATGAGGCTGATCGCGAGCACCTCCTTGGCTCCGTCGCCGATGGCAATGTCGAATGGGGTGTTGTCAACGACCCCGCCGTCCATGTGCTCACGGCCGTCGATCTTGACCGATGGGAAAACGCCGGGGATGGCAGTAGAGGCGAGCAACGCCGGCGTCAGGGCTCCGGCGCGAAACACAGCCGGCCGGCCTGAGTTGAGGTCGGTGGCGACCACCGCGAGCGGAAGCCTGAGCTGCTCGAAAGTGGTGATCCCGGTGAGCGTCTGCGCACGTTCGACCAGGTGCCGCACATTGTCCTGGGGCAGCGCGCTGAGGGGGCCGCGCCGCAGTCCGGAGAGGATCACCCCCAGCGGGTGCGCGCGAAAGACGTCGAGAGCCTGCCGCGACATCCAGAGCTCGCGCAGCATCATCACGCCCGCCAGGGAGGGATAAGCGGCGATGGCGCTTCCGTTCAAGGCGCCAACGCTCACGCCGACCACCGCCACCGGTGGCTCGAGGCCGCCTTCGAACAGCGCCTGGAGCACTCCAACCTGGGCGGCGCCACGAGCGCCGCCCCCGCCCAGCACCCACGTGCGCCGAGCGGGCCCGAACGTGGGTTACCCTCCCCGCCCCGCGGGGAGGTCCGGCCGCGCCCGCGGCGCCGCCGGGGAGGGGCTGCTCGATCTGACGGTGGCCGCGCGCAGCAGCTAAGTCCCCTCTTCCCACGAGGAGAGGTAGCGTTCCTGCTCCGGGGTCAGGGTGTCGATCCCGATCCCCATCGCGTCGAGCTTGAGCCGCGCCACCTCCTTGTCGATCTCATCCGGCACGTCATAGACCTGAGGCTCGAGTGTGCTCGCCTTGCGCGCCATGTACGCCGCGCAAAGGGCCTGGTTTGCGAAGCTCATATCCATCACCGCGGCCGGGTGCCCCTCGGCCGCCGCGAGGTTGATCAGGCGGCCCTCGGCGAGCAGGTGCAGCCGGCGGCCGTCACCGAGGCGGTACTCCTGCACCGACGGCCGCACCTGTCGGACTCCCGTAGCCAGCTCGTCGAGCGCCTTGAGGTTGATCTCGGAGTTGAAGTGCCCGGAGTTGGCAAGGATCGCGCCGTCCTTCATGGACTCGAAATGCTTGCGGTCGAGGACGTTCACGTCGCCGGTCACGGTCACGAATATGTCGCCCTCGCGTGCGGCGTCATCCATCTTCATGACCCGGAAGCCGTCCATCGCCGCCTCGAGCGCCTTGACCGAATCGACCTCGGTGATGACCACGTCAGCGCCGTGGCCCTTGGCCCGCGACGCGAGTCCCCTGCCGACCCAACCGTAGCCGGCGATGACGAATGTCTTTCCGGCCAGCAGGACATTGGTGGCGCGAATGATGCCGTCGATGGTCGACTGCCCGGTTCCATACCGGTTGTCGAACATGTGCTTCGTGTCGGCTTCATTGACCGCGATGATCGGGTAGCGCAGCACGCCACGCTCGGCCATCGCCTTCAGACGGATCACACCGGTGGTGGTCTCCTCCATGCCGCCGATGACCTCGCTGAGCTGATCCTGCCGTGACTTGTGCAGCACCGACACCAGATCGGCTCCGTCATCCATCGTGAGCGCCGGCCGGTGGTCGAGCGTGGCCTCGATGTGCTGGTAGTAGGTGTCGTTGTCTTCGCCGCGGATCGCGTAAGTCTTGATGCCATGCAGCGATGCCAACGCCGCGGCCACAGCATCGTTCGTCGAGAGTGGGTTAGATGCGCAGAGCGCCAGGTCGGCGCCTCCCGCTTTCAAGGTCAACATCAGATTTGCGGTCTCGCTTGTGACGTGCAGGCACGCTGCGGCCCTGAGGCCTTTGAGCGGCTGCTCCGCGAGAAACCGCGCCCGGATCAGGTTGAGCACCGGCATCTCTCTGGCCGCCCAATCGATGAGGTCCTGGCCTTCGGCGGCCAGCTTCAGGTCACGGACATCGCTGCCTTTCGCGCTTGCTTTCACGGTCCTCCTCTAGTAGGTGATCTCCGCCACGAAGTCGATTCCGGGCAGCTTGCGGCGGCCTTCGAGAAAGCTCAGCTCGATCAGCACGTGCACGCCCAGCACTACACCGCCGAGCTTGCGGATCAGCTCGACGGCGGCAGCCGCGGTGCCGCCTGTGGCGAGCACATCATCCACGATCAGCACCGACTGCCCCGGCTTGACCGCGTCTTCATGGACCTGGAGCTGGTCGGTTCCGTACTCCAGCTGGTAGTCCTGGCTGACGGTTTTCCAGGGCAGCTTGCCTGGCTTGCGGATAGGGACGAACCCGGCACCGAGCGCGCGCGCCACGGCGCCGCCTGGGATGAAGCCGCGCGCCTCGATCGCCGCCACCAGGTCCGGAGGACTTTGGATCCACCGGCTGCAGACTGCGTCGACCACGAGCTTGAAGGTGGCTTTGTCGGCGAGGAGCGGCGTGATGTCCTTGAACACGATGCCCGGCTGCGGGAAATCGGGGACGTCCCGGATGAACTTCCTGAGCGTCTCTTGTAGAGGCATGCCTGGTCATACCACCTGACGGAAGTATTCCAGGGTGCGAGCGAGGCCGTCCTCAAGACCAACCTCCGGCTGCCAGCCGAGGAGCTCGCGTGCCCTGGCGATGTCCGGCCGGCGCTGCCTGGGATCGTCGATCGGCAGCTCTCGAAAGACGATCGGGCTCTTCGAGGCGGCCAGGCGCACGATCGTCTGGGCGAGCTGAAGCACCGTCACCTCCTCAGGATTGCCGAGGTTGACGGGCAGCTCGTCGCCCAGCTCGAGCGCCGCGAGCACACCGCGCACCAGATCGGAGACGTAGCAGAGGCTGCGGGTCTGTGAGCCGTCGCCATACACGGTGATGGGCTCGCCCCGTATGGCCTGTGCCATGAAGTTGGGCACGGCGCGGCCGTCGGACACCTGCATGCGGGGTCCATGCGTGTTGAAGATCCGCACGATGCGCGTGTCGACGCCATGTGCGCGGTGGTAGGCCATCGCGAATGCCTCGGCGCACCGCTTCGCTTCGTCGTAGCAGCCGCGCGGCCCGATCGGGTTGACGTTGCCCCAGTACGACTCGGGTTGGGGATGGACGAGGGGATCGCCATAGACCTCAGACGTCGAAGCAAGCAGGAAGGTCGCCTCCTTGGCGCGAGCCAGTCCAAGCATGTTCATGGTCCCGAGGGTCCCAACCTTCAGGGTATGGATGGGATTCGCGTCGTACTGGGGCGGCGAGGCCGGGGATGCGAAGTGAAGTGCGTAGCGAACCTCCCCATCGACCAGCACCGGCTCGTTGACGTTGGTCTGCCGAAACTCGAAATCAGGGTGACTCGAGTGCTGTCGAAGGTTGTCACGAGAACCGGTTATGAAGTTGTCCAGGGCGAGGACCCGCAGCCCACGTTCGAGCAGCGCTCCACACAGGTGCGAGCCGATGAATCCGGCTGCGCCCGAGACCACCGCTCGATCCTTGCCGGAGCTCTTAGTCGCGGCCGATCCCCTGATAGGTGAATCCGATCTCCCGTGCCGTCGCGGGGTCGTAGATGTTGCGGCCGTCGATGATGACGGGCCGCCGCATCAAGGTCTTCAGACGTCTGAGGTCGAGCTGGCGGAACTCGTTCCACTCAGTGATCACCACCAGCGCGTCCGCACCCTGCGCCAGTGTGTAGGGGTCGCGTGCGTACTCGACTTCTGGGAGCACGGCTCGCGCGTTTTCCATCGCGGCGGGGTCGTACGCGCGCACCTGAGCGCCGGCAGCGTGGAGGACCCTGGCAATGTCGATGCCGGGTGCCTCGCGGAGGTCGTCGGTGTTCGGCTTGAACGCAAGTCCCAGCAGGCCGATGACTCGATCCTGAAGCTCTTCCAGGCACTCACGCAGCTTGTCGATGACCAGCATCCGCTGATCGCGATTGATGTCCATCACCGCATGCAGAAGCTCTGGGTGGTAGCTGAAGCGCGCGGCCAGTGCGGCCAGCGCCTTGACATCTTTCGGGAAACAGCTCCCACCGTAGCCAATGCCGACGTCGAGATACGCAGGGCCGATGCGCCGGTCGAGCCCCATCCCTTCTGCGACCAGCTTGGCGTCAGCGTCCACGCGCTCACAGATGCGCGCGATCTCGTTGATGAACGAGATGCGAGCGGCGAGGAATGCGTTGGACGCGTACTTGACCATCTCCGCCGTGTAGATGTTGGGCGTGATGAGCACAGGCGCTTGGAGTGGCTCGTAGAGCGCAGCAACCTTCTCCGCCGCTGTACGGTCATGACTCCCGATCACGACGCGGTCCGGGTGCATGAAGTCCTGGATCGCAGAGCCTTCGCGCAGGAACTCTGGATTCGAAACCACTACAGCGTCGTGATTCCCGCTTCGCTTGCTCAGGACGTTCGCCACCATGTCGCCGGTGAGCGGCGGCACTGTGGACTTGTTGACGACGATTAGTGGTCCGTCCATGCATTCCGCTATCGAATTTGCAGCGGCCTCAACGTAAGAAAGGTCGGCCTCGCCGCCCTCGCCTTCAGGCGTGCTCACGGCGATGATTGCGTAGTCGGCGCCGGGCACGGCATCCGCATATGACGTGGTGAAATGCAGCCTGCGCGCCATCGCGTTCCGTTTCACGAGCTCGTTCAGTCCAGGCTCGTAGAACGGCACCTGGTGCTGCTTGAGCTTCGCGATCTTGTCGTGGTCGATGTCCACGACGACCACGTCGTTGCCCAGATCTGCCAGGCAAGCGCCTGTGGTGAGCCCGACGTAACCGGCCCCGATGACAGCTACCTTGCTCACGCTGGCGCGATTATCTCAGTAGGGATTCGTATGCCGCGATCGTCTGCCGAGCAGCCTTGCGCCAGCTGAACTTGGCGGCCCGCTCGAGCCCGGCACGACGCGGCCGCTCTGGCTCCGCGATCAAGGCTGCTGCAGCGCGGCCCAAGGCCGGGGCGTCGCCGTCTGCAACCAGCTCACTCGCTCCGTCGATGACCTCGGGGAGGCTCGAGTTGCTGTACGCGGCGACCGGACAGCCGCACGCCATCGCCTCCAGGCATGGCAGCCCGAAGCCCTCGTAGCGGCTGGCGAACAGAAGGCAGCCGGCGGCAGAGTAGAGGTCGGCGAGATCAGGGTCGTCGACGTGCCCCAGCACACGGGCTCCTGGCATCTCAGACGGCGCTTGTCGCCCTGGGTCGCCGGCAAGCACGAGCTCGAGCTCGGATCGGATCTCGCGCGCCGCACGCCAGGCGAGGAGCAGCGACCCGGGATCCTTGCGCGCGTCAAGGGCGCCGACGAAGAGCAGGTAGCCCGGCTCGACCTGCCAGCGCTCGCGGACGCGGTCCGCCGCCCCCGGCCTCGGCTTGAAGACAGGCGACGCCGCCTCGTGCACGACGCGGAGCCGCTCAGGATCTACCCGTCCGTAACGCACAGCATCGACGGCGGTCGCCTGCGAGACCGCCAGCACCGCGTCGGCCCGCCGCAGCAGCCGGCGGCCGATCCAGAAACGAAATCGCTCTCCGCGCATACGCGGGCCGCCCCATGCCCACGGAATGAGGTCGTGGAGGGTGACCACGACCTTGCATGGCGACCGGCCCGGCAGGCGCAGGTCGATGGCGTGGTAGACGTCGGGTCCGATTCGCGCGAGGTCCGATCCCAGGACCACCGCGTCCTCATACGCGGCCAGCTGGCCACGGTAGCGGCGCCGCGAGCCGGCGAGCCTGTAGCCACCCACAGGGAGGGACGGTACCGGGAGGTCTGAGTGGAGCAGCAGAGTCAGGTTGGAGTCAAAGCCCTCGCCGATCAGGCCGCCGAGCAGTCCCCTGGCGTACGAGCCGACGCCGCGTTTGGCGCTGGGTCCCTGCAGCGGCCGCATGTCGAGGACGACAGACGGACGGCTCAAATCTGGGTTGGGGTCACGGGTCAAGCCATCATAATTTGGCGCCCATGGATGCTCTGGATGTCGTCGTCGTCGGCGGCTGCGGGCACGTGGGCCTGCCGCTGGCCCTCTCACTGGCCGACTGCGGCTACCGCGTCGGCATCGACGACATCGACGCCGCCAAGATCGAACAGGTCCGGTCAGGGAGCGTGCCATTCCACGAGAACGGTGCCGAGGAGCTGCTCCGGAAGCTCCTTCCCAGCGGTCGCCTCGAGCTGGCGTCGGATCCCCAGCTGCTGGCACGCACCCAGACGGTCATCTTGGTCATCGGGACGCCGATCGACGAGTTCATGAACCCGTCGGTCCGGATCTTCGACCGTGTCGTCGACGACCTCATCCCCCACCTCCGCGACGGCAGCCTGGTCGTGCTGCGATCCACGGTCTTTCCGGGCACGACCGAGAGCGTGGAGAGGAGGCTGCGAGCCGGCGGGATCGAAGCCGAGGTGGTCTTCTGCCCGGAGCGGATCGCCGAGGGACATGCGCTCGAGGAGATCCGCAGCCTGCCTCAGCTGGTTGGGGCGTCGTCCGATGGCGCATTCGCCAAGGCCAGCCGCCTGTTCGAGCGCCTTGGGGTGCAGGTCGTGCGCACAACACCAATCGAGGCAGAGCTGGCAAAGCTGCTGACGAACACGTGGCGCTACATGAAGTTCGCGATCGCCAACCAGTTCTTTCAGATCGCGCACCGCTCCGGCCTGGACTACAACCGGGTGCTCGACGCCATCCGCCGCGACTACCCGCGGGCCGCCGATCTGCCAGGTCCTGGCTTCGCCGCGGGGCCATGCCTCCTGAAGGACACGATGCAGCTGTCGGCGTTCACGCCCGACCATTTCCCGATGGGCCAGGCGGCGATGCAGATCAACGAGGGCCTGCCCAACTACATCGTCGACACGCTCAACTCGCGACGCCCGCTGTCCGGGCGCACGCTGGGCGTCCTGGGCATGGCCTTCAAGGGAGAGTCCGACGATCCGCGTGCGTCGCTCAGCTACAAACTTCGAAAGCTCGCCGCATTCAAAGGCGCGCGCGTCCTCTGCACCGACCCGTACATCCAGGACGAGTCGTTCGCGCCGCTGGACCGCGTGCTTGAGGAATCGGACGTGATCGTGATCGCCGCGCCGCACCGCGCGTACCGGGAGCTGGACTTCGGGGATCGCGAAGTGGTTGACATCTGGGGCATAACCGGACCCATAAGACTCTGAAAGTCCTCGTCACCGGCTCCGCGGGATTCATCTGCGGCTATCTGGTCGATGAGCTCCTGCAGGCGGGTCACGAGGTGGTCGGCGTCGACAACTTCAGCAAGTACGGGCCGGTCAAGCGCCGGCACGACGCCGACGCCCGCTATCGGTTCGTGCAGGGCGATGCCAAGAACGCCGACCTGCTGACCGAGCTCGCCATGGACTGCGACCAGGTCGTGGCCGGCGCGGCGATGATCGGCGGCATCTCGTACTTTCACGAGTTCGCATACGACCTGCTCGCGGAGAACGAACGCATCTGCGCCGCCACCTTCGACGCCGCCATCGCCGCGAACCGTCAGGGAAGGCTTCAGCGGATGACGGTCATCTCCAGCAGCATGGTGTTCGAGTCGGCCGACCGCTTCCCCACCCCCGAGGGGGCGCAGCTGGAGAGCCCGCCCCCGCGATCGACGTATGGCTTTCAGAAGCTGGCCACCGAGTTCTTCGCGAGAGGTGCGCTGGAGCAGTACGGCCTTCCCTACACGATCGTGCGTCCGTTCAACTGCGTGGGCATCGGTGAGCGACGCGCACTCCGTGACCGCGAGATCCTGAGCGGCAATGTCAAGCTGGCCATGAGCCACGTCGTGCCCGATCTCGTTCAGAAGGTGCTCAAAGGGCAGGACCCCCTCCACATCCTCGGCGACGGCAGCCAGGTCCGCCACTACACGTATGGAGGGGACCTGGCCCATGGGATTCGCCTGGCCATGGAGTCGGACGATGCCGAGAACGAGGACTTCAACCTGTCGACCTCTCGCTCGACCACGGTCGCCGAGCTCGCCGAGGCGATCTGGCGCAAGGTCCACGGCGCGGACCGACCGCTGCGCCTGGTCTCAGATCCACCCTACCAGCACGACGTGCAGCGGCGGATCCCAGACGTGAGCAAAGCACGCGATGTCCTCGGCTTCGAGGCGACGACCTCGCTCGAGGAGATGCTGGACGAAGTCATCCCCTGGGTGAGGGAAGAGATCGAGGCGGGTCGGATCTGAACGCGACCGGGACGCCCGCGCTCACCGTCGTCGTTCCCGTCTACAACGAGGGCGAGAACGTCGTCCCAACCCTCCGCGGCGTCATCGAGCGCACGCGCGTCCGGCCACTCGAGGTGCTGGTCGTGTACGACTTCGACGGGGACTCCACCGTCCCGGTCGTGAAGCGACTCCAGGCGCAGTTTCCGGAGCTCCAGCTGCACCGCAACACGATCGGGCGCGGGGTCTTGAACGCCATCAAGTCGGGGCTTGGAGCAGCTCGCGCGCCTTACGTGCTGGTCACCATGGGCGACGGCTCTGACGACCCCGCAGACATCGATGCCATGTACGAGCTTGCCCGCGGGGGCGCCGACGTCGTCGCGGGTTCGCGCTACATGACCGGCGGCCGCCAGGTCGGGGGACCGCTGCTCAAGCGGACGATGTCACGCGCAGCCGGCCTCTCGCTGCACTGGCTCGCCGGGCTCCCGATCCACGACGCCACGACCAACTTCCGCCTCTACTCGAAGCGCCTGCTGCAGCGCGTGATGATCGAATCCACGGGCGGTTTCGAGCTGGGGCTCGAGCTGACGGTCAAGGCCTATGTGATGGGCATGCAGCTCGCCGAGGTGCCGACCACGTGGCGTGACCGCACCGCCGGGCAGAGTCGCTTCCAGCTATGGCGGTGGCTGCCGCGCTACCTGCGCTGGTATTGGCTTGGAATGGCGGGCCGCTTCACGAAGGCTTCGCGCTGAGGGGACGGTAGTTCCGCTTGTAGTACTCCCAGTACTCGCCCGACTTCAGCGGGCGCCACCACTCCGGGTGCTCGACGTACCAGCGCACGGTGCTCTCGAGGCCCTCTGCGAAGCGGATCCGGGGTTCCCAGCCGAGACCGGCGATGCGCGAGATGTCCAGCGCGTAGCGGTAGTCATGACCGGGGCGGTCGGCTACGTATTGGATGAGGCTTTTCGCTTTGCCCATCAGCTCCAGCACGGCCTCAGCCACCTGACGGCCGCTGGTCTCGACGCCGGTGCCGACGTTGTACACGCCACCCAGAGGCGCCTCGTGCAGAACGAGGTCGATGGCCCTGCAGTGGTCCTCCACGTGGACATAGTCCCTCACCGCCGAGCCGTCGTTGTACAGGGGCAGCGGCATGTCGTCGATGGCGTTGGTGACCAGGACCGAGACCAGCTTCTCTGGGTACTGGTACGGCCCATAGGTGTTGGATGCCCGCGTGACGATGAGCGGGAGGCCAAAGCTCTCCGCGTAAGCGCGGGCGATGTGCTCGCCACCGGCCTTGCTTGCCGCGTAGGGGCTTCGCGGCCTGAGCATGTCGTCTTCGGTCGAGCGACCGGAACGGATTTCGCCGTACACCTCGTCGGTGCTCACCAGCAGGAACGCCTGGTGGCCGTGCTTGCGTGCCGCAGCGCAGAGGACGGCGGTGCCACGAACGTCGGTATCGATGAACTCGAGCGGATCCATAAGCGATCTGTCGACATGGGTCTCGGCGGCGAAGTTGACGATCGCGTCGGCATCGGCAGAAACCGACTCAACGAGCTGCTGATCACAGATGTCGCCTTTCACAAACCTGAAACCCGGCTTGCCTTCGAACTCCGCGAGATTCGCCGGGTTGCCCGCGTAGGTCAGCTTGTCCAGGACTGTGATCTCGACCTCAGGGCGCGTGTGTCGAAGAAGACGAACGAAATTGGAGCCGATGAAGCCGGCGCCACCGGCCACCAAGAGGTGCCGGAATTTCCGCTCGTTCACTTGATCGCTGGGCCCGCCGTCCAGTCGTATCCGATCGACGGATCGTCGTGCGGGATCCGGCCCTCGTCCTCAGGGTCGTAGACGTTCGAGGTCACATAAAGGAGATGGGTCAGCTCGAGGGCCCGGCACCCGTGCGCAACGCCGGGCGGGATCTTCACGCAGGTGGCGTGCGCATCGCCCATCAGGAACTCCATCAGCCGGCCCCTCGTGGGCGATCCCTCGCGCGTGTCGTACAGGGCGACCTTGAGCGCGCCGATCACATACCACCAGTCGGTCTGCTTACGGTGGAGGTGCCAGGCCTTGGTGACGCCGGGATACATCAGCGAGTGACTCCACTGGCCGAAGTGCCCGAAGAATCCGTCCGTCTCACGGATCACCTCGCGGAAGAAACCACGTTCGTCGTCGTGGGTGACCAGATCCTTCAGCACCACGCCGTCGATGACGGTCAAAAGTGCCACATCATGAATCGCGGTTCGCACCGTTGGCGCGGACGAAGTCATTGACCTCGTAGTAGGCGTCGATCGATTCTCCGGCATCGCCCCAGAAACCATCGAGCACGTCATATTCCATGAGTCCTCGCTCGAGGTACCAGTTGTTGACGTCCGTTATCTCGCGTTCACCGCGACCCGATGGCTCGAGCTGAGGCAGCACGCTCCATACCGTCTCGTCGTAGAAATACGCTCCGGTCACTGCGAATTCGCTGGGAGGGTCCTTGGGCTTCTCGACGATGCGCTCGATCCTCCGTTCGCCGTTGAGCTGGGCCACGCCGAGATGGCGCAGATGGTCGCGATCGCTTTCCTTTGAGAGCACAACGCGGGCTCCTTCTTTCTGCTTCTGGAACGCCTCGACGCACGGCCGCAGCGAGCGTCCGAAGACGTTGTCAGCGAGCAGCACCACGGTGCGGCCCCCGGCGGCGAAGCGCTCGGCAAGCCCAAGCGCCTCAGCGATGCCTCCAGGCTTGGCCTGGTAGGCATAGGAGAGGCGCTCGATTCCGAACTCCGCGCCATCGCCGAGCAGGCGCAGGAACTCGCCGGCATGGGTGCCGCCGGTGACGAGCATGATCTCCTTGACGCCCGCCTTGACCAGGGCCTCTATCCCGTAGCTGATCATCGGCCGGTCGTAGATCGGCAGCAGGTGCTTGTTGGTGATCTGGGTCAAAGGGTGTAGGCGGCTGCCGGTGCCGCCGGCGAGGATGACTCCCTTCATCGATGCCGGGATTTTAGGTTTTTGGGCATCACCTCTATATTGACCGGCATGATCGGGCACCCCCCGGGGCCTGAACCCAGGCCCGCGCCGACACGGTTCTCGCCCGACGGCTTCTGGTGGTGGGACGGCGCCCAGTGGAGACAGGCGCTGTCCCAGGATCGGCTCTGGAGGTGGAACGGCCAGGCCTGGGTCCCGGCCCAAGCCGCGCCTGGGGCGTCGGCACCTCCGGGCGCTCGGTCTGGCTCTGGGATGGCGATCGGCCTGGTCGTGAGCTTTGCCGCCGTGCTCGTCCTGGTCGGCTTCGTCGTGATCGTGATCCTGCTCACCATGGGCAACCAGATCGCCAACGTCTTTTCGAACGTCGCCGCAGCGCTCGTATCCTAGGTGCGGAGCCTCAATACCGAGCGCACAGACCGTAGGTAAGCCACAACTTGTTGTGGCAGACTGGCCGCGAAGCCCGCATGCCCCGACCCGAGAACTGGCCGAGAACCATCCTTCACGTCGACATCGACGCTTTCTATACGTCGGTCCACCAGCGCGACGATCCGAAGCTTCGCGGCATTCCGGTGGCGGTTGCGGGACGGTCTCGCCGGGCGGTCGTGATGGGGGCCTCTTACGAGGCTCGCGCATTCGGCGTTCGATCGGCAGTGCCGCTTCACGAGGCCCTTCAGCTATGTCCTCAACTGACCGTCGTCAATCCCGACGGAGCCCGCTACCGTGAGGCGAGCCGTCTCATCCATCAGATCTTTCGCAGGTTCACCTCGCCGGAGCTGGTCGAAGGCATGAGCCTCGACGAGGCCTACCTGGACGTGACCGCCCGCACACGCCACGGGACCTCCAACGCGGAAGAGGTCGCGCGCCGCATCAAGTTCCAGATCCACACCGAGGTCGGACTTACAGCGTCCGTCGGCGCAGCCACGTCCAAGCTCGTGGCGAAGGTGGCCAGCGGGACGCGCAAGCCCGACGGGCTGGTGCTGGTTGCGCCCGAGACTGAAGCCGACTTCCTGGCCCCACTCCCCATCGGCGTCATCCCGGGCCTTGGCCCGAAGACCGAAGAGCGCCTCCGTGCCATGGGCGTACGCACGGTCGGTGAGCTGGCCTCATACGAGACTCAGCGTTTGGTGCAGGCGCTCGGCGTTGGCGGCGCCGTCCTTCAGCGCCTCGCCCAGGGCCGAGACCGGGCGCCGGTTGACGGCAGCAAGCCGGCGAAGACGATATCTGCCGAAACAACTTTTGAGCACGATGTCAGCGACCGCGGACAGCTCGAGCAAGCGCTGCGCGACCTGACCGAGCGCGTGGTGGAGCGCCTGAAAGCGGAAGGCGTGCGCGCGCGCACGATCTACGTGAAGCTGAAGCTGCCCGACTTCAGGTTGGTGAGCCGCCAGGTGAGCCGGACGAGCCCGACCGACGACGTCGAGACGATCTTCCGCGCCGCGCGGTCGGCGCTTGAGAAGTCGCACGCCTCTTCGCGGCCGGTGCGGCTGATCGGGGTGGGCCTGTCGGGCCTCGAGCACCCGGAGCCGGACCTGCAGCTGACGCTCTTCGACTAGGCGGAGTCCGGTCGACCATCGGCCGCGGCAGAAGCGCGAGCACCTCGCCCACCGTCTGCAATCGCAGCTTCCGGCGCGCGCGAGCGATCAGGGCACGGAAGACCGTAGCCGTCGCGCGGGCATCGTCGAGCGCAGCGTGCGCCGGGGTCACGTCGAGGCCGAGCTCCTGCACCAGCCACGCGAGTCCAGGCGTCTGGCCCTTGGGCAGATCGAGGACGAGCCTGGCCAGCGCCGAAGTGTCGATGATCGGATGCTCGAGCGGGCTTTCAAGCCCACGACCCACCAACCAGGTGTCGAACGCGTCATGGCTGTGCTCCACAAGCACCGCTCCTTGCGCGAACCGGAGGAATGCCCTTCGCGCATCTCGGAACTCCGGAGCTCCGATCAGCATCGAACGGTCGATGTGATGGCGTCTGCGCGCATAAGGGTTGATGGGGGCGCGGCAATCGACAAGCGTGTCGAAGAAGGAAAGCGGCCCCTCGAGCCGGAAGCGTTCGGCGCCGATCTCGAGCACAAGGAATGGCGCATTACCTGTGGTCTCCACGTCGAGAGCGACGAACTGGGCGTCTTCGAGCCTGGTTTGGGCACCGACCTCGGGCGCATCCACTGCGATCTCCTGCCAGGGGACAGGCTCAGCGGCGCCCCGGGGCTTCAGGTAGACGGGCTTGGGCGTCATCTGGCCAGGGCGAGAGCGCGGCGGGCGAAGGCGATCTCCTCGGAGGTCACTGCCCGCAGCACGACCGAGGCGGCGGAGTAGATCAAGGCGCCGACGAGGATTGGGATCAGGATCAGCTGTCCTCCGAAGTCGCGAAGGAAATAGAGGACCACGGCCATCACCAGCCCGGCCACGATCGGACGCCAGCTCAACTCCAGGATCCGCACAGGGCCGATGTGGCGCGCGGTCAAAGTCCATCCGGCAACGCCCAGAACCACCTCCGTGAGCACCGTGGCCCAGCTGGCCCCGAGGTAACCGAACCGGGGGATGAGGGCGAGGTTCAGGACCAGGTTGGCGAGCAGGCTCCAGCCGGCGGCCCACGTGAACGAATTCTGTCGATCTGCCGCGCTCAGCGCTCCGATGAAGGCGTTGTTGACAAAGGCGATCACCAGCGAGAGCGAGAGGATACGCAGCGCCGGTTCAGACTCCGGATAGAGACGCAGGGCGCCGGTCAAAGGGTGCGCGAGCATGAAGATGCCGATGGTCATCGGCCAGCCCATGAGCAGCAGGGCCTTGAAAAAGCGGCTGACCGCATCGAGCATCTCCTGCGGCCGCTCCCGGTGATAGACGGACAGCACTGGAAACACGACCGACAAGAAGGTCATCGGGATGAACAGCAGCGCCTCGAACGGCTTGTAGGCCGCGCCGTACCAGCCGGCTTCGACGTTGGAGCGGAGCGCATAGATCAGCGGCTGGTCGAGCCGGAAATAGAGGATGGTGAGCACGAACGTCAGCGCGAAGGGAAGGCCCTGCCAGAACCAGGCTCGGATCAAATCCGGCTCGAACCTCCAGCCGATCACAGCGATCTTCCTGACGGCGAGCACGATGGCGAAGTAAGTGCAGCTGAAGGCGTACTGGGCGGCGTAGGCCCACACGAAGTAGGTCACACCGGCGCCCGCTTTGATGCCGATGACCACGAGGGTCAGCAGGACACCGCTCTCGAGCACCACGGCCGCGGCTTCGTAGCCGAGCCGCTGCACCGCGTAGAGCGTGTTGCGGAGGAGCGTTGCGTATGACGTGAGGACCATGAGCGCGAAGGCCGGGACGAGCAAGCTCCCCAGGCCCGCAATGCTGAGCGCGATGGCGAGAACGACGAAGCTGACCACCGCCAGCAGGAGCCGGGCGGACATGACGTTGCGCAGGTAGCGCTGGATCTCCTCGCGGTGGCGGGCACCCTCGCGCACGAAGAGGACGTTGAAGCCGAGGTCCAGGACCACGCTGACGATGGCCGTGTAGTTGACGAGGGTGGTGAAGGTGCCGTATGGCCCCGCGGTCAGGTGGTTGAGGAGGGCGATCACGGTCACCAGCGCGATCAGCCTGGCTACGACCTTGGCCGTCAGCACGAGCGCGGTGTTGCGGAGTGCCTGGGAGCCTAGGCCGGCGGCGACTGGAAATTGTTGTTCTGGTGCTGGGTCGCGATCTGGCAACGGCGGCAATGCTACCGCCCTGTTAAGAACCTATTGGCGGTTTCGAGGCCGGCGCGTATTCTGCCGAGCGCTGCACAAGCCCCCCTGGGTGGGTGGTCCCCTCACCTGAGGCACCGCTTCGCAGCGCGTCAGGAGCTCCCCACACAGTGGGGAGCCCAGGCGGGTAACGGGGGGACCGGTATCGCTAGACTCGGTGGCCACATGTCGAGCAGGCTGCGATCGCTGAGCGGGATTCGAGTCACCGGTCGGTTCCACGTCGGCAACTATCTCGGCGCCGGCATCAACTACGTGCGGCTGCAAGACGAGTACGAGTCCTACATCTTCGTTGCCGACTATCACACGCTCACTACCAAGCCCAAAGCGCGTGACTTCACAAACGACCTCTACGACATGGTCATGGACCTGATCGCCATCGGCCTCGACCCCAAGCGCACTGTGATCTACCGCCAGTCGTCCATCCCTCAGGTCGCGGAGCTTTCGCTCCTGCTGGCCATGGTCACACCGCTGAGCTGGGTTCAGAGGGTGCCGACCTTCAAGGAAAAGGTCCGCGATCAGCCCGACAACGTGAACCTCGGCCTGCTCGAGTACCCGGTGCTGCAGGCCGCCGACATCCTGATGCCGAAAGCCGACGTGGTTCCGGTGGGACGCGATCAGGCCGCCCACCTGGAGCTCACGCGTGAGATCACCCGCCGTTTCAACCGCACGTACGGCGACGTGTTTCCAGAACCGAAGATCGTCCTCAATCCCGACGCACCCCTCGTCAAGGGCACGGACGGCAAGGCGAAGATGTCAAAGAGTCTCAACAACGTCGTCGGTGTGACCGAGGAGCCTGATGTGATCCGCAAGCAGGTCCTGGGCATGGTCACAGACGTCAAGCGCACGTACAAGACGCAACCAGGCCATCCGCGAACGTGCAACGTCTGCGGGTTCTACAAGTTCTTTTTCGACGACTGGCAGCATTACTGGGACCTGTGCCGGACGGCCAAGATCGGCTGCTACGAGAAGAAGAAGCTGCTGGCCGAGCGGATCATCGAGCGCTTCCAGCCCTTCCGCGAGCGGCGGGCGACCCTGACCCCGGCCGTCATCGATGACGTGCTGGAGGCCGGCGGAGCGCAGGCCCATAGAGTTGCCCAGCGCACCATGGCCGAGGTGCGCGAGGCGGTCGGACTGCCCCCCTACTCGGCGAGCTGACCGGCCGCTAAAATTCGAGGCGGATGGCTGATTCCACAGCGCCGCGGCGATACACCCGCCGGACGTTTATCGGGTGGTGGATGGCCAGTCTCCTGACAGCAACCGTGGTCACCGGGGTCGCGCCGATCCTGGTCTTCCTGTGGCCGGCACCGCCGAGGGGCCAGAAGAAGACGGCGATAGCGATCAGCCTCGACAAGAGCGTCGACCAGCTCGCCGACGGCGATGCGATCAGGTTCGAAGCCCCGACGAGCCCCAACTCCGCTTTCATCATGGCCGACGGCGGCGGAGACAACGCCCCGGGGGACCTCGCCTTCGGCGGGTTCCTCGTCAAGGACAAAGGAACGGTGAACGCCTTCGCCATCAACTGCTCCCATCTGGGCTGCCCGATCGCCCTCAATTCGACCGAAAAGACTTTTGATTGTCCGTGCCACGGCTCTCGCTTCCATCTCGATGGAACGGTGAAGCATGGCCCAGCTTCGGTCCCGCTCTCACATCTCAAGTGGGAGAAAGGGAGCGACGGCAAGACCATCACCGTCGATGGCATCGTCCTAGGCTTTTAGAGATGGCAATCCCCCACCCACGCGAGATCCAGATGGCGGTGGTGGAGTGGCTCGACGAGCGCTACCCGTTCACCAAGGCCGTCGATGAGGCGCTCTACCAGCGCGTGCCCAACTACGCCAACGCCTTCTACTACTGCTTCGGCGGGATGGTGTTCATCCTCGTCGTCCTGCAGCTTCTGACCGGGATCCTGCTGTCGCTCTATTACGTGCCCGACGCAGCCGGCAGCCCCGCCCCCGCATACACCAGTGTCAATTACATCCAGCACGACGTGTATCTCGGCTGGCTCATCCGCGGCGTCCATTTCTGGGGCGCCAACCTGTTGATCATCATGGTCCTGCTCCACATGGCCCGCGTCTACTGGACCGGTTCCTACCGGGCGCCGCGTGAGCTGAACTGGATGGTCGGCGTGACCATGCTGCTGATCATCCTGGTCTTCTCGTTGTCGGGCTACCTGCTGCCGTGGGACACAAAGGCGTACTTTGCGACCGTGGTCACGATCAAGATCGCAGGCTCGGCGCCACCGCCGCAGCTGGGAATTTTCATCAAGGAGCTGCTGCAGGGCGGGAGCGTCGTCGGCCCGCCGACCCTGCAGCGCTTCTTCACCATCCACGTGTTCGTGCTGCCGGCGCTGATAACGCTGCTCATGTACGTGCACTTTCGATTCATCCGCGCCCACGGCATCTCGGAGCCGATGTGATGAAAGAAGAGGAGATGCGCAAAGAAGGGCCGGGCGCCGCCCCCGCGGCCACGGAGATTCCGATCATCGAGGTCGACTCGCACACCGGCCACACGCTGGAGCCGGACTACAAACGGCTGCCGATCGGCCCGGACCACATCCTGTATCCAGTGGTAGTCGGGCTCGCCCTCTTCCCGATCCTCATGGGCGACGCCGGGCACCACCTCGCCGACGACATGCCCGACGACGAGACCCATCCCTTCTTCCCGGACCACTTCTGGCCGTATCCGATCATCGCGGTGATCATGCTCGTGGCGGTGGGCTTGCTGGCTGCGTTCGTGCAGAAGAACCTCCAGCTCGAGCCGTCCGCCGACCCTCGAACCGCCACCATCCCGCGGCCTGACTGGTACTTCCTGTTTCTGTTTCAGTTCCTCAAGCTGGGGCCGGAGCTGTTCATGGCGCTGGTCATCCCGCCGGTCGTGCTCGGTGCCTTGCTCCTCTTCCCATTCATCGATGCCATCGCGGGTCCGAGGCTGGCCAAGCGCCTGGGATGGAAAGCCTGGCCGGTCCCTGGGCGCAACGTGATTACGGGCACCGTCTTCGTCGCCGGCCTGGCTCTCGTCGCCCTGCTCACGTTGTGGGCGGTGGCAGGCCCCGAATTCTGCCTGCCCTGGATCATCAACAGCCCCGTCTGCGGGGCCTAGTCGGGGAGTACGTCTAGCCGGCGGAGGCGCCGTATAGCTGCTTGGTCAGCTCGATCTGCGCCAGGTGCTCGCGGGCGTGCCCGTAGTTCCGAAGCAGCCACTCGAGACCGGGGCGGGGCGGGCGGTCACCGCGTGGCCGCATCGCCGTCAGATCTTCGGCTGTGAGCGCGGATATGTGCTCGTCCACGTCCAGGTCGGCCAGCTCCAACAGCGCAATCAGGTCGGCCGCCGCTGCCGTGACCTCGAACTCTGCTGTTCGTTTGCGGTCGGACGCCATGCCTCGTATCGCGAGCAGCATTTCGCGCTCCGAGCCGAGCGTGTGGACGACGAGCACGGCGATCGAGTTCGCTTCCGGGTGGGGCTTCCAATTGAGCGCCGCCCTGTCGAGCGCGCTGACCTGTTCTCGAATCTGGTGGTGCACCGCATGAAACAGCGCGCCCACCGTCTCCGCGACCGTCTTCGCCCCGACATGATCCATGCCTCAGACCTTCTCGGTCACACGGTATTCGAGGTAACGGCCCAGCAACAGCCGCGTGTGCGCCTCCAGCGCGGGCAGCACGCTTAGCACCAGGCCCACGATCGGATACGCCACGTACTGCACATGGACAATCGCCTTCTTCCACCACGGCCATTCGGCCGGCTTGGGCGGGAGCATCAAGGCCTCAACGACTATGAAGAAGACCACCGTCGAAAGCGTGGTCGACAGCAAGATGCCGGACCACTCCCAGAGCGACTGGCCAAGATCTGTCACCGAGAAGTCCTTGCTGATCCAGATCGGCACCGACGCGCCGAACATCAGGAGCACGGGCAGCAAGATCCAGTTGAGGTGGTTGAGAAACAGGTTGAGAAACCGCCGGATCCGCAGAACCAGCGGGATTTCTGGATGCTTGAACAGCCGGGCCAACACGTACGGAACATCGGTTATCCCCCACGCCCATCGCTTGATCTGGTTGTACTGGCTCACATGCGTCGCGGCGTAATCGCGAGACTTGGGTGAATCCCCATAGATGGGCAGGTATACCGACTTCACAGAGAAGCGCTCCCCAAATGCGAAGAATGCCTTCCAGTAAAAACGCGAATCTTCCGGGATGACGTCCTTGTCCCAGTAACCAACGCGATGCACAAATTCGAGGCTGCATGTGTAGCTGCTGAAGGCCACCAGCCGATGTGGCCGCGAGTGCAGGAACATCTGCCACTGCGAGGTTGCGGCTGACATTACGCGCACTGCCATCGGCACTTGCCAGATGTTGTTGTGAAAAAGAGGCACCGGCTGCCAGATCACGTACTCGCGAAGCGGTTGACGAGCATGGTGCCAGCTGATCCAGGCGAAGTACTGCGGGTGGATTCGATAGTCCGAGTCAAGATCTGTGATCAGCACCTTGCTCAGGTCGTAGCCCTCCTCAGTCAGGACGCGTACCATCCAGCGCCCACCCCAGTTCATGGCGGCCGACTTGCCGATGACGATGCCCGGCTCGAGGGGGTCCTTGATGTGGTAGAAGCCACGCAGCCGGTCGCCGAACTCCCTTTTCAGCCGAGCGACGTTCTCCCAGCCGGCAGTGTCGCTTTCGCGGGTGATGATCCCGATCATCTTCAGCTCAGGCGGATAGTTGGAGTCGACGATCGCGCGCACGGTCTGCTCCAGCACGTGGTAGGGCTCCGTGTACGTCGGAATGACGCACAGGTGGACATACTGAAGCGGGTCCTGATCGCCCTCCGCCCGATCCTCCCGGCACAGCGCCAGCCAGTCCTTTTTCATATCTCGGCGCATTCGGGAAAACGTGTTATGGACGCCGGTGATGACGGTGATCGAGCGCAGCAGCCAGTAGATGTCCAGCGCCAGGACGATGCCGGCGACTATGAACGCCCCGGGCCATGGAAAGAGGATTGGAATCCAGGCCGGTGAGAGCAGAAGCACCCACGTGACCAGCCCCGGCGCCGCTTCGAACAGTCGGGCGCCGAACTGGTGTAGGGCTTGGTCCAGGGCGGCGGCCGCCGGCCTGGTGCCAGGGAGGGAGGCCATCCGCCGTCGATTATGGCGGGGACCCGCTGGCAGGATCCTGACCGGGAATACCCCGAGGCATGCCGCGCTTGTATCTGGCATGGAAAACATGAAGCACTTCGACGGCCCGACCTTCGAGGCCGATGTGCTCAAGGCCAGCGAACCCGTCATCGTCGACTTCTACGCCGACTGGTGCGGCCCGTGCCGCCTGATGACGCCCGCCATCGAGCAGCTGGCGGGGGAGTTGGCAGGCAGGGTGACGATCGGCAAGCTGGACGTCGACATCAACCAGGAGATTGCTATCCGCTACGGCGTGATGGGCATCCCGACCCTTGGCCTGTTCCGCGATGGCAAGCTGGTCGACCGCATGGTCGGATACCCCGGCGGCAAGGCCCCGATCAAGGCCTGGATCGACAAGCACGTCCCGGCGGTGGAGAGTCCCGCCGAGGGCGCGGCCTAGAACTAGTCACCGACATCGCGTAGGCGGCCGGGGGAACCCCGGCCACCCTTTTGTTCATGGCAGCTTTCTGGCGTGGCGAGGGCGGCCGGCTTTACGCCGGCCGCGAATTTGTTCTTCGGCCTCAACTCGTTGCCAGGAGAAACTTTCTGGAAAGCCCTACAGCGGGAAAGAGAGCAGCGCGGCGCCGTGCGCCACGCGATGAGAGGGAACCGGCAGGTTCCCTCTCATAAGCCGGCCCGTGGGCCGGCTAATGCCCCCACATCGCGCGTGCGGCGTGTTTCACCGTTTCCGGACCGTGCTCGCCCGTACGGATGCGGACTGCGTCTTCGACGCCGATGACGAAGATCTTGCCGTCGCCAACCTCCCCGTTCTGTCCGGTGCGGCCGGCCACCGCCAGCTTGTCGACGACCGTATGCACGATCTCGGACTGCATCACAGCTTCGACCTTGAGTCGCGGCCTCAGTGATATGTGGACGGCCGTGCCACGGTACTTTTCCGTGTAGCCGCGCTGCGCGCCACACCCTTTGACCTCGGTGACGGTCACGCCGGACACGCCGCACTCGTCGAGCACGTCCTGCACCTCCTGCAAGCGCTCGTGCCGAATGATCGCAACCACCATCTTCATGCGGTTAATCCTTCTGCCCGCGTCGCACCGACCGGTTCAGGCACCCCATGCGGATTGACGGTCGGAGTGTCAGCAGGCCGGTAGACGCCACCCGGAACGGGCATGAACGACTCCGGGTATCCCCACATGCCGTGCTCGCTGATGTCGAGCCCGTCCATCTCTTCGCGCGGTGAGACCCGTAGGCCAACGGTCTTCTTGATGATCCAGAAAAGCCCGAAGCTGAGGACGAACACGGTCACGAACGAGGCCGTCACCGCGATCGCCTGCGCACCGAGCTGGTGAAAGCTGCCCGTGTAAAAGAGGCCTCCCTCGCCGACAGCGTTGAACTTGGCGAGAGCGGGCACCGTGAAGAGGCCGCAGCTCAAGGTTCCCCAGATGCCGGCCAGACCATGCGCGGGCAGCGCGCCGACCGGGTCGTCCAGGTACTTGTCTAGGGCCAAAACGCCGACGACCACGATGACGCCGGCGACGGCGCCGATGACGAGGGCGGCCCACGGCTCGACATAGCCCGACGGCGCGGTGATCGCGACCAACGCAGCGATGGCGCCGTTGCCGATCATGCCGACGTCCAGGGTCTTGGTGATGAAGTAGATGGTGGCCAGCGCCGCCACCGCGCCAGCAGCCGCGGCAAGGTTGGTGACCACGACGATGTCCGCGAAGTGCAGGTTGGTCGCGTTGAGGGTCGAGCCGGGGTTGAAGCCGAACCAGCCGAACCAAAGGATGAGAACCCCCAGCTGGGCCAGAGGCATGTTGTGGCCTGGGATGGCGTTCGGCCTGCCCTTCTCGTACTTACCGATACGCGGGCCGAGCAGCAGAAGTCCGGCAAGCCCGGCGGTCGCGCCGGTCAGATGAACGACTGTGGAGCCGGCGAAGTCTTGTGAGCCGAGCGTCGCCTGAAGGAAGCCACCACCGAACAGCTGATGGCTGATGAGTGGGTAGATGAATGCGGCAAAGGGGATCCCGAACAGGATGTAGACGATGAACTTGGTGCGCTCGATCATCGTGCCCCACACGATCGCCAATGACACCGCGCAGAAGACAAACTCGAAGAACCACTTCGCAGAGGCCGGCGCCGTGCTGAAGGAGATCGCGGGCAGGTCGAGCTGAGAGCCCGGGCTGAACGTCGGGAAGAAGCCGCTGCCGCCGATGACAGCAAAGATCCCGCCGGCGCCGAACGCAAACCCAAAGCCCACCGCCCAATACGCGATGGAGCTGACGCTCAGGTTGGTGACGACCTTGGCGACCACGGTGCCCACGTTCTTCATGCGGCTGAAGCCCACCTCGAGCATCGCGAAGCCGGCCTGCATGAACATCACGAAACAGGCGGCAGCGATCACCCAGACGGTGTCCGCGCCGACGCCGGCCGCCGAGGTGGCGGTGGTGTCGTCAGCCGACACGGCGACTGGCAGCACGGCGGCAAACAGACCGATCATTGCCGCGACCGCAAGCATCGGCCGTCGCTTTCTGGGCCAGGTCCTGAGATCAATGCTGGACGTGGGCAAGTGGGTCACCTCCGGTATCAACGAGTCCGACTCCGTCACTGGAACCCAGGCTAGGCGCGCCGGGCTCAGGCCCGAAACGTGTGGTGGTGACGAACCCTCGGCGAGGCGGCTCGTGTCTACCGCACGACAGATGCGGCCCTGTGGATATCTTCTGTCGTGTCATTCACACGTATTCGATGGGACCGGATTCGTGGGCGCCTACCGTGATGGCGCGGCGCTGCAATTCCTACGATGCCCTCAGGCCCGTCAAAAAGGCCCCACGAACTCAGAGGCTTCGCCGCGAGTTCGCGGGGACCCCATAAAAGGTTCAGGAGGGTGTACATGGCCGTCGAGACAAAGGCCGGCAGCAAGACCAGCCCGCGCGAGGTGATCGAGCGCGCGAAGGCTCAGGGCGTCGAGGTGGTCGACGTCCGATTCATAGATCTGCCCGGAAGCTGGCAGCACTTCAGCCTGCCCCTGGGCGAGCTCGAAGAGGACAGCTTCGTGACCGGCCTCGGATTCGACGGGTCCAGCATCCGCGGCTTCCAGTCGATCGACGAGAGCGACATGATGCTCATCCCCGACCCCGACTCGGCGACGATCGACCCGTGCCTCTCGCACAAGACGCTTTTCCTCATCTGTGACGTCGTCGATCCAATCACTCGCGAGCCGTACAGCCGCGACGCACGATTCATCGCCAAGAAGGCGGAGCAACACCTTCGGCGATCGGGAATCGCGGACGTCAGCTACTGGGGGCCGGAGGCCGAGTTCTACCTGTTCAACTCGGTCCGGTTCGACCAGAACGCATTCAGCGGCTATTACTACATCGATTCGGAAGAGGGCATCTGGAACTCGGGCCGGAACTCAGAACCGAACCTGGCGTTCAGGCCACGGCATAAAGAGGGCTACTTCCCGGTGCCGCCGGTCGACAAGCTGCAGGACCTTCGCTCCGAGATCATGCTCAAGCTCATCGAGGCCGGAGTGCAGGTCGAGGTTCAGCATCACGAGGTCGGCACCGCCGGACAGGCCGAGATCGACATGCGCTTCGACACCCTGACCAAGATGGGCGACAAGCTGATGATCTACAAGTACGTCATCAAGAACGTGGCCGCACAGCACGGCTACGTGGCGAACTTCATGCCCAAGCCACTCTTCATGGACAACGGTTCCGGGATGCACGTCCACCAGAGCTTGTGGAAAGACGGTGAGAACCTCTTCGCCGACTCGAGCGGCTACGCAGGCCTGAGCCAGACCGCCATCTACTACATCGGCGGGCTGTTGAAGCACGCTCCTGCGCTGCTGGCGCTGTGCGCACCGACCACGAACTCATACCGCCGGCTCGTGCCGGGCTATGAGGCGCCGATCAACCTGGTCTACTCGAAGCGCAACCGCTCGGCCTGCGTCCGCATCCCGATGTACACGACGAATC
This sequence comes from Candidatus Dormiibacterota bacterium, assembly GCA_036505515.1. Classification (GTDB taxonomy): domain Bacteria; phylum Chloroflexota; class Dormibacteria; order Dormibacterales; family Dormibacteraceae; genus DASXTG01. The sequence goes on along the minus strand of DASXTG010000171.1, from coordinate 8,775 downwards.
CCAAGGCCAAGAGAGTTGAGTTCCGCACGCCCGACCCCGCGTGCAACCCCTACCTCGCGTTCGCGGCTTGCCTCATGGCCGGCCTGGACGGCATCAAGCACAAGGTGGTGCCGCCAGAACCGGTAGACAAGGACATCTACGAGCTCGAGGGTGAGGAGAAGGCCAAGATCAAGTCGGTGCCCGGCTCGCTTGGCGAGTCTCTCGACGCGCTGGAGAAGGACCACGCGTTCCTGACCGAAGGCGGCGTGTTCACCCCAGACGTAGTCGAGACCTGGATCGAGTACAAGCGGAAGCGCGAAGTCGACCAGGTGGCGCTTCGCCCGCACCCGTGGGAGTTCATGCTCTACAGCGACGTCTAGATAGGTCCGAGCCATTCTCCAGAAGGCCCTGGGTCAGACCTGGGGCCTTCTTCTTTTATGAGGCGAATTTCGCAAGTGTGTGCACACGCGGGGAAAAAGAGATGTTGAAGAACGCGAGTGCATGCACTTGCGGTGAATTACATACCGAGCATGGCGCGGGCGCGCAGCGCGATCGAGATCGCGACTCGAGTTTCGGGATCGTCGAGCTGCAGGCCAGTCAGGTTCTGGATTCTCTCCACCCGATAGCTCATCGAGTTGATGTGGATCCCAAGCTGCCGTGACGCAGCGCGCCGGACCCACCGCGCGGCGGAAAGCGCGTCCAGCGTCTCGAGCAGCGGAGTGTCTCGCGAATTCGCGTATTCGAGCAGAGGCCCGAGCAACTCCTCGACGAAGCGGCGCAGGGCGTCTGGGCTCTGCACCTCGAGGAGGAGCCGGAACGCCCCCAGCGATCGATATGAGGCAACTCGTGCCCTGCCGCCGGCTCGTCGCGTGAGCCGGAGCGCCTGGCGCGCTTCGATGTGCGATCGCGCCAGCTCGCCAACGGAATTCGCGAGGTTTCCGATCCCGACCGAAGCCGACCCGGGCTTCATCGTGGGTGTTGCTGCCGTCATGATCAATCCCGCCAGCTTCTCGACCGATGCCAGGTCGGGCGCGGTCTCATCGGGGACGAGAAAGACGGCGGACGCGGACCGCACCAGCGTGAGAGCACCCAGCATCCGAGAGCGGATGAGCCCGCTGAGCGCAGCATCGAGCCGGTCCTGCTGCCCGCGCGCGGCCAGCGCCGCTTCGGTCTCATCGTCGTCGGGCTCCAGCACGACCACCCAGGCTCGTTGCGGCACCCGGTGTCCGAGGCGCTCGGCCTGACGAGCCACGCGCTCGGCTTCGTCACCCTCGAGGCCGCCGGCGAGCACCTCCTCAACGAGGTCTCCACGCAGCCGGCGCTCCACCTCGGCCGCCGCCCGTTCCTTGGAAAGCTCCAGCGCCAGCACGGTGGACCCATGCTCGAGCGCCCTCCGTCTGCCGTGCGAGTCGACCGTCTGCTCATCGACCCCGACCGCGAGCACGCCCAGCAGATCAGCCCCGGCGCGAACCGGCACCACATCCAGAGCCCGTGCCGGGCGGCCGGCGTTGATTCGAACCTCGCGCGCACCCGGCTGAGCCAGCGGGTTGGGGACGTGGATGCGCGCCGGCATCCCGTCCGACGATTGACCTGCCCCGCGCACCCGATAACCGTCCTGCGAGTAGAGCGCCGCTCGCCCGCCGGCCAGCGAGCCGACGGCATCGAGGATCGACTGGATGCCGGCGCCTTCAAGCGACAGCCTGGTGAAGCGCTCGTGGATATCGTGTGAGAGCTGGATCTCGTGGAGCTGGACCTCCATGCGTCGCTGCAGCTCACTCCGCTCCAGGATGCCCGCCACCTGGGCGCCGATGGCGCGGAGGAAGTCGATGTCTCCGGCATCAAAATCACGCAGCTCGATCGTCTGGACGTTGAGCACGCCCACGAGTCGAGGTCCCGACTCGATGGGGACGGATAGCATCGAACGAAATCTGTCCTCGTCGAGACCCGGAACCCATTTCCAGTGGGGCTCCTGGCCGACGTCAGGCACCACCGCCGGGCGGCGAGTCTCCGCAACCCAGCCTGTGATGCCCTCTCCGACCTTCATCACCACGCGGCCCACCATCGATTCGTTCAATCCGTTGGTGGCGGTGAGCAGCAGCTCGTGCCCGCGTGGAGTCAGCAGATAGATGGAGCAGACGTCCGTGCCCATCGCAGACGTCGCCTCCCGGATGATGAGCTCGAGCAGCTCGTCAGGCTTCTGGGTGGACGCGGCCGCCTGAGCGAGCCTGACGAGAAAGCTGAGCTCGCGCGCGGCCAGGCTGCTGTCGGCGTCGAATGCGCCCTGTTCCTGTACAGGCCCGGACCCGATGGCGGCGCCCATGCGCCCCAACTTAGCTCTGCCCTTCATCCGAGGATCTCGTGTCAAAGGCACAATGCAACCCCTACCCGTTAGTGTGAGCTATACGGGCCGCCGTGCTGCTAAAACGGCTTGGGTACTTGCCACTCCGCCGTAGTTCTCTTTTCTCGTTCCGGCCTTCTTGTTCTTTATCCAGAGGAGGAACCGTGACCTGGACGGAGGCCAGCCTTCGGGCTAGCCGCTGACGTCAGACGGGGGCGTGGGATCCGGATCCCACGCCCCTTTTTCATGCTCACCTGCATCTACCAGGACTTGCGCTCTAGGCCATGTCGCGGAATCATGGGCCCGTGATAAAGCTTCTGGTCGAGATCCTGCTGGCAATCTTCCTGCACCCGCTCGCATGGGTCCTCTGCGTGATCAACATCGCCACCCGCACCGACATGAGCGGATTGAAGAAGGTGTTGTGGATTTTCATAACATTCTTCTGGGGCATCGGCCCCATCCTCTACGTCCTGCTCGCCGACGGATCGTTCTGGTAATCGTCTAGCAATCGGATGAGGAGGGATGGCGCGGCGACTCGGGCGCTGGTCCTCGGCTTCCTCAGCTGGCCCTTCGGCATCTTCGCCCCGTTTGCGATCTGGTCGGGAGCGCGTTCGCTGCGTCGAATTCGCTCGTCCGGGGGCGAGCTTGGAGGTAGGGGTTCCGCGGCGGTCGGGCTGTTTGCCGGGATTGTCGGCCTTGCCGCCTTCATCGTCGGCACCGCGTATTGGTTCCTGGCGTCGTGAGAGCACGACGCCACGCGTGGCGAGCGGCCGCGGCGCTTTTCGCCTTGCTGTTTGCGGCCGCAACCTATCCAGGGGCCGTCGTGGTGTCGATGATCGTCACGCTGACCCCGCCACCCGCCGCATCAGCCGCGCCGCAAGGCGCGCTGCCATGGCTTCACGTCGCCCACCCCAAGGACGCAACGCCTTACATAGCCGACGATCAGGGACGGATGGTGCTGCTTCACGGCGCCATCCCGGGAGGGCTGATCGACTTCTGGTCCAAGACCGACCCCATGCGCGCGGATACCGCCCCTTTCTATCCGATCCAACCCTCCGCCTACGACGGCCGCTGTCCGGACAGCTCTCCGACGATGCCGGTGCCCCCACTGTGCCAGGCGGACATGGCACGCATGGCTTCGTTCGGATTCAACTCGGTTCGCCTGGCTCTCTCGTGGAGCCTGCTCGAACCGAAGCGGGGGGAATTCAACGAGACCTACGTCGATCGCGTCCGTCAAGTCGTCGGTTGGGCGCGCGACCTTGGCATGTACGTGATCATCGACATGCACCAGAACGCCTACTCCCGGTACGTCGGCGCGCCTGAGGAGGGGATTGCCTACCTTCGCTACTACTCGGGCGCGCCTGCCTGGGCAACGATCACAGATCGGTTTCAGTCTCGAGGGTATTTAGGTCAGCGCGAGGTCAATCCCGCCGTGACTCAAGCGGCCACCAATTTCTGGTACGACCGCGATGGCATCCAGGACGAGTACATCGCGGCGGTCGCCATGCTGGCCCAGCGCTTCAAGGACGACAGCACGGTGGCCGGCTACAGCGTCTTCAACGAGCCCTGGCCTGGCTGGAACCTCCCGCCAGGCTTCGAGGATCTCATGCTCTTCCCCTTCTACCGCCGCGTGATCGACGCGGTCACGGGGATCCACGACGGAGCGCCGTGCTGGACCAGGTTCTTCATGCCCGCGGTCTGCGGTTACCCTGATCTCGGCGTTCGCGACCAGCGCCATCTGTTCTTCCTCGACACAGGCCTCCTGCGCGAGGTGACCGACTTTCCCACGCATCTGGGGCTGCCCGTGAGCTCCTATCCGAATCTCGTGCTCGGGATGCACGCCTACACCCATGTCTATACGTTCGACAAGCTCGCGGGGCAGAAGGAGGACAAGGCCACCTATCCGTGGGGCGGGTACGACCAGAGCTACGCGCTGGCGGAACGCGAGGCGAAGGCAATAAACGCCGCGCTGTTCGTGGCCGAGTTAGGCAACGAGCCCGCGCTGGACGCGCTGCTCCTGGCCAACCAGCTGCTCGAGCAGGAACGCCACAAGACGGGCTTTGCGTTCTGGACCTGGAAGGAGAGCTGGGGCGGCAGGGGCTGGGGCATGTTCGATCCGGTCACCGGCTGTTTGCGCGTCGCACGCGAGTTCCTGCTCGCACGCGTCTATCCGCGGGCTTCCGCCGATCGCAACCTCAGATATCACTACGACGACGCCACCGGCGCCTTCTCCCTGCACGCGGACGGGCGATCCGGTGATGCGCCCACCCTCGTTTTCATCCCTAACGAGGTCAGGGGAGCGGTCGCGCTCACAGGCGGCGTGGCACGGCAGTCGATCGACGCCCTCGAGGACGGCGGGCGGATCGTCACGGTCTATCCATCGGGAGGTGAGTTCGGGGTGGCGGTGAGCCCACAGCCGCTCGTATCAGCAGGCTGCGCCTAGGACAAGCGTCCCGAGTTTTCCACCGGCCCCGCCGGCGCACCCGGCTTGGGCTAATCTGACTGTCGGTGGGTCGGCTTGGGGTAGTCGTCAATGGCGCGCGCACCACGCGGCGGGTGTCCACGTCGCCTGAACCCGTCTCCAACGGAAACGGCGACATACACGCGCGTGCCGACGACGGCAACGGCGCGGGCGCCGCCGCACCGGCCGTGCGGCTCACGAACGTCGCCAGGTCCTTCGGCCGGAACTCGGTCTTCAAGGACGTCACCTTCTCGGTCGCGCCGGGCGAGCTTGTTGAGGTCGTGGGCCCCAGCGGCGCAGGCAAGACCACCCTGCTTCGTCTCGTGCACGGTCAGCTGCGGCCGACACGCGGGGAGGTCTGGGTCGGCAGTCGCGGGCTGCACCGGCGGTGGCGGCGAGGCCTTGGCCGGATCCGCCGTGACGTCGCATTCATCTTTCAAGAGCAGCGCCTCCTGCCCCGGCTGACGGCGCTTGAAAACGTGATCTTCGCCCTCATGATCGTCGACGCGCAGATGCCCATGGCAGGCATCAAGCGTCGCGCCCGGGAGGCGCTCGAGAGTGTGGGGCTGGGAAACCGCACAAAGGCGTACCCCAACCAGCTCTCGGCTGGGGAGCGGCAGCGAGTCGCCGTGGCGCGAGCGCTTGCAACCCGGCCGCGAGTGCTTCTGGCAGACGAGCCGACCAGCGCCCTGGACGAAAACAACGCGCGGATCGTGGTGCGGCTGCTCGAGGCAGCCGCGGCCGACGGCACCACGGTGATCGTCGCCACCCACACACCAACGTTTCATGCCGCGCGGGTCCTTCGTCTTCCGGCGGGCAAGGTGTTCGTCAGTCGGACTCGCGCATCGAACGGCCATGGCGCCGCCGCAGCCCCGCTCTGGCGCCGCTTGTTACCGTTGAATGGACACAACGGCCATCATGGCCGGCTCCACAAGCGCGCACCGAAGGCACACGCCCTCCCGCTCTGGCGGCGTTCGGCGGCCCGACTGGCGAACAGCTTCCGGCTCGTGGTGTTGGGCGGATTGCGCAGCTGGCGCCGCGACCTGCGCCTCACCGCGCCCGCACTCGGCTCGATGGCCCTCCTGCTCACGCTGTCTGGGATGCTGGCCCTGGTCGGCGTGGCGGTTGCCCACGTAGCCATCCAGGAGGCGGGGCAGGCATCGATCGTTCGCTTCTACCTCGCCGCAGATGCGACGCCGGCAGCCGTCAGCGCCCTCGAGTCAAACCTGAGGGCCGACCCACGCGTCAAATCGGTCAGGGAGGTCAGCCCCGAGGAGGCGCTGGCCGAGGCGCGCAGCCGACCTGGTCTTGATTCGCTGGCGAGCCTCAGCGCAACCAACCCGTTTCCGGCCAGCCTCGACGTCGACGTACGTAACGTGAACGCCATCGCGGCCGTCGCGGCCGACTATAAGGACGACCCCGCCGCCGACCCAACCTATCCCACCTCTTACGACCCGGACACTTACTCGCGACTGCGCAAGGTCGCGCTTGTGATTGGAGCGCTCGGCGCCGCACTGCTCTTGTTCTTTGGCATCGTCGCCTACGCCGTCGTCGCCAACTCGATGCGAGGAGTCACCGCCGCGCGCAAGGACGAGGTCACCGTTACGCGCCTCCTCGGCGCCCGCGGATGGATGCTGCGCGGACCATTTGTCGTTGAAGGACTGATGACGGGCGCCCTTGCCGGCGCCCTCGCCGGAGCGTTCGCCGGCGGCGCGTGGTTGGCGGCATCGCGTTTCGCGTACGCGACCTACGCGCAGGTCCTGCCTGGAGTTGGCGCGGAGTCGGTCCGGTATGTGGTGGCGGCGCTGATCGTGGCCGGGATGGTGCTCGGGGCGCTGACCGCCACTCTCGGCTTTCGACGGTACCGGGTGTGAAGCGACCGCTCGCCGGGCTCGTGGTGCTCGGCGTCCTGGTTGCGCTTCAGCTCTCGGACCTGGCGACTGCCCAATCCACCACGTGCCCATCAGCGACCTCATCGGCGCGGACCGCCTCCGGCAGCAGGACATCATCGCCTGCGCCGTGCCCGACCCCAGATCCCACGCAGGTCCTTTACGACCAGCTCCGCGCTCGTCTCGGCGGCGACATTGCACGGGCACTGACGTCGCAGCACCAGCTGAGCGCCGCGTTGAATCAGTCGGCGGCGAGCGAAGCTGTGTTGAACTCGCAGATCGCCAAAGAAGAGGCGAAGATCGCGAAGCTGGAGGCGCAGGTGGCGCAGCTCGACGCCGACATCTCAGATACCCAGAAACGCATCGTGGTCGAGCAAGCCCAGGTGGCCGCCATCGCTCGCGCCATCTACCGGCAACCGCACTCCTTGTGGGAGCTGATCGCCAGCACCGGCAGCCTGCGCGAGGCGCTCCTCGCCACGTCCGACCTCGTCATCTCGGGCCAGCACGCGCATGCGCTGGAGGCGAGCCTCGAGGCCGACCTCGCCAGGCTGCAAGCGGAGCGCACCGCTCGCCTGGCCGACCTGGATCGAGAGAACTCGGCGCGCGATGCTCTCGAGTCGAGCCTCAACGAGCTTGACGACCTGATGAGCCGCCAGGACGACATCAGCGGCCAGCTCGACGACCTCATTGGCCAGATCCGCGACGCGGTAGACGGGATGCACGGGCTGGCTCCCGACGTTACCGCCAACCTTGCCCGCCTGCTGGAGCTGCAGGAGCGGGATCTGATCCTGAAGGCTTACCAGGCCGCATGGAGCCAGGCGCAGATCGGGGCCGGCCTCGCGCTGCTCAGCAACCAGATGCCGCTCGGGACAGGGCTCGTCGGCTTGATCCTTTCCTGGCCGATCGCCGGCGCCGGCATCACCCAGGGTTTCGGACCCACGAACGTCGTCCTGGAGCCTGCGCTCGGCCCCTACGGACACTTCCACACGGGCATCGACCTCGCCGCTCCGCTCGGCACACCGGTGATGGCTGCGGCTGATGGCGTCGTGGTCGCGGTGGCGCACACGCAGGTCGGCTACGGCAACTACGTGATCGTCGCCCATGGAGGCGGGATCATGACCCTCTACGCGCACCTTCTGGAGACCGACGTAAACGTCGGCGATCGGGTGATGCACGGCCAGCGGATCGGCCTGGAAGGGTCGACCGGCCTGTCGACCGGCCCGCACCTCCATTTCGAGCTGCGAGTCAACGACCGCGTGGTCAATCCGATGAACTACCTGCCCGCCGTGGTGGTGCCCGCCGAATAAATTTGCTCGGCTTTGAATGACGAGCCTCTACCTCTGGCTGAAGTTCGCCCACCTGGTTGGCCTGGGCCTCTTCCTCTTCGGCCACGGCATCTCGGGTGGGGCTTCGTTCGCTCTGCACGCCCGGCCGGCCGCCGCGGTCAGCCGCTCGCTGCTCCAGCTGTCGACATGGTCCTATCGGATTGCGTATCCCGGCCTGCTGCTGCTGGTCGCCACCGGGATCTGGATGGGCTTCCTCGGCGGCTTGTGGGGACGAGCTTGGATCTGGGCCTCGATCGGTGTCCTCGTGATCGCCTCGGGCCTCATGACCTACCTGTCGATGCCGTTTCACCGCGCTCGCGACGCCGGCCAGGCCGAACCTCAGATCAACGAGAATGTCGCCAGGACGCGGCCGGCCGCGATCGCATGGATAGGCACGCTCGCGCTGCTCGCGATCCTGTTCATGATGGTGTTCAAGCCCTTCTGAACTGCTAGCTTGTCGTCTCCGCGGTGGATCCGTGCGGCGCACCCCGCGCCACCACGTGGACGAGCCTGACCTGAGGATGGCGGCGGGCGATGCGCGAAGGCAGGTCCATCCTTAGCCAGCGCGAAACCCCGGGGGGGAGGGTCGAGATGACAATCGCCTCGTACTTTTCGTTCGCCAGCTCGGCCTCGATCGCGACGTACGGGTCCCAGTTGCCGATGCGGGCTGAGCGGACTCGGAATCCGCCCTCCTCCAGGTGCCGGCGCGTCTTCTGAGCACGCTGCGCAGCCAGGGCGCGAGGCGATTTGGCCGTGCCCTCGAACTGCTGCAGCAGGTTCAGC
>DASXTG010000170.1:0-2357 GCA_036505515.1 Candidatus Dormiibacterota bacterium | reverse complement strand
AGCGTGCGGGCGGCGCCGGCCTCGGAAGCCGCCTCCTCGGTGCAGCCCTGCCCGGAGCCGAAATGCCCCGAGATGGCGATGAGCTGCATGCCGGGGTTCTTCTGGCGCATCCAGCGGATCGCCTCGGCGCCGCAGGGGCCGGGCATCCACATGTCGGTTACCACCAGCGGCGGCCCGCGCTCGAGCTCAGCGGTCGCGGAGCGGCAATCGGTCGCCTTGCGCACGGTATAGCCCGCGGCCTCCAGCCAGTCGGTGATCAGGTCGCGCATGATCGGGTCATCGTCGATGACCAGGATCTCGCTACCGCCGCACTTGCACTTGTCGCTCAAGCGCCCATTCCACAGGAGGGCAATTGCGTGTAATTTACATGTAGCAGTGCGCTACGTTACACCTGTAACCGGGGTGAGCGGCACTTGACTAGACTTTACAGCCAGCCATGAGTTTGCAAGCCCAGCCGACCCAGCAGCAGGCGGCCCTGCCCCACGTCCTCGCAGTCGACGACGATCCGACCATCCGCCAGCTGATCGTCGACTACCTCGGGCAGAACGACCTGCGCGTCACCGCCGTGGCCGACGGGCGCGCGATGCGCGACGCCATCGCCGAGCAGGTGGTCGACCTGATCGTGCTCGATCTGCGGCTCAAGTCCGAGGACGGCATGGCGCTCGCGCGCACCCTGCGCGACGAGTCCACGATCCCGATCATCATGCTCACCGGGCGCGCCGAGGAGGCGGACCGGGTGATGGGCCTGGAGCTCGGCGCCGACGACTACCTCACCAAGCCCTTCAGCCCGCGCGAGCTGCTCGCGCGCATCCGCACCGTGCTGCGCCGCCGCCGCGCCGAGGTGAGGCAGGGACGGCCCGAGGGCATCCGCGCCTACCGCTTCGACGGCTGGGAGCTCAACCTCAACACGCGGCGCCTGGCCGCGACCGACGGGCGGAACGTGCCGCTCAGCAACGGCGAGTTCAGCCTGCTGGTGGTGCTGCTCGGCTCGCCGCAGCGCATCCTGACGCGCGACCAGCTGCTGGATCTCTCGCGCCTGCATAACGACGAGGTGTACAACCGCTCGGTGGACGTGCAGATCATGCGGCTGCGCCGCAAGATCGAGAAGGACCCGGCGGAGCCGCGCTACATCCGCACCGAGCGCGGCGCGGGCTACCTCTTCGGCGTGCCGGTGGAGACGGTTTACTGATCAAGTTCAACCACACCATCGTCTCGGCGCGCGACAAGCGCGCCTCGGCGGTATTCCTCACCGAGCTCTTCGGCCTGCCGCGGCCACCAGTGTCGTTCGGCCCGTTCATGTCGGTGCAGGTGGACAACGAGGTCACGCTGGACTTTTGCGACGACGACGGCAAGATCGTCTCGCAGCATTACGCGTTCCTGGTCGACGAGGGCGAGTTCGACCGGATCTTCGGCCGCATCCAGAGCCGCAAGCTGCAATACTGGGGCGATCCGGGGCGGGAAAAGCCCGGCGAGATCTACCGCTGGAACGGCGGGCGCGGCGTGTACTTCGAAGACCTCGACGGCCACTTTCTCGAGATCCTCACCAAGCCATACTGGTAGTGAGCAGGTAGAGATTGATCCCGCCGTTCGGCTGCTTGATGCCGGCGTTCGAGATGTGCTGCACCGCGATCCCCACGTTCATGTTCTTCCCCAGGCGCAGGCCGGTGCCGATGTGCGAGCCGAACTGCAGCGACGACGGCAGCCGGTTCTCGTCGTTGTTGATCGTCTGCGACAGCAGGTACACGCCGATCCCCGCTTCGGCATAGCCCCACGAGCTCATCGCCCGCCACACCGGCGTTACATTCACGTCGACGCGCCGCGTGATGCCGGTGATGTCGGGAACCCGCCAGATGCTGGCGCCGAGCTGAAGCTGTGAAGGCATCCACCAGGCATCGCGTCCCTCCAGCGGGCGGCGGTAGGTCAGCCTGACGATATCGGTATCCGCCGAATCGGTGCCGCGGCCGAACACCAGGCCCCATTCCGGGCTCGCAGCCATGGCGGGGTACGAGAGAAAAAAGAGCAGGGCAACGATGGCGCGCGCCATGTTCCCGATCGTGCGAGCCGCCCGTGGCCGGACCGTTTCGGACCCGGGCGGTGTTGGTTACAACTGATAATCAAGCCTCCAGCGGTGGGCGGCATCCACCCTCCGTAGCTGCTTTTTTCAATCGGGTGGTGCGTTTACGCACAGCCTCGCGCATTTTTTCCGCCCGGCGGGATTGACGCGCGACCTCCGACAAAAAATAGTTGAGGCCGGCTCCAGAGGAGGGAGTTATGGGGGTTCCAAGAACAACGCTCGCGGCGCTCATCCTTTCGTTTTTCCTGCTGCTGCCCGACGCGCGCGCCCAGTACCACGTGCA
>DASXTG010000169.1:0-4306 GCA_036505515.1 Candidatus Dormiibacterota bacterium | reverse complement strand
CTCGGCGATGGCTCCGGCCAGCGACTCCAGCAGCTTCTGCGACTCGCCTTCGATCACCTCACGTGCCGCCGAGCGGAGCCGGCGGTAGTCGACCGTGTCCTCCAGGCGGTCGGACAGCGCGGCGGCGCCGAGCTCGGCGTCGACCTCGATGTCGACTTTGAACTCCTGCCCCTGCTCCCTCTCCTCGGGCCGCACGCCGTGGCGGCCCTGAAAGGACATCCCCCGCAGCTCGATCCTGTCCATACGCGCCAATTGTCGGAAATAGACTGATCGGCGTGATTCAGGCCGGTGCCGAGGTGCGGCCCGCGACGGAGGGCGACCTTGGCGCCATCAACGAGATCTACAACCATTACGTGGCCGATTCGCACGTCACATTCGACCTCGAGCCCATGGACACGGAGGGGCGGCGGGAGTGGTTCAGCCACTACCAGGAATCCGGACCATACCGCCTGTTTGTCGCCGTGGAAGGCGACCGCGTGATCGGGTTCGCCTCGAGCAGCCCCTTCAAATCCCGAGCGGGCTATGTGACCTCGGTCGAGACCAGCATCTACCTGGCGTCCGACGCCGTCGGTAAGGGCGTCGGCGCACAGCTCTACGAGAAGCTGTTCCAGGCCATCGAAGGCGAAGACCTGCACCGCGCGTACGCGGGCATCGCGCTCCCGAACCCCGCCTCGGTCGGCCTCCACGAGCGTTTCGGTTTCAAACGCGTCGCGCTGTTCACGGAGCCAGGCCGCAAGTTCGGCAGGTACTGGGACGTGGCCTGGTTCGAGAAGCCACTCGACCACGGCTGAGGTTTTTTAGCCGGAGTACTCGCGCCCGGATATCAGCTATGGTATATTCCGTTTGGAATATGCCGGAGACTGAACCCGAGATCTCGCCGCTGGCGCTGTCGATCCTGCAACTGCTCGACGAGCGGCCGATGCATCCCTACGAGCTCGCCGCGACCATGCGCGATCGGCATCAGGACGAGTTCATCCGCCTCAACTTCGGCTCGCTTTACCACACGGTCGACCTGCTCGAGCGCAATGGGTGGATCGTCTCCGCCGAGCGAGAGAGGGAAGGCGGGCGGCCGGAACGGACCGTATACCGGCTGACCAGGCCGGGGCGCGAGGTGCTCGTCCGCGTCGTCGGCGACATCCTCTCTCACCCTCGGCGCGAGTACCCGCACTTTGCCGCCGGCCTCATGTTCATGCATCACCTCGACGCGGCCGACGCGGCGTCGCACCTCGCCGGTCGGGCGCTCGCGCTCAAGGCGACGAGCGAAAAGCTGAGTCGGATCATGGCCGAGCTTCGCGCCGAGGGCGTCAGCCGTCTCGCCCTGGTCGAGCTCGAGCACAAGATCGCGATGCTCGACGCGGAGCGGAAGTGGGTGGGCAACCTGGAGAGGGAGATCAAGGACGGCAGGCTGGAGTGGAAGGTCGGAAGCGATCGCGACCTCCATCGGTTCAGCAGGAGTGTTGAACGCCTCAGGAGGAGACATGGCTCGCGCGCGCACTAACCCGTGGCTTGTGCTGCTTGTTCTGACGTCGGGTTTTTTCATGATCATGCTCGACACCACGATCGTCAACGTGGCGATCCCCGCCATGAGCACCGGGCTCAACACCACGCTCGACCAGATCCTGTGGGTGCTCAACGCGTACGTACTCGTCTACGCCGTCCTCCTGATCACCGCCGGGCGGCTGGGGGACCTCTTCGGCCAGAGGAACCTGTTTGCGATCGGGCTGTTCGTATTCACGGTCGCGTCCGCGATATGCGGCTTCTCACAGAGCCCGGGCCAGCTGATCGCGGCGCGAGTCCTGCAGGGAGTCGGCGGCGCGCTGCTGACGCCGCAGACGCTGGCGATTCTGACCTCGATCTTTCCGCCCGAGCGCCGGGGTGCTGCCTTCGGCATCTGGGGCGGCGTCGCAGGCCTGGCGACCGTGGCAGGACCGACGGTCGGCGGGGCCATCATCACCTACATCGACTGGCGCTGGATCTTCTACATCAACGTCCCGATCGGCATCGCGGCCCTGATCGCGACCTTCACGATCATCCCTGACCTCCGCCCTGGCCGGCATCACGGCTGGGACGTGATCGGAATCATCGTCGCCACCGCGGGATTGTTCGCGATCGTCTTCGGTCTCATCGAAGGCGAGCGCTACAGCTGGGGCCAGATCGAGTCCTACCCGATCACCATCCCCGAGGTTCTCGCCTCAGGCGTCGTCCTGATCGTGGTGTTCCTGATCTGGGAGCGGTTCCAGACCGAGCCCTTGATGCCGCTGTCCTTGTTCGCCAATCGCAACTTCGTGGTCGCTTCCTGGATCGCGGCCGCGATCAGCTTCGGGATGCTGAGCATGTTCCTGCCCTTCACCATCTACCTGCAGTCGGCGCGCGGTTTCTCGGCCCTCGTCGCCGGGCTGACCCTGGCCCCGATATCACTCACCTCGATGGTCACGGCGCCCTTCGCCGGCCGGCTGGCCGACCGCCTGGGCGGCAAGTACATCCTGATGACGGGCATCGCCCTGTTCACGGTCGGCATGGGCAGCATGGCCTTCGTCGCCGGTCCCGACTCGACTTGGATCACCTTCCTGGCGCCGGCGATCGTGGCCGGGTTAGGCATCGGCATGACGTTCGCCCCGATGACCACGGTGGCGATGCGCAACATCGAACCGCGCGTCGCGGGCGCTGCTTCAGGCGTCCTCAACACGATTCGCCAGCTCGGCGCGGCGGTGGGCAGCGCGGTGGTCGGCGCGCTCCTCCAGTTTCACCTCTCGAACACGCTCCACGACCAGGCGGTGAAGCACGCCGGCGCCCTGCCGGCCGCGTTCCGCGATCAGTTCATCAACGCCTTCAGCAACGTGTCGTCAAAGGGATTCGAGATCGGCGCCGGCCAGAGCGGAGCCAGCCTGCCGAGCGGCATTCCCGCTTCGGTGGCGCAGCAGGTGCAGGCGATCGCCCACGAGGTCTTCGTCAGCGCCTACATCGACGCCATGAAGGCAGCGTTCGTCGTCCCCATCGCGTTTCTCGCCTTCACCGCCCTGACGACGCTGCTCATTCAGCGACGCAAGCGCACCGAGGCATCGCGGCCGTCGGTGCAGGAAGAGCGAGAGGTCAAGACCGCCGCCGGCTAGAGGCGCCCTCCCGACACCAGCTTCAAGACCGCCAGCAGCGCCGCGGCGCCGATGAAGGCGACCACGATGCTGCCGAAGAAACCAACGTTCCCGGTCATCCCGAATAGCGAGCTGAGCAGGAAGCCGCCGATGATCGCGCCGGCCACCCCGACCACGATGTCGGCGATGCAGCCGAAGCCGCGGCCGGCCACGACCCTGGCCGCGATGGCCCCCGCAATCAGGCCCACGATGATCCAGGCCAGCCAGGACCCCGGGTCGAGGTTCAGGGACGTCGCGAGCCAGACTCCAGCGATCACTTGCGTGCCCACTCCGCAATTGTCGTGAAAACCTCGTCGCTGTCGAGGTCGTTGAAGGGCTCGTGGTAGCGGCCAGGCAGGAGAGCCAGCTCGCTCTTGGTGAGGGATTTCCTGTGCAAGGCCTCGCTGCCGGCCGGATCGATCAGCCGGTCGTCGGTTCCCGCAAGGATGAGGAACGGGATCCCGATCTCGCCAGCGTGTGCCAGATTGTCGGACGCGGCCTGCCTCCACTCAGAGTAGAGGCGGGCGGAGATCTTGCGGTGAACCAGAGGGTCGTTGCGATAGGCATCCACGACTTCGGAGATTCGGGACACGGTGCCTGGATCAACCTCGTTGTCCATGGCCAGCCCGGGAACGATCTTCGAGGCGACCCCGGCCGCGGTTGTCTTCCACCTGGACACGGAGGCCCTGAGCTTGAGGGCCGGGCTAGAGAGCACGAAGCGCCGGGTACGCATCAGCTTGCCGGAGCGGACGGCGCTGAGCAAGACCACACCGCCGAACGAGTGGCCGAGTGGAATCACCTCGCCAGACACCTGGCTCTCGACGTGGCCGACGAAGGCGGCGGTGTCGTCGACCCACTGTCGCCACGATTCGACATGCCCTCGCTTGCCAGCACTCTTGCCGTGGCCGCGTAAGTCGACGGCGTAGGTCGCCATCTGAAACTTCGCCATGCCCTTGGCGAATCGCTCGTAGCGCGCGCTGTACTCGCCCAATCCGTGGACCACGGCGAACGTGATGGTTGCTTTGGAGTCCCGCCACGCGCGAACGGCGAGGCTCGTGCCGTCGGAGGAGCTGATGAAACCTTCGGTGGCTAGAGCGCGCTCAAGCGCCAAGGTGCCCGAAGCCTCGCAAGATCTTGAGCGCCTCTTGCTCCGCCTCGAGCAAGGTCGGCGCATAAGC
>DASXTG010000168.1:0-15162 GCA_036505515.1 Candidatus Dormiibacterota bacterium | reverse complement strand
TCGGCGGCCTCGTATAAGGGATCGTGAACGAGAACCCGGGCTCCGCGAGAGTGGAGGAGCTCGACGATCGGGATGGCGGTCGAAAAGGCCATCTCCTTCACATCCTCGCGATAGCTGACTCCCAGCACCAGCACTCGCTTGTTCTCGAGCCCTCCAAGCGCGGCGGCCAGGCGCTCCACGCACACGGCCGCCATTCGATCGTTGGTCTCCCTGCCGATCCTCACCAGGCTCATGTCACCGTCTGCCGAGTCCGCGAGCAGGAAGTGTGGGTAGACCGGGATGCAGTGCCCACCGACCCCGATGCTCGGCCGGTGTATGTGGGAGAACGGCTGGGAGTTTGCGGCCGTGAACGCTTCTTTGGCGTTGACGCCTCGCGCGGCGCCAAACAGAGCGAGCTGGTTCGCCAGGGCGATGTTGACGTCGCGATAAGTCGTCTCCGCGAGCTTCGCGAACTCTGCTGTTTCTGCGTTCGCGACGGGCCACACCTCGGCGTCGAGCACGCTCCGGTAAAACTCCACTGCACGGTCCGTGCTCGCAGCGTCCACCCCTCCGACGATCTTTGGATACCGCCGTAGGTCCTCGAAGATGCGGCCCGCGTAAAGTCGCTCGGGGCTGAATGCCAGGTGGAAGTCGGTGCCGGCGACCAGCGCTGAGCTTGATTCAAGCAGCGGGCCGAGGCGCCCGCGCGTCGTGCCGACGGGAACCGTCGTTTCGTAGATGACAAGGCTGCCACGATGCAGCCCTCCGCCCACTGCACGCGTTGCCGCGTCAAGGCTGCCGAAATCGATGGTGCCGTTGCGATCCACCATCAGGGGCACGATGATCACGGCGACGTCCGCCTCGGCGACTGCCGCAGCGGTGTCCACCGTCCCGCTCAGCTTCCCGGATGCGACCGCCGACGCCACCGCTTCGTCGAGATCCGGTTCCTCTCTTATATGCGATCGTCCGCCGTTGACGGCTGCGACGACCTCGGGCAGAACATCACAGCCGATGACGCGCATTCCCTTGCGGGCGAACTGGGCCGCCAGAGGCAGGCCGATCTTGCCAAGTCCGACGACTGCGACGCTCGAAACAACGGGGCTCGACTCCGGGGATGGCAACTCCAGCAGCATAACGGGAGCGTCCTCCGGGCTAGCGGCGCTCCGTCTCGGCGCCGACCAGCTCGTCGCGGTACGCCGCCACAAGCGCTCGCACGTGTGCGTCGAGGCCGTGATGACGCTGAACCCATTCGCGACCGGCGTGCGACAGCCTGGTGATCGCGGCGGGATCTCCCTGCAGCTGCTCGATTGAGGTGACGATGTCGGAACCATTCGACACGTTCACGACAGGCGGCGCGTCATCGGGGAACAATGCCGTGTCGAGTCGCATCAGCACCACGCGACCGGCCGCCATTGCCTCGAGCTCCGACAGCCCGGGGACGCCCTGCCCCATCTGGCCGATGACCGCATCGAACTTTGCCAGCAGGTCGCGGACCTTGTCGTGGGAAACGGCTTTGAGAAACGCGACCCTGTCGCCGTAGTGATGCCTGTAGGCCACTGCCAGCGGCCCCCATGAGATCGCCGCCAGTGATACCAATCGCGTGAGCTGATCGGCCACGGCGAAGATGGTGTCGGCGCCCTTTATCGGGGCCAGGCGCACGAACACAAGGACATCGCCCAGGCGTTCGGGGGCTTTGACCGACGCATACCGAGCCGTGTCGACCGGATTCGGCAGCAGCCTGGCCTTGCTCCCGTAATCGGCCAGGAATCGGGCCAGGTTGGGCGTGACATAAAAGATCCCCCGGGCCCGCCTCATCCAGAGCCTGCTCCAAGCACGCAGCAGCGGATTGGCCAGGTTCAGGTGCACGTCCGAGCCATGAGCATGCAGGAAATAGGGCCGTCCAGAGGCGGCGCCGGCGAAACCTTGGGACACGAAATGGACATGCACCAGGTCGTAGCCTCCGCGCCGCAATCGCAGGATGACCGGGACGGCGAGCGCAAGCCGCAGCGGCGCGACCAGCACCTTGGCCCACTGCGGCCAGCGCGCCCCTGGCCGCGGCAGCTCGTAGAAGTCGACTTTCAAGCCGGCCTCGCGCAGGCCCGCCACCTCCAGCCGGGCCACGCCGGCGACATCGTTGACGATGGCGATCCGTCTCACCGGCCGGATGGTCGCACAGAGATCTCAGTCGGAGCCGCAATCTCCCACGACCGCCGGATAGATCTCTAGCGAGTCGACGATCACGGCGGCCTGGCCCCGCTGGACAACCCGCATCACCATCTGCCCCGATTTGCCGTCGACCGTCAGCGGCGCGCGGACCACACGCATCCCAGCGACCGACCCCGACCAGGCCAGCCGAGCGCCGGCTCCGCCGAGCGAGGCCTCGATCACGTTGGGCTGGCTGCTCCCGTCGTCGTAAGCGCGGACGCCGACGCAGTAGTTGCCTGGAGCGATCGGCGGTGTGGGCTGGTGAGCGGTGGCTCGCGAGTTGACGGCGACTGCCGCCAGGCCGCCCTGGTATGCCGGCCCGTCGACTGTCGACCAGTTTGCCGAGCCACCTGGGACGACCCCACCCAGGTCTTCGGCCTGGAACAGGCGGCCGACCTCGAACTCGCCCAGCGGCAGCGTGCGGCCGTCACCCAGCACGAGGTTGAGCGCGTACTGGTTGACAGGCGCGTCCAGCGGGATGGGCAACGCCAGGGTTTCGGTGGGCTCAGCGCCGACCATCACCTGCCGGCCGAAGCGGCCTCTCGAATCGATGCCCTTCGCCTCGAGCCGAGCCTGGCTCGGGTTGCGCTGGTTCCACTCGAGGCGAGCGAAGACCCCTCGTCCCGCAACTGCGATCTCAGGGCCGGCTCCGCTGCGCTGCAAGTCGGGGCCAGGCGCCTCCCGAGTGGGCAGGTCCAGGAAACCATCAAGCCTCTCTGGCTCGTAGTGGTAGAGCCGCCATCGGTCTCCGGAAGCGATCGGGGTGAGGATCTCGGCCTCCGCGAGCTGCGCCCATGCGCCGGGTTCGGTGCGTTCCATGTCGACGATCACCTCGGTCACCCCGTAGTGCTCGAGGACGCCGGCGAGGCCGGCAGGGTCGAGCCGTCCCTGCACCGCGTCCAGGGCGTCCGCGCGCCGGCGGGGCCCGTCACGCACCTCAACCTGGTGCGGCGTATGCGAGAAGGGAACCGCCACCACCTGCCTGCCGGTGAGGCCCGCCAGCTCGTAAGCAGCGGCGGGCTCCGCAAGCAGAACGGATCTTTCGGGGAGCTTGGCGATGGCCGCGAGCCGGTCGCGCCAGGCCACTGTCAGGTCCGTGGAGCGGCTGGTGGCGAAGCTCCTGAGCTGGCCGGCCGGGAGGGCGAAGCGCGCCCAGGGCCCCGAGTAGGCGGCGGGCAAGGCGGCAACAACGGAAATGACGAGCAGGACGGCTGCGGGCACCATGACCCGGCTTCGTAGGGCGCCGATCGCCAGCATCAGGCCCCATCCCCACGATACCCAGGCCAGGGGCTCCAGCAAGTTGGCGACCCTCGCCAGCAGGTACTGGCCGGAGTAGGTGGTCGCGAATATGGGCGTGAGGGCGGCGACAGGCGCGACGATCAGCGCCGTGACGAGGAGACCCGCTCCAACGTCGCCCGCCCGCCAGTGGCGCACGAGACTGATAGCGAACGCGCTGCCCAGCACCACTCCGGCGTCGTGAAACCAGAAGCCTGGCCAGACCCATGTCCAGGGCCGATCGAAGGTGTGCAGGGGCAGCGGCGACGTGAGAGCCATGGCCGCGTATGGAGCCGGCGCGGCCAGCGTCGACAGATCGACGATCAGCAGGGGCAGCGCGGCCGCGCCCACGACGACAGCGGCCTCAGCAACCCTCATCAGCGATTGAGCACGAACCAGCAGAGCGGCGACGACCCCGCAGGCCAGCGCCGCAAGAAGGAACGGGCCGAGCCCGGGGTGAACCGCGCTGGCCCCAAACGCGATGGGTGCGGCGATCGCGAGCTCACGCCGAGAGACGTTGCCCACATAGCGGACCGCTAAGGCCAGCGCCAGCCACACGAGCAAGAGCCCAAAGCGATTGGGATTCGCAGCCGAGCGGAAATCGAGGCTCAGCGCAAGCACCACGTAGAGAGCGGTCGAGATCACGGCCGCGATGCCGCTTCGCGAAATCGAGAGCGCGAGCATGAAGAACGCGAGCACGGTCACCGGCGCCATCGCCACTGTCATCGCCCGCCAGACCATCACGGGGTCGGCACCGGCCAGGTTGGAGATGAGCGCGAGCGCCAGGTGCCAGGAGCCGCTGCTGGGGTCGGGAGCGGGCACGGGCGACGAGAAGAACACCTCCTGTGGCAGGGCTGTGCCGTGCTCGAGGACCGACCTGATCGCGGCCAGGTGATAGAAGGTGTCTGCGGTCAGGCTCAGCCACGTGCCCGAGTACAAGGCCGACACCCCTGCTGCCACCGCGATTGCCACCCCAGCCCACAGCGTCCAGCCCGGCTTGATCCCCTCTGGGGTGACCCTTCGCCAGAATGCGATCGGCGACAGCACGGTCGCCACCACCAGGACGGCGAGCGAAGATGCGCGGACACCCGCGAATCCAATCCCGAGCAGGTGGCCCGACCAGCCCAACAGCGAGACGACCGCCAACGAGAGCGCAAAGGCTGGTGCGATCTGCAGCGGCCACGGCATGTCTCGAGGGCCGGCCAGCCGCCAGATGACAAGGCCCGGCCAGAGGAGCAGCGCCGCGCTCCAGACTGCGATCCAGGCAAAGGTCATGAGGTGGCGAAGGCGGCCAGGATCCGGTCAGCGCCGGCATCGAGATCGAAAAGTTCGAGGAGCCGGGGACGAGCGTCGTCAAAGCGGCGGCGCATGGCCTCGGGATCGGCGACGAAGGCCTGCATCGCGTCTGCCAGCGCGACCGGATCGCCCGGAGGCACTGGCGACATCAATCCGTACTCGCGGGCGAGCCGGCCCATGTCGCCCGTGTCGGTGACGAGCACGGGCGTCCCGGCCTGGACGGCTTCAGGCACGACGACAGGAAGACTTTCACTGCGGGAGGGGATGACCAGGCAGTGGCACGCGCCGAGATAAGCCGCGACCAGAGCGGTGGGTGCCGGCGGCACCATGGTGATGCGGTCGTCGAGGCCGGCGGAGGCGATCTGCCGGGCGATCTGGGCCTCGAGGGAACCGCCACCGACGACATAGAGGTGAACTCCCGGTTCCGAGCGGAGGCGCGCCATGGCCTCGACAAGGACATCAACTCCTTTGACGCGCTCCAGCCGGCCGACGAACAGGAACCGTATGCGGCCGGTCAGATCAAGGTCCTGAGTCGATGCGGGAAGGGTTCGCGTCGCCGGCAGGAACTGACAGCCGGCGCCGGCCAGCGCCCTGACCCGATCGGCGAGCATCTCGCTGTTGGCGAAGCGCCAGCCGGCGTCCTTCAGGATCCGCTTGATGAGCGAGCGCAGCACGGGATAGCGCGCGTAGGTATTGATGTCGGATCCCAACGCCCAGACCGCATACGGGACTGCGGTGCGACGGCGGACCCGCCAGGCCAGGTAGCCGGCGGGCAGCGCCCACAGCGCAATGCAGACGTCGATTGACTGCTCGCGCACCGTGCGGAGCAACAATCGCTCGCCGTTCCTCAAGAGCTTGAGCGTCATCCACAGGTCGGCAGGGGACGTCAACCTTGTTTGGACCAGTGGCTTGCCGGTTTGGCGTCGCGGGATCCACAACACCGGAACGCCATCGGCGTACCCGCCTGCACCCGGCCGTTCGGGGGCGATCACCACGACTCGATGGCCGCGCCGCTGAATGGCTCGCGCAAAATCCGCCGCAAAGGGGGCGGCTACGTCGTTTGGGTTCGCAGGGTATGAGCTCGTGACGATGCAGACATTCATGCCCTCGTCACTTGAGCGTCTTGTTGTACTCCATGTCGAACCACATCGCGAAGAGCAGGAACTGCAGGCCGCCGATCATCAGCAGCGCCACCAGCACAATGGTCGCGATGGCGATCTCTCCTCTGAATATCTTCTCCGCCGATTCGAGCAGGCCGAGGAGCGTGCCTACGATCAGAAAGACGATCCCAAAGAAATAGAAAAAGACGAGTGGATGGAAGTCCTTGACCACGTACTTCACGAACAGGCGATACATGAAGCCTCGCCACAGTAGGAAAGTGACCGTCGGGATCACCATCAGGACGTTCATGGATGACCGCTCCCCGATCCCGTAGCGCGGATGGACCGGCACGTCGGCGACCCGGAAGTTGTTCACGTTGAGCCGGATCAGGAGGTCGTTGGGGTATCCATAGCTGGGGTAGAGACGATCGAGGTCGAGGGCGACCAGCGCCGTCCGCGAGATCGCGGTGTACCCGGATTGCGAGTCGGCGACATGCCAGTAGCCGGAGGCGATTTTGGTCAGCATGGACAGGAACGCGTTTCCCAGGTACCTCACCATCGGCGTCTTGCGCCAGGCCTCGCCGGTGAACAGGCGATTGCCCTTGCTGTAGTCGGCCTTGCCGCTGACGACGGGCTCGATGATGACCGCGAGATCGTTGGGATCCATCTGGCCGTCGCCCGCCATCACCGCGACCACGTCGAGGCCGAGCTCGATGGAGCGGCGGTAGCCCTTGGTGATGGCGGCGCCGACTCCCTGCCGCTTGGGCTGCTCGAGAACTGTCATCCGCCGACCCAGGCGCTTCTGCCATTCACCGCAGCGGGCGAGCGTGCCGTCGGTGCTGCGATCGTCCACCACGATGATCTGGTCGACGAAGTCGGGCATCGTCTCCAGGACCTTGTCGATCTGGCGCTCTTCGTTGTAGGCGGGCACGACCACGCCCACGCTGCAACCGCCCTGCACGTGGGTATCCTAGTGAACCCCTAGCCTCCCTGCTTCATAGCCCCCGCAAGAGCTCCGGCCAACGTGCGAGCCCCTCGAGCGTAGTAGGAAAAGTCCTGCGGCTGAATCACAACCGTCTCAGCGATGCCGGCGCCGGACTCCTTGCGAAAGACAATCAGCGTGGCTGCCGCGCTGATCGTGTAGACGATGCTCGATGCCGCGGCCGCGCCTGAGATCCCGAATCGAGGAATGAGTGCTAGATCGAGCGCCACGGTCAGGACCAGCGTGGCGCCGGCGATCCAGGTCGCGTAAATCGGGCGGCCGATGCCGCTGAGATAGCTCGACAGGATCTTGGTTCCGCTCAACGCAAAGATGCCGGGAAGCAGGAGCAGGAGCGGCGTGACCGCCGGGAGCATCACCGTCCCGAAGACGAATTCGATCAGCCAGCGGCCGATGACCGCCATGCCGATCACCCCGACCAGCGTCACGAACCAGACATTCCGGCTCACGACAGGTGTCAGGCGGTTCGCCTCTTTGCGATCGAGAGAGGCGATGTGCGGAAACATCACGGTGCCGAAAGCCCCGGCCACGTACCAGATCACCTCGGCCACAGCGACCGCGATCGAATAGATTCCAACGCTGGCCACTCCCGCGAGCCCGTTCACGATGAGTGAATCCAGGCGGTAGTTGAAGAACATCAGCAGGTTGCCTGCATAACCCTTGAGCCCGAAACCGAGAAGCTGGCGCAGTATCCGGCGATCGAGGCCGAGGCGCAGACGCACGTCGCGGCTGACGAAACCAACGGCAACAGCGGCGGATGCGACCGCACCGGCAAACCACGCGACCAGAGCCGTGGTCGGATCGAGGTGCCCGGCCAGCCAGAGCGCCCCTTGAGCGGCAAGCGTCGTCACCCACTGGACGACGGTCACGCCTGCGAACTGGATGGGACGGTTGGTGCCCAGGATGATCGAGGCGAGCGTGGTCGTGACCTGGACCGCGGGCACGATGGCAAGCGTCACGAGGATCTGCGCTCCGCTCACCGCCGCGAAGTAGGAATCTCGGAACAACAGGTAGCCGGCCCCAAGACCGGCGATGGTGACCGCTGCCGATGCGAGACTGCTCGTGAGGACCGTTGCCGTGACGTCCTCCAGCGGGAAGGCTCGGCGGCCGATGAAATAGATCGCGGCCCAGCTGATCCCAAGCGCGGTAACCGCCGTGCCCATGGTCACGAGCAGCGCCATCAGGGTGAAGATGCCTTTGCCAGTCGGTCCAGTGGCCCGGGTCACGATCACGTTGACCCCGACCAGTGCCACGAGCTGGCAGACCTGAAGCGCGAACGTGAGCGCGCCTCTGCGAACGATCATGCGCTGGGCGTGCCGCAGGCTCCCCGTCGCGGGACGCTCAAGGGAGACGCTGATAATTCGTTCGTGCGCTCGATCCGGCTCTCCATCATCGGTAATCCTGACTCTGTGCACGTCAGCAGGTGGGCGCACCACTTTGCACAGAGGGGGTTCGACGTCACGCTGCTGACCTTCTACCAATCAAGCCTGGATGCGTCTGAGAATCTCCAGCTCCGCTACCTGCGACCTCGGAGCGGTGGTGGATCGGGCACACCGCACGTTGCCACGCGACTACGTTCGCGGCTCGTCGAAATGCTTCCAGGGACCATGCGAATGGTCACCGCTGCGCGCTTCAGCATCGCCGGCTTCCGCAAGCAGCTCCGCGCTTCCCGGCCCGACATCGTGCATGGGCACTACCTATCCGATTACGCATTCATCGCGGCCACGGGCGGCTTCCGGCCTTTGGTGACCTCGGCATGGGGCTCCGACGTCCTTCGAGATCCGCGCGGGTCGCCGGTCACCAAACAGATCGTGCGGTGGGTGATCGGCCGATCCGCTCTCATCACGTACAACGCCGACGCCCTCGCCGAGGCCTGCACCAGGCTGGGCGCGCGCGCAGCCCAGCTCGTCAAGGTCGTCATGGGCGTCGATTCGGCCTTTCTCGACGCCACCAAGGGGAACCCTGCGCCGTCGGCCCGGGCGCCGGTGATCATCAGCCATCGGTCCCTCGATCGGACGATTTTCAACGTCGACGTCATCATCAGCGCGATGCCGGAGGTTGTGCGCCGAGTTCCCGAAGCTCGCTTGCTGATCGGCAACTCGGGCCGCCTCGAACCGGATCTTCGAGCGCTCGCGTCGCGACTTGGTGTCGGCTCCAGCGTTCAGTTCATCGGCCGTGCCGCCGATGAGCTCGAGCTTGCCGACCGCCTTGGACATGCGGCCGTTTACGTATCCATCCCCGACACGGACGGATCATCGGTGACGCTGCTGCAGGCGATGGCAGCGGGAAGTTTTCCGGTCGTGTCGGACATTCCGAGCAATCGCGAATGGATTGATCGAGAAGGCGGCGCCGTCGTGCCATTGCGCGATGCGCCCGCACTCGCCACGGCGCTCGCTGACGCGCTCCTGGACGCCGAGCGCAGGGAGGTGGCGGCCGAGCGCAATCGAGAGGTCATCGCGCGGGAAGCCACCTGGGACCGGAACATGGACCGCATGGAACAGGCCTACCGCCAGCTTGTCTGACGAGTTGAGGGCGGCGCCGATCACGTTCCTGATCTATTCGCCGTATCCGCGCTATTCGGGTGGGCGCGAAAACTGGCTTTACAACCTCAGCGGCGAGCTTGCCCGGCACCGGCGGTCGGTCACGGTCGTCTCGTATGCGAGCAACCGGGCTCGCTTCTATCCGCCGGTCGACGGCGTGCGCGTGGTTTCACTGCCGTCAATTCGCTACCTGGATCGCGCGTTTTTCTGGGTGAACAGGCTCACCTTCGGTCTTGCAGCCCTCGTCGACGCCCTGGTCATCTACCCGCTGATCGCGGCGCGTCGCCTGGCTCGTGAGAAGCCCGTGGTTCTCGTCTGCATGAACTCGATCCCTGAAGGGCTGGCGGCGCGCATCGCGGGCAGGCCGTTCTTTGTTTCGGTCAGGGGTGATGTGCCGGCCGAGATGGCGCGCCCACGCTGGGCCCTCGAACGGCCGCTTCGGGCGATCGAGCGTCGAATCCTGAGGCGGTCGGTTCGGGTGCTGGCCAACGGATCCGACACGCAGCAGCGGCTGCGCAGCGATGGCATCGAATCGGCAGTGGTCCCCAACGGCGTGGACCTTGAGCGCTTCAGGGCACGCCCCGCCGAAAACGGCCTTGGTGCTCGGCTGCTCGAGGCTGCGCGGGGCCGGCCGGTGATCTCGGCAATTGGCACGCTGCGGCCGATCAAGGGCACCGGCGATGCGATCGCCTGCGCCGCGGAGCTCAAGAAGTTGGGGGCCGGCTTTGTTCTCGTCCTGGTGGGCAAGGGCGACGAATCACGCTATCGGCGCCTGGCTCGCGTCCACCGGGTCGACGACGTGGTCCTAATCCTCGGAGAGACCGCGGACGTGCCTGGCGTCCTCAGGCATACAGACATCTTCCTGGCCCTGAGCCGCGGCAGCGGGCTGTCGATGGCGGCCCTCGAGGCGATGGCGGCACGCGTGCCCGTCGTCGCCCTCGACTCGCCGGTGTACCGGCAGCTGATCGATCACGAGGTCAACGGCCTGCTCGCGCGCACGCCCGCCGAGATGGCGGCCTGCTGCCTCCGGCTGCTGCGGGACGCCGACCTGCGTCGCCATCTTGGCCAGGAGGCAGGCCGCACCGCCGAGGACTACGACTGGGACGTTGTGGCGGCTCGCCTGCTGAGGGAGCTCGGGCGGTAAGCCCCGGCCGCATTTCGCGCTTTTGGCGCCAAACGTGCGGAATTCCTGCTTCGATTAGGCGCTTTGGGCGCCAAACGTGCGGAATCGGTCCACCGCCACGATGACCATGGCGGCGACGAGCCAGAACTCCACGGCGAGGTCGTTTTTCCAATACGGGGTGTCAACCATCCCGTGGACGAAGTAGACGATCAGCGTCCCGACCGCACCGTAAAGAACGGTCCGAGCCAGTCCGGTCGCGCTCGCCAGCGCACGCCATCCGCGGACCAGCAGCATGCCGTAGATGGTCGCGAACGAAAGCAGCCCGAGAAGTCCGGTCTCGCTCCAGAAGGCAAGCCAGAGATTGTGTGGATAGATCGACGGCCACTGGTTTGGTGATCTAAGTGGCGCAGTCGCGGCCGCGTAGCTGGCCAGCCCCGGCCCGAACACGGGGTTCTGCATGATCACGGTCCAGGCCTGGTCGAATATCACAAGGCGCTGCAGCAGGCTGAGCCCGGAAAGAGCAAGGCGCTGCTGGACGATGGGGACGAGAAGCAGGATCACGATGGCGGCAGAGGCGATCGCGGTGACCACGAGCTTTCCGCGAGCATCGCCAATTGCGAGCACGGCCACGATGGCAAGCACGATGAAGGCGGCGTACATCCCCCTCGACAGGGTGACCGCGACGCCCGGCACGAGCAGCGCGAGGCAGGCCAGTGCGTACCACCTTTCACGGGGCTGCGATGGATACAGGAGAAATGCCGTCGCAAAGACGACGGGGGGCTCGAGGAACAGCGCCACCGAGTTCGAGCTCGTGTAGACGAACGTCGGCGGCGCACCCAGCTGGACGTTGTGGTTGGCGGCAGCGACCGCGAACGTGACCAGCTGGCCCAACGCAAAAAGCGCTGATCCCGCGCCGGCAGCGAGCATCAACCCGCGCACGTCGCGCGGCTGCTCGAGCACGTCGACCGCGATGTAGAAGACCGCGACGGCCTCCAGGAAGTAGGCGCGGTAGACGCCGGCCGCGGCGATCGGGTTGAAGGCGACGAAGATGGAGATCACGCCGGCCGCCAGCAGGAGCGCGATCGGCACGTCGAGCGGCGTGCGCCTCAACCAGAGGCGCCGCCTCTGCCGCAGGCTTGCCACGTACGTGGCGCCGGTGGCCAGGATCAACGTCTCGAGGAGGGTGGTCGGCAGCGGCCCGACGTGCCAACGAAGCACGTAGAGCGGCATCGCCGCGGTGACTAGATAGAGGCCCCACACGGTTGCTCTTGTCCAGTCGACGCGCGCTTGGGGAGCGGTCAGGGACTCACTGCCAGGGGGCTCGGCCGTCTGCACAGTCGTGCCTGAGTCTGGCGGCACGAAACGATTCTATCGAGCGCCGAGGTCGCATATGTAACGGGGCCGAGCGTTGTGGCTTAACGGCCCTTTCGTCGGAGGATGGTGACGAAGCTGCTGGCGAGAATCTGCATGTCCAATCGCATCGATTGGTTCTTTATGTAAAAGAGGTCGTACTCCAGCTTGCGAGTGATGTCGGGAACCGTGCTTGCGTAGCCGCCTCTGACCTGCGCCCACCCCGTGAGCCCAGGCTTGACAAGGAGCCGCGATCGGAAGTGGGGGATCCGGCGTTCGAGGTCCGCGATGAACTCCGGACGCTCAGGGCGCGGGCCGATGAAGCTCATCTCGCCGCGGATGATGTTGAGCAGCTGCGGAAACTCGTCGAGCCTCGTGGTGCGCAGGAATCGACCGATCCGTGTGACGCGAGGATCCGCGGGCTCCGCGTAGCGCGGGCCGGCGGACTCAGCATCGTCGGTCATCGTGCGCAGCTTGAGGAGGTCGAACTGGTGGCCGTGCTCTCCAACGCGTCGCTGGACGTGGAGAACGGGCCCGCGCGACTCGAGCTTGATGAGCAGCGCGAGGACAGGCAGCAGGACGAGAAACGGCACGCTGAGCGAGAAGGAAAGGAGCAGGTCGGCGACCCGGCGAACCAGCGCGTATGGCCGCTCGAGCAGGTCGTTGTCCGGCAGTCCGAGATACCAGTGAACGTCGACTGAGTCGATGGGCACGCGGCCCATATACCTTTCGACCAGGTCACTGCCGGAGACGACCCTCACCCCCTGGGTCAGGCACTCCTCGGCAAGGCCGGGCAGCAGGCGGAGCTCGTTGTTGGTCACGATCAGCTCGTTGACCCGTGATCGTTTGAGACGCTCGCTGATATCAGCAAGGACCTTCGCCTGGCCATCCGGCTGGTCGACGGACGCGATGAGCGTGTCGACTATCCGCATCTCAAATCTCGCAGCCTGGAGAGTCGAAACGATCTCGGCGCTTGGCTCCGCATCAGAAAGCAGGACAGCGCGGATCGCAAGCGTCTCGTGCAGCAGCAGCCGCGCGACGGTGATCCGCACCAGGATCAGCAATGCCGCTCCGATTGCAAGGGCAAGCACGATGATCGTGCGGTTCAACACGTAGGGCCTTACGAAGAACGCGAGCACGGCGAGCAGTAGGGCCACAGGCAGCGCCTTGACCACTGCGATGGCGCTCTGGGCCCGGCTCGACGGAATCTGGAATGCGTAACCGTCTGCGACCAGGAGCGCGACCACCCAGATGCCGCCATAGAGGAGGACCTCGACGATGGGCAGGGAGTGCAGGTGGCCGGGATGCAGGATGAAGGCGAGGACGCAGGCGAAGGCGCCGACGACGAAGTCGGCCGCTGCAAGCAAGCCTCTCCGCTCCCTGATGCTCAGCGCGAATCGCGCGCGTTCAGCAGCGATCGGCGCGGCGGCCGCGGCGGGCACAGCATCGTCGGACCTGTCGGCTTTGACGACACTCATGCTTGGTCCTTCAACTGACCGATGTTACCGGCGCCGAACTGGCCAGTCAAACCGCCGCCTGGAGGCCGTGACAAGATACAAACGCCTTGGCGACCGTCGATGTTTACATTCACTCGTCCGCCGATGTGTCGGAAAACGCGACCATCGGTGACGGAACGCGCATCTGGCACCAGGCGCACGTCCGCGAGGGCGCGGTTATCGGCAGGCAGTGCGTGCTCGGGAAGGATGTCTACGTGGACAAGGACGTCCACATCGGTGACTACTGCAAGCTGCAGAACGGGGTGATGGTCTTTCGTGGATTCAATCTCGAAGCCGGCGTGTTCCTGGGCCCCGGGGCACTGCTGCTCAACGACAAGCATCCACGCGCCATCAACCCGGACGGCTCACCGCAAGGAGAGGCTGACTGGATTGCGAGCGAGGGAGTCATCGAGTACGGCGCCGCCGTGGGTGGGGGCGCGGTGATCCTGCCGGGTGTGCGGATCGGTCGCATGGCCCTGGTCGGGTCGGGGGCCGTCGTCACTCGAGACGTTCCAGAGCGCGGGATTGTCGCCGGCAACCCGGCCCGGCTGCGAGGATTCGCGTGCGACTGCGGCCATGCACTGGTCCGCAGTCCAGATGCGGCGTCTCGTCCTGAGCTGGCCTGCCCGAACTGCGGTCGCGTCTACGAGTTTTCATCCGAGATGCAGGCGCGGCTCGAAGCCGGCACCTAGGGGACTGTAACGGCCGTTTCGTTAGCAGATGGCGGTTGAGACCGGCGACGCCAAGGCGCGGGTGGCGAGAGGAGGATGGCATCGATAGATGCCTGAGGACGATCGCCGGGTCCTGCAACACAGGCGTCAGCGTCCGAAGGACGCTCGCCGGAAATCAGCCGCCAGATGCAACGTAAATGGCTGGTACAGGCACCTAGGGCGCCTGCTGTTCGCGACTCCGCCGTGCGGTCTCCTCGAGCAGTTGGCCCAGGCGGTTGGCGATGTCTCTGCGGTCGAAATGCTGCATCACGTACTTGCGGCCGCGCTCGCCCATGCGACGCGCCAGCGCCGGGTTCGCGGCCAGGGCCGCGACCGCTTCATGCAGCGACCGAGGGTTCTCGGGCTCGGCGACCAATCCACATCCGGCTGCTTCGACCATGGTCGCGGCCTCACCCCAGACAGCGGCCACGATCGGGCGGCCGACAGCCATCGACTCGAACATCTTTGAGGGCAGAGCGGACTTGAAGAGGTCCAGGCGCCTCAGCGGGATGATCGACGCATAGGCAAGATTCAACAGCGCCGGCATCTGAGACTTCGGCTGGCTGGGTAGGAACCGGACGTTCTCGATGCCCTCCGCCTCGGCCTTCGCCACCAACGCATCCTTTTCGGCACCGTCCCCGACGAGCACGTAGAGGATGGTCGGGTCTGAGGTCAGCCGGGCCGCCTCGAGGACGACGTCAAGGCCCTGGGACAACCCGTGGGTGCCCGCGTAGAGGAAGACCTTGCGCCCGTCGAGACCGAGCTTTTGCGCAAGCTCCGGGTCTGGCAGTTGCGGCTGATAGATGGACGTGTCGACGCCATTGGTGAGAAGGAAGAGCTTCTCGCGTGGGATCCCACGGGCCGCCAAGCGCTCCAGCATGCCGGGCGTCGGCACGGTGACTCGGGCCGCCCTCCGATAGAGGTGGCGCTCGAGCATCTCCGCGAGTCGGATCGCAAGAGGGTTGCGCAGCATGCCCAGCTCGACCGCCGACTGTGGCCAGATGTCGCTCACATTGAAGATGAACGGGGCCCCCTTGAACCGCGAGTACGCAAGGGTTGCGATGCCGATCAGCAGCGGAGGTGACTGG
>DASXTG010000167.1:0-16288 GCA_036505515.1 Candidatus Dormiibacterota bacterium | reverse complement strand
CGCGGCCAAGGCCGAATACATGGCGTGGGATCCAACGGGCGCCAAGGCCAAGGGCCTGAGCTACGCCTACGACACCAATCCGTTCAACAAGGCCGTGTGCACCAACGTGGCGGCGCAGTGGAAGCAGAACCTCGGCGTGACTGTCGGCTGCGTGGAGGTGGATCGGAAGAACTTCTTCGATAGACGCAACGGGCGCTGCGCGTACTCAGCGTTCCGGCAGAGCTGGAGCGCGGACTACGACCACCCGCAGGACTGGTTCGACTACCTGTTCGTCAGCGGCGCCAGCTCGGGCGGATCGTGCTACGCGAACCCCGCCTTCGACCGCCTGGTCGCGGGCGCTGACGCCAAGCCGCTGGCGCTGGGGGCCGCCGATTACAAGGCGGCGGGCCACCTGCTCCTCGACGACGTCGCCTTCGGCGCCCTGCTGTACGGGGTCCAGGGGTACCTCGTCCACCCCTACGTGAAGGGCGCCGGGGGGAACGCGCTCTACGACTTCGACTGGACGGAGGCTCGGATCCTCAAGCACGCCTGAGCGGCCTTCCAGCTTGACTTCCGACCCTCAAAACCCCAAAGTTGAGCCTGGAGTAGCTGCGGCCGTCAGCGTGATGGCTGGATTTCCGTCGTCGGCGCACTCTCGCCCCGGGGTACCGGGAAGAGGGCGACGGATGTGGAGTCAAGGGACGAACCTCGTCGCTTGTCCGCAGTGTGGTTACGTGAGGAGGATTTATGACGCGATTCTCTCGGCTTCGCATCACCGCCGTAGCGGTGGTGGCATTCGCCATAGCAGGCGCCTGTGGCGGCGGAGGAGGCGGGCAATCTGAAAGCCTTGCCGCAGACCAGACGCTTCGGTTCGGTCTCGCGAACGACCTGAGCCAGCTCGACCCGGCGCAGGTCGACGCGGCAGTCGACATCACCTTCCTCCAGGAGGTCTTCACCGGCCTCTACAAGTTCGACAAGAACCTCAAGATCGTGCCGGACGGCACCAAGGACATGCCTGAGGTCTCGGCCGACGGACTCACCTACACGTTCCACCTGAGGAACGACGTGGTCTTCTCCAACGGCGACAAGGTCACCGCCAAGGACTGGATCTGGAGCTGGACGCGGACGCTGCGTCTCAACGGCTCCTACGCCAGCAACCTCTACGCGATCAAGGGTGGCCCGGACGTCGCGAACGGCAAGGCCACGACCGTGAGCGGCCTGTCAGCTCCCGACGACTACACGCTCAAGGCGGTGCTCGACGCACCCGCCGGCTACTGGCTTTCCCAGCTCGCCATGCCCACCGCTGCCCAGGTCCTGGACCAAAAGGTGATCATGGCCGCAGGTGACGACAAGTGGTTCGGCAACTATGCGACCTACATCGGCAGCGGCCCGTTCAAGATGACGGCCCGCACCGCCGGCCAGTCAATGGACTTCGAGCCCGTCAAGAACTGGTGGGGCGGCGACACCGGAAAGCTGACGAAGATCCACGTCGACATCGGCATCGACGACATCTCGCGCGTCAAGAAGTTCGAGTCGGGCGGATATGAGCTCGTCGGTATGGCCAACAACGGCCCAGGGCCCGACGACGTCCTCCGCTACAAGAACGACCCCGTTAAGTCCAAGCTGCTGACCATCTACAACGGAGCCCGCACCACGGGGGTCGGCTTCAACTTCGTCTCCGGACCATTCGCATCAAAGCCAGGGACGACCCCCGGCCAGTCGACGGTCAACCCCAACGACCCCGGCAAGGACGGGCGCATCGCCTTTTCGACGGCGATCGACCGCGCCCAGCTGGCCGACATCGCGTGCGCTCACGCGATCACCTGCCAGGTGGCAACCGGCGGACCGATCACTAAGGGCTTCAAGGGCTACCTCGGCGACAACGCCGATCCGTACGCCAAGTTCGACGCCAACGCGGCCAAGGCCCTCTACACGAAGTGGGATCCGACCGGGTCCAAGGTGAAGGGACTCGAGTACCGCTACAACTCGAACGCCTTCAACGACAAGATCGCGCAGAACCTGCAGGCGCAGTGGAAGCAGAACCTTGGCGTCGACGTCAAGCTCGTGCCCTCTGACTTCCCCACCCTGCAGCGCGACCGCAAGAAGAAGATCGTGATCATCGACCGCCAGAGCTGGGGCATCGACTACGACCACCCCCAGGACTGGTTCGACAACCTGTTCAGCTGCGCGCAGGCGCCGATCGGGCGCGGCGGCGATGAGGCGTACTGCAACCCGGCCATGGACGCCATCACCAGCGCTGCCAACACCAAGCCGATCGACCAGGTAGTTGACGAATACAAGAAGGCCAACAAGATGCTCGTCGACGACGTGGTCTGGGCGACCCTGATCTACGGCACCCAGCCGTACCTGGTCCAGAGCTACGTCAAGGGCGCCGGCTACAACGGCCTCTACGACTACAACTGGGAAGGCATCCGGATTCTCCAGCACTAGTCACCCGTTCGTATTCAAAAGAGGGGGTTCGCGGTTCGGCGAACCCCCTCCTTCTGCTGTATCTTTCATCGGAAGGGAGACGTGAGCCGAGGGACGCTCGTTTACGCGGCGCAGCGGCTGATACTCATTACCCTGACCGCGCTCGTCGTTTCCTCGATCGTCTTCATCGGCGTCCACCAGCTCCCCGGCAACGCGCTCGCGAGCGAGCGCCGGAACAACCCCGCTAGTGAGGCGGCGCTCCTCCACCACTATCACCTCGACCTCCCCTGGCCCCAGCAGTACCTGCTGTGGCTCCAGGGCCTCTCGCATGGCGACCTTGGCGAGTCCCTGGTCAACTTTGGAACCCAGATCACGCCTCTGCTCCTCAGGGAGTCGCAGACCAGCATCACCCTCGGCCTGGCGGCCGTGCTGATCACGGTCGGCGTCGGCATGACGCTCGGCGTTCTGGCCGCAATCCGGCAGAACACATGGGTCGACTACGTGGCATCGACTTCGGCCGTCATCGGCTACAGCGTGCCCAGCTTCGTGTGGGCTTTCCTTCTGATACTGCTCACGGTCTCCGGCTTCTATGCGTGGAGCGGCGGCCAGATCTATGAGGACATCGGATGGGGCAAGCCCGAGCAGATCCCTGTGCCGGCGCTTGCGCTCGGCCTCCCATACGCGGCCATCGTCGCCCGATTGACGCGGGCAAGCATGCTGGAGGTGATCCGGCAGGACTACGTGCGCACGGCCTGGGCGAAGGGTTTGAAGGCGCGGGTGGTCATCCTTCGCCACGCCCTTCGCAACGCGCTGATCCCCGTCGTCAGCATCCTCGGCCCACTGGTCACGGGCATCATCACCGGGTCTGTCGTGATCGAGTTCCTCTTCGGGATCCCCGGCCTCGGCAAGGAGTTCGTGTCGAGCATCCTCGCCCGCGACTACAACATCGTGATCGGAGTCTTCACGTTCTACGCCGCGTTGGTCGGTCTGGCGAACCTGATCGTCGACTTGCTCTATCCAGTGCTAGACCCCAGGATTCGTTACTGATGGCGACAGTACCGACAACCATCGAGGCGGCCGAAGAGCTTCTCGAGACCGGAGCCGCCGATCTTCCGGAACACGTCACCCTGTGGCAGGACGCGTGGGCCCGGCTGAGGCAGAACCGCATGGCTGTGATCGGGCTGGTGATCATCGGCGTGTTCCTGGTCACCGCCCTTCTCTCATTGGTCTGGACCCCATACCCGACCTGGAGGCAGGCGCTCGGGCCAACCTATCAAACCCCATCGCTGATCCATCCAATGGGCCTCGACGACTACGGCCGCGACATCCTGAGCCGCGTCATGGGCGGCGCCGCCATCGCGCTCACCGTGGGCGTTGGCGCAAGCCTGGTCGCATCGATGATCGGGATCGCGCTCGGCATGCTCGCAGGCTTCTACCGGGGCAAGATCGACGTGATCATCTCGACGTTGATCAACATCTCCTACGGCGTGCCCGACCTGCTCATCGCGCTCATCCTGGTGGTGCTGATCGGGCGCGGCGTTGGGAACATCATCCTGGCGATCTCGATCACGGCCTGGCTCGGCATGGCTCGGTTGGTGCGCGGACAGACGCTGAGCCTTCGCGAGCGCGAGTTCGTTGAGGCCGCACGCTCGATCGGCACCCCCAACCTCAAGATCCTCACCCGGCACATCCTGCCCAATGCGCTGGGCCCGATCGTGGTCCAGGCCACCTATCTGGTGCCGGCAGCGATCATCTTCGAGGCCTTCCTCAGCCTGCTCGGCCTGGGCGTCCCGCCACCCGCTCCCAGCTGGGGCCGCATGGCGAGCGAGGGCTACAAGGCCTTGCAGCTGGCTCCGCACATCGTGCTCGCGCCGTGCGCCGCGCTGTCCCTGACCGTGCTCGCCTTCAACTGGGTGGGGGATGGGCTGCGCGACGCGATCGACCCGAGGATGCGCAGATAGCCGGGCCGCTGCTGCAGGTCCGCAACCTCACGACGCAGTTCGGGAGCGCGCGCGCTGTCGACGGCGTCAGCTTCGACATGAACCCCGGCGAGACGCTGGGTATCGTCGGCGAGTCGGGAAGCGGCAAGTCGATAACCGCGCTCTCGATCCTGAACCTCGTGCCCGAGCCCGGCAAGATTTCCGGCGGACAGATCCTGTTCAAGAATCGCGACGTGGTCAGCATGACCTCAGATGAGCTGCTCGACTACCGCGGTGCCGATGTGGCGATGATCTTCCAGGACCCGATGACATCGCTCAACCCGGTGCTGCGGGTCGGCTTCCAGATCGAGGAGGCGATGCAGGCCCACAAGCGATTCGACACGCAGCAGGCTAAAGCGCGGGTAATCCCCCTGCTGGAGCGCGTTCGGATCCCGTCACCGGGGCAGCGGGCTCGCGACTTTCCGCACCAGTTCAGCGGCGGTATGCGCCAGCGCGCGATGATCGCGATGGGTCTCGCCAACGAGCCGGCGCTGCTGATCGCGGACGAACCGACGACCGCGCTCGACGTCACGGTTCAGGCGCAGATCCTGGAGCTGCTGAAAGAGCTCAACCGCGAGCTCGGGACGGCGATCATCCTCATCAGCCACAACGTCGCGGTCATCGCCAGCCTCTGCACGCGGGTCATCGTCATGTACTCGGGCCGCGTGGTCGAGTCGGGACCAACGCGCCAGGTCTTCGACCATCCCGAGCACCCCTACACGTGGGCCCTTCTGCGCTCGGTGCCGCGAGTAGACGAACGCAGGCACGAACGGCTGGTGAGCATCGAGGGCCTTCCGCCCGACCTGTCGCGAATGCCGACCGGCTGCAAGTTCCACCCTCGCTGCCAGTTCAAGGTCGAGCGCTGCTCGCGAGACGAGCCGCCGCTGGAGGGAGTGGCCCCCAACCAGGACGCACGATGCTGGGTGTTGATGCGCAACACCACTGCGGAAGCGCGGGCGCGGCTCAGATGAGCCAGGCCCAGACGATGACGGCCACCGCGGAGCGAGACAGCGGGCCGCTCGTCGAGGCCATCGACGTCAAGAAGCACTTTCCAACCGCCGGCCTGGGCCGCGCCGTGGTCAAGGCTGTCGATGGGGTGAGCTTCGAGATCTTCCGCGGGGAGACGCTGGGGCTGGTGGGCGAGTCCGGCTGCGGGAAGTCGACCCTGGGTCGGGTGGTCATGCAGCTCCATCCCGCGACCTCAGGCACGATCATGTTCGAAGGCCGCGACTTGACCAAGATGAAGGGCAACACGCTGCGCCTCGTGCGCAAGCGGATGCAAATCATCTTCCAGGACCCCTATGCCTCGCTCAACCCCAGGATGACCATCGGCGACATCGTCGCCGAGCCTCTGCAGAACTTCGGCGTGAACAACAAACGCGAGCGCGAGAAGCGCGTGCAGGGCGTGCTGAAGGTGTGCGGGCTCAACCCGAATTTCGCGAACCGATACCCCCACGAGTTCTCGGGCGGCCAGCGGCAGAGGATCGGCATCGCGCGCGCGCTCGTGCTCACGCCCAGCCTGGTCGTCTGCGACGAGCCCATCTCCGCCCTCGACGTTTCGATCCAGGCGCAGATCGTAAACCTGCTCGAAGACCTGCAGCACGAGTTCAATCTCACCTACCTGTTCATCGCTCACGACCTCTCGGTGGTAAGACACGTGAGCGACCGCGTTGCGGTGATGTATCTCGGCAAGATCGTCGAGATCGCGACCAGCAAGGACGTTTACGACACGCCGCTGCATCCGTACACGAAGGTCCTGCTGAGCTCGATCCCCTTCACCGACCCGGCGCGAGAGGCGCAGCGCAAGCCGATCCTGCTCAAGGGCGAGATCCCCTCGCCGATCAACCCGCCCAGCGGCTGCCGCTTCCACACCCGATGCCCGATCGCGCAGTTCCCGATCTGCTCGGAGGCTGAGCCGCCGCTGGAGAGGAAGGCCGACGGGCATCTGGCCGCATGTCACTTTCCCGGTAAGCTCTAGGCTTGGTGATCGGGCGGGGTAGGCGGCGCCACGAGGGCGCCGAGAAAGTGGCTGGGGCCACGCGGTTCACGGCCGACGTGGACATGGTGGGGCTGCTGCACGTGCAGGTCGTCCTGAGCCACCTTGCGAGCGCGACCATAAGCGGCATCGAGACAGGCGCGGCGCGTTCTGCGCCGGGAGTGGTCGACGTCGTCACCGGCGCGGATCTCCCTGAGCTCGAGATCTCTGGGCCCGAGCTGCCGCTTGCCGTGGACAAGGTGTACTTCGCCGGCCAGCCGGTGGCGGCCGTGGTCGCGATCAGCGAGGCCGCCGCGGCAGACGCGGCGGCTTTAATCGAGGTCGACCTCGATGCGCTCCCTGCCGTGGTCGATCCCATCGAGGCGATGAAGGACGGCACGCCCAGGGTGCTGGACGCCGACGAGGACGACTCCGATGAGCAATCAGACGCCGCCGTGCACGGCGCGGCGACGGCCGCCGAGTCAGAGCCGACAGTGAAACCCAACAATGTGACTGCGGTCGCATCGTTCAAGCGCGGTGACGTGAAGGCCGGCCTTGCAAGCGCCGACGTCGTGGTCGAAGCGGACTACGACATCGCCGGCGCTCATCACTCCTTCATGGAGCCCCACGTCTCCATGGTCCGCCCGGAGTTCGACGGCGGCGTGACGATCTGGGCGCCCACCCAGGCGCCGTTCGCCCTGCGCGACGAGATCGCACAACTGCTGGACGCAGCGTCTTACCAGGTGCGAGTGGTGCCGATGCCGGTGGGCGGAGGTTTCGGTGGCAAGGGCAAGCTGCTGGAGCCGCTGCTGGTCCTGCTGGCGCGGCGAACGGGACGTGCGGTGCGCCTAGCGCTGACGCGTTCGCAGGAGTTCGTGCTCGGCCATCCAGCGCCGGCGGCAAGCTTTCATCTCGAGCTCGGCGCCAAACGCGACGGCAAGCTGGTCGGCATCCGCGCGCGCTACCACTACGACAACGGCGCCACGAACGGATGGCACGCGGGGATCACGGGCACGTTCCTGGCCGGGACCTACCAGTGTCCCAACCTCGACATCACCGGCTACGAGGTGGCGACCAACAAGACGCCCGCCGAGGCGTATCGAGCGCCTGGCGCGACGCAGGCGTACTTCGCGCTGGAGTCGGCAATGGACGAGCTGGCGCTGAAGCTCGAGATGGACCCCATCGAGCTGCGGCTGCGCAACGCGTCACGAGAAGGCGACCCGTCGTCGGATGGGACGCCCTGGCCGCGGATCGCGATGGTGGAGTGCCTCGAGGAGGCGCGCGCGCACCCGCTGGTCACCGCGCCGCTCGGTCCGAATGAAGGCGTCGGCGTTGCGCTCGGCTCGTGGGGTGGCGCGCGGAGCCCCGCCGCCGCCGGGTGCCGCGTGGAGCCCGACGGCACAGTCTCGGTTTTGATCGGCTCGCCGGACATCAGCGGCTCATCGACTGGGCTGGCGATGATCGCTGCCGAGGCTTTCGGCATCGACGCCGACAGGGTTCGCATCGAGGTCGGCGACACCTCGAGCGCTCCTCACGGCCCGGTCTCGAGCGGGAGCCAGGTGACCTACAGCGTCGGCGGCGCGGTGCAGGAGGCGGCGCAGGAAGCGAGGCGGCAGCTGCTCGAGATTGCGACCGAGGAGCTTGAGGCGGCGCCCGAGGATCTGGAGATCACCGATGGGCGAGTCAACGTGCGCGGCGCCCCAGACCGGTTCGTCGAGATCACCAAGCTGGTGGCGTTGGGCACCGAGTTCGGGGGCCGCTACAAGCCGATCCAGGCCAGCGGGCGCTCCGCGTTGCGGGCGGCTTCCCCGATGTTCACGGTTCACATCGCTCGCGTGCGCGCTGACGCCGAGACCGGTCAATTCGTCCTGACCGGCTACGCCGCGATCCAGGACGTGGGCCGTGCGATCAATCCGCCCGAGGTAGAGGGCCAGATTCACGGCGGCGCGGCGCAGGCGCTCGGCCGGGCGATGGGCGAGCAGCTGGCCTACGACGCCGATGGCCAGCTGCGGACTGGCAGCTTCCTCGACTACGAGCTGCCGACCGCGGACCAGCTGCCATTCATGGACGTGCGCATCGTCGAGGTCCCTTCGGCGGTGGGCCCGATGGGAGCCAAGGGTGTGGGCGAGCCTCCGGCCATTCCCGGCACCGCGGCTCTGGCGAATGCGCTGGCGCGCGCGACAGGGATTCGAGTTCGGAGGGCGCCGATCGAGCGCTCCGCGCTGGCTGGCATCCGCGAGTAGCGGCAGAAGCCGATGCGTTATCTTTGCGGCGCTTCGCTGAGTCGAAGCGTGCTTGCTTGAGGCGATCGTAGATCGCCATAGGCCCGGAGCAACGGAGGCGCGCCAACCATGAGCATCGCCGACGTCGAGAAGCCGCTCATGACCTCGCAGCTGCGAGGTGGTCCCCCTTCGTCTCTGCGCGCCTACGTCATGCGCACGCTGCCCGATTGTTCGCCGATCGTGGTCAGCAACCGCGCGCCTCACGAGCCCAGACCCGAGGGCGGATTCAGGCGCGGCGCCGGCGGCGTGATCACCGGGCTGCTCACGCTTGCCGACGCGATGGGCGCCGACTGGGTCGCTTGCGCGCGCAATGACGCCGAGAGGGCGATGGCGAGCGCCAGCAACGGACCGCTGTCGGTGCCGCTGCTGCAGGCGAAGACCCATCTGCACTACACGACCCCGACACGCGAGCAGTACGAGATGTACTACTCGACTTTCGCAAACCCTGTGCTCTGGTTCATTCAGCACTACCTGTGGGACCTGGGCAATGAGCCGGTCATCGACGACCGCATCCATCAGGCATGGCGAGATGGTTACGTGGAGGTCAACCGGCAGGTTGCTTCGAAAGTGGTCGAGGTGGGTCGCGGTCTGCCGCGGCGGCCGATGGTGCTGGTGCACGACTACCAGCTGTATTTGGTCCCGCGCCTGGTCAGGCAGGCCCTGCCGTCCGCAATCATTCAGCACTTCGTGCACGTGCCCTGGCCAACGCCGCAGTACTGGAAGGTCCTGCCCAAGACGATGCGTGACGCGATCGTTGAGGGATTGCTGGGCTGCGACATCGTCGGTTTCCAGTCGAGCCTCGACGTGCGCAATTTTCTCTTGACCTGCGAGGAGAACGCAGGGCTGCAGGTCGACGAGCACGAGCGTGCAGTGGTGTTCGGGGGCCGCGTCGTCTACGCGCGGCACTACCCGATTTCCATCGACGTGCCGGCGACGATGCGGCTGGCCTCGTCGCGAGGCGTGAAGCGCATCGAGCGCGACTTGAGCGAATGGCGACCGCCACGCCTCATCGTGCGGATCGACCGCACTGACCCGTCGAAGAACATCGTGCGCGGCTTCATCTCCTACGAGAAGCTGCTGCGATACCATCCGGAACTGCGCGGTCAGGTCCAGTTCTGGGCTTTCCTGCAGCCCTCGCGGCAGGACGTGGCGGTGTACAGCCGGTACCTGCGGCAGATCAGGCAGACGGTGGGGCGGATCAACAGTGAGTTCGGGTCAGACAGCTGGACGCCGATACGGCTCGAGATCGGGGAGAGCGAGAGGAAGGCTATGGCCGCCCTGCGCAATTTCGACGTGCTGCTGGTGAACCCGGTTTACGACGGACTGAACCTGGTCGTGAAGGAGGGTGCGCTGGTCAACCGGACCAACGGCGTGATCGTGCTGTCGGAGAACGCGGGCGCGCACGAAGAGCTCCATACGCACGTGCTTTCGGTCAACCCGTTCGACGTGGAGGCGACCGCTGCCGCGATGCACGCGGGGTTGACGATGGCGGCCGATGAGCGGCGCCGGCTCAACGAGGGTGCGCGTGAGGTCGTGAGGACCAACGACATCGCGCGGTGGATCAGCCGGCAAGTGCAGGACATCAGGGACCTGGAGGCGACGACGGCGAAGGTCCAGGGCTAGTCGGCTCTTCCGGGATTACCCGCCAGTGCGTGCACTCGCGGGTTTCAGACGGCCGCGAAACCCGCCGGTGTATGCACTCGCGGGTTACGCGGAGGCCCAGTCCGCGAGGAGTTGCAGGAAGCGTGCGGCTTCGCTCGGTCCGGCCACGATCAGCTCACACCGATCGAACAGGTCCTTCGGCGCCTCGTCCGAGGCGACGCCGACGCACATGTGCGGGATGTCAAGGCGGCTGACGACCTCGAACGCGGAGCGGTCGTTCTCGTCGTCGCCCATGCACACGACCCCACCGGGTTCGATCTCTGTCAGCTGCGCCGTTAGTGCCGTGCCCTTGCCCGCGAAGCGGGAGTGGACCTCGATCACCTTGCGCCCGAGGGCGCCGTAAAGTCCGGTGTCCTTGACGAGAGGTCGAAGCAGCGCGAGCACCTCCTCTCCGCTCGCCGTCGAGTTGCGGAAGTGAACGGTCGTGCTCGCGGGCTTGAGCTCGAGCCAGGCGCCAGGAAGGTTTCCGAGCAGCTTCGCGGCCTCGGCGTTGAAGCGCTCCAGGGCGCGTCGCTCGTGCGCATCCGGAGGCGTGAGGCCGCTGTCCGCTATCAATCTCACACCGCTGACAGGAACGAGCTCAGCGAGCTCAACGCTCGTGCGACTGCTCAGGACGACGACCTGCTTGAGCTTTTGGGTCAGGCGTCGGACTGCGGTCAGCGATTCTGGCAGCGCCGCCGATTGCACCGGATCGGGAACGATGTCGGCGAGGGTGCCATCGAAGTCGGTGACGAGCATAAGTTCGCTCGGCGAGAGCTCATATACGGGCGAGTTCCGCCAGACCTCATCGATCTCGTCAAGTTCAGCTTTCACCATCCCCAAAGGTAAACGTCTGAGCAGAATGGCGTACGTCGGTTAGATCGCGGGCCGGTGACGCTCCACGATCGAGGTGAGATCGAGTCGTTTGGGCAGAGTTCCGAACGATCGGCCGCCGGCGGAATTGAGTCGTGATGCGCAGAACGCATCAGCGACCGCATGATCGCCATATCGAAGCAGAAGCGAGGCTTCGAGGGCTGTGGCCATGTTTTCGACCAACCTGCGCGCCTGGCCCTCGTCGGGCGCGCCGTTGTGGAGCTCACGCTTCAACTCGTCGAGTGATTGCCCAAGCCGCTTGTCGGAACTGCGTGCCTGCTCAACTTCATCGAGGAACGCTCCGACGGATTCCGGTTCGCGTTCTATCGCACGCAGGACGTCCAGCGCATTGACGTTGCCGGATCCCTCCCAGATGGAATTCAGCGGCGCCTCGCGATACAGGCGAGGCAGTATCGATTCTTCGACGTAGCCGTTGCCGCCGTGGCACTCGAGCGCTTCCGCCACTACGCTGATCGCGCGCTTGCAGGTCCAGTACTTCGCGACGGCCAGCGCAAGTCGTTTGAAGTGTGACTCCGCGGGATCGGAAATTCGATCGAACGCTCCCGCCAGCCGCATCATCAGGATCGTGGTCGCCTCGGACTCGATCGCGATGTCGGCGAGCACGTTGATCATCAGTGGCTGTTCGGTCAGGAGCCGGCCGAATGCGCTGCGGTGCGCGGCGTGATGCGTGGCCTGCGCGACCGCCTGCCGCATCAGCGACGCGGAGCCGATGACGCAGTCCAGTCGCGTGTGGTTGACCATTTCGATGATCGTCCGGACGCCCCTCCCCTCCTCCCCGACCATCACCGCCCACGCCTTGTCGAGGTCGATCTCCGCTGATGCGTTGGAGCGATTGCCGAGCTTGTCCTTGAGGCGCTGGATGTGGAATTGGTTCCGGGTGCCGTCATCGAGCACGCGCGGAAGCAGGAAGCACGAGAGGCCGCCCGGAGCCTGGGCAAGGACCAGGAACGCATCGCACATCGGCGCCGAG
Source organism: Candidatus Dormiibacterota bacterium (assembly GCA_036505515.1). Lineage (GTDB taxonomy): Bacteria > Chloroflexota > Dormibacteria > Dormibacterales > Dormibacteraceae > DASXTG01. The sequence continues at coordinate 4,138 of DASXTG010000167.1, read as the reverse complement.
CAGAACCACTTGCTGCCGGTCAGCGCATATTCGCCGTCGCCGATGGGCTCTGCGCGTGTGGTGTTGGCGCGGACATCGGACCCGCCCTGCCGCTCTGTCATCGCCATCCCGAAGAGCACGCCGCGCTTGCTCGCCCGGGGGCGCAGACCGGGGTCGTAGTCGAGCGAGGTGATGAGCGGTTCCCAGCGCGCGGCGAGCTCGGGCTGCTTGCGCAGCGCAGGGATAACCGCGTAGGTCATCGAGACCGGGCAGCCGTGTCCGCCCTCCACCTGCGACCAGACGTAGAAGCCGGCGGCGCGTGCGGAGTGGGCACCGGCCCGCGGCTCGCGCCAGGGGAGCGCGTGCAGGCCGTGGCCGATCGCCACGTGCATCAATTGATGCCACGCAGGATGAAACTCGACCTCGTCGATGCGATTCCCGAAGCGGTCGTGGGTGCGCAGCTGCGGCGGGTTGGCATTGGCCTGGAAGCCCCACGTGATGGCCTCCTCGGTGCCGGCCAGCCGGCCGAGCTCGCGCACCAGGTCCTGGGCCCACGCGCCGCCCTCGCGCTCGAGTGCCTCGCGCAGCGGCGCGTCGACGTCGAAGAGGTTGTAGTCGACCAGCGGCGGCGGCTGGTTGAAGTTGTCGCTCACGCCGAGGCGAGCTCTGCGACCAGGCGCATCTGTTTCTGGCGCTCTTCGGCGTCGGCGGCCATCGGCGAGACGATGAGCGTCTCCACGCCGGCGTCGCGATAGGCGCGGATCCGCTCGCGTGCGTGGTCTTCTGGCCCCGCGATGGTGACCATGTCGATCAGCTCGTCCGGCAGCGCCTCCATCGCCGCTGCCCGCTGGCCGGAGAGATAGAGCTCCTGCACCTGCCGCGCCGCGGCCTCGAAGCCATAACCCGACACGAGCCGGTTGTAGAAGTTCTGCTCGCGCGAGCCCATGCCGCCGATGTAGAGCGCGAGCACCGGGCGCATCGCGTTGCGCGCGTTCTCGATGTCGTCGCCGATCGCTACGTGCACGGTGGGACAGATCCGGAAGTCGTCGAGCGAGCGGCCCGCTTTGGCGGCGCCCTCTTCGAGCGGCCCGCGCAGCCGCTCGACGTGCTCCGGCGAGAAGTACACCGGCAGCCAGCCATCGGCGATCTCGCCGGCGAGTGCGACGTTCTTGGGCCCGAGCACCGCAAGGTAGATGGGGATGCGCTCCTGGACCGGCCTGATGGTCAGCTTGAGAACCTTGCCGGGGCCGTCGGGAAGGGGCAGGTCTATGGTCACACCGTGGAACTCGACCGGTTTGTGGGCCAGCGCCATGCGCACGACAGCGACGTACTCCCGCGTGCGCTCCACCTGCCTGGGGAAACGCACGCCGTGCCAGCCCTCGGAAACCTGCGGCCCCGAGGTGCCGAGCCCGAGCAGCATGCGCCCGCCTGAAAGCTGATCGATTGTGGCCGCTGTCATCGCGGTCATAGCGGCGCTGCGACCTGGGATCTGGAAGATGCCGGCGCCGAGCCTGATCCGTGACGTGCCCGCCGCCAGCCAGGCCAGCACGGAGGCGGCGTCGGAGCCGTACGCCTCGGCCGACCAGATCGAGTCGTAGCCGAGCCCTTCGGCGGTCCGCGCGATTTCCAGCTGCTGGGCGGCGCTGATGCCCAGGCCCCAATAACCGACGCTGACTCCGAGCTTCACCCTCCCCGGGAGTCTACTTGCCTGTGATCAGCAAGAAGAGCAGGAAGACGTTGAGGAACACGATCACTGCGATGACGACAGATGCGATCGCGGTCGTCACCCTGCGGTTGACAAGCGTGCCCATGAGCTCACGGTCGCGGCAGAAGAGGAGCAGCGGAATCAGCGCGAACGGAATGCCGAACGAGAGCACGACCTGGCTGATGACCAGCGAGCGTGATGGGTCAGCGCCGATCGCGATGATGATCAGGGCGGGCGCCATGGTGATCGCGCGGCGCAGGAAGAGAGGGATCTTGCGGTGGATGAAGCCCTGCATGACCACCTGCCCCGCGAGCGTGCCGACCGACGACGACGAAAGGCCCGAGGCCAGGAGACCGAGTCCGAAGAAGATGTCGGCTCCGTTGCCGAGGGTGACGCCGAGGGCGCTGAACGCCTGGTCCAGGCCAGAGATCTCAAAGCCCTTTCCATAAAGAGCTGCGGCGGCGATGGTGAGCATCGAGATGTTGATCAAGCCCGCGACGCCCATGGCGATGATCACGTCCCAGCGCTCGAACTTGAAGATCTTCTGCTTCTCCACCTCAGTGGCCCCCACGACCCGCCGCTGCGTCAAGGCCGAGTGGAGGTAGATGACATGAGGCATGACGGTGGCGCCCAGGATGCCGGCGCCGAGCAGGACGCTCTCGGTGCCGTCGAACCGGGGCGTCAGCAGGCCGCCGACGACGCCGGTCACTGAGGGCTTGGCGAGGATGACCTCGAACGCGAATGCGGCCACGATGACCCCAACCAGGGCGGTGATCACGGCCTCGAAGCCACGGAAGCCACGCGACTGCAGCGACAGGATGCCGAATGCGGCGACAGCGGTCATGAGACCCGCGACGAAGAGCGGGATCGACGGGAAGAGCAGGTGAATCCCGATGGCTGCGCCGACGAACTCCGCAAGGTCGGTGGCCATGGCGATGACCTCCGCCTGGATCCAAAGTCCGTAAACCGCCAGCCGTGGGAATTTCTGGCGGCAGACCTCGGGCAGGTTGAGCCCGGTCGCGATCCCGAGCTTCGCGCTCATCGACTGGATGAGCATCGCCATCAGGTTGGCCGTGAGGACGACCCAAAGCAGCATGTAGCCGTACTGGGCGCCGCCGGCGATGTTGGTCGCGAAGTTGCCAGGGTCGACGTAGGCGACGGCGGCCACGAAGGCCGGGCCCAGGAAGGGCACCAGGGCCCGGAGGCCGCGAGTCTGGCCGTTGAGGGCCTTCTGGGCGGCCTGGAGGACGCGTTCCTCGCCGGGGAGGGCGGCGACCGCGGCCGGGAGCCGCTGCCTGGTCTTGGGCGGGTTGGTTTTGGTCGGGCTCGCCGGCGGCGTTTCGGTCGGTGGAGGCCCGGGGACCGGTGGGGGCTCGGCCTTGACCGCCATCGCTAGCCTGCCTCCACGAACATGGCGCGGGCCAGGCCGAGCGGGATGCTGAGGCGGCGGCCCTTGACGCGGACCTCGATCGGACCCTCGTACTCGCTGGCGGCGACCACCTCGAGCCTGGTTCCAGGGCGCAGCCCGCGGCGCTCGAGCTCGCGGAGCCGGCGCGGATCTTCGTCGGAGACGTCGTGGACGACGACCTTCTCCCCCGCCCGGCAGTCGCTGAGTGCGCGCTCGCTGGTGGCGCGGACCTTGCCGGTCCGGCTGGGGATCGCGTGGCCGTGGGGATCGAGCTCGGGGCGGCCAAGCAGCTCGAAAATGCGCTGCTCCAAGCGCTCGGAGATGACGTGCTCGAGGCGCTCGGCCTCCTCGTGAACCTCATCCCAGCTGTAGCCGAGGACCTGGACCAGGAACATCTCCAGGAGGCGGTGGTGGCGAACGAGCTCGAGGGCGACCTTGCGCCCCTCGCGAGTCAGCTGCTGGCCGCGGTACCGGTCGTGCTCTACCAGGCCCTGTGCGGACAGGCGGTTGACCATCTCGCTGACCGACGGCGACGAGATGCCGAGGCGCTGTGCGAGATCGCGGGTGGGCACGGACCGGACGTCGCCGTGCAGGTGATAGAGGGCCTTGAGGTAGTCCTCCTGGGCACGGGTAAAGGTGCTGCGGCGCGCGATCTCGACCATCTAGGTGGTCCTAAGTCCCATCTCCGGCATGCCTACCACAAAAGATAGGTTAGCCTAACTTTCAGCGCAGACGCAATACCTTCATGTGAATTGGACTGCTTTTCTCCACCCTAGGCGCAGGAGCCGGTGGAGTTCGAGGCCGGGTTGTAGGTCACGCTCACGTTGGGCGTGACCAACACCGGGGTGGCGGCGGTGAACACCGCCACGTAGTCGGCGCAGCCTTCTGCGCCGTGAAAGTCGTAGTTGACGCTGGTGACGCCGAGCCAGCTGCGGAAGGCTCCTGAGTGGTGCATGCAGTAGTGCGTGTTCGCCACTCCGTTGTCGACGCACTCTATCGCCTTCGCCCACTGCTCGAGCGTGAGGATGCTCACCGACATCGGGCCG
>DASXTG010000166.1:0-1762 GCA_036505515.1 Candidatus Dormiibacterota bacterium | reverse complement strand
GACGCGCCTTCGATCTCGTGCATGAGCCCGAGCTTCACCTGCCCGTAGCCCTGGCCGCCGAGCTCAGGAGGTAGGTGCGTCGCCCACAGCTTCTGCCGCTTCACTTCGTCCTGCAGCGGCTTGATGGCGCGCATGAAACCGCGTTCGTCGATGTCCAGGACCTCCAGCGGATAGACCTCGTCCTGCATGAAGCGATGCATCCACTCCAGCTTCTGCTCGAACTCGGGTTCGGTCGAAAAGTCCCAGCTCACAGCAGGGTGATGCCCTCGTCGATCATGCCGGTGATGGTATCCGTCAGACTCTCATACATGGGATCGGGGCGGCGACCCTTGCGGTGCAGCATCAGGTTGTAACCGAAGATCGAGGCGTACTTGTAGAGGCTCATCGCTGCATACCACCGCATCTCCTCCGCATCGACGCCGTACATGTCGTACAGCTGCTCCATCGAGACGTCGATCGCGCCGCCCGGGTTCGGGGCGCCCTGGTACTGGCGCCTGATGGCGACGATGCACAGGCAGCCGAGGTCGAGCAGCGGCTGGCCGATCTCGGCGATCTCCCAGTCGAGCACCGCCGCGAGCTCGTGGCCGCGGAACAGCATGTTCCCGTAGTGATAGTCGCCGTGGACGAGGGTCGGCGGGCGCTCCGTCGGGACGTTCGCGGCGAGCAAGCCGCCGAGCTCGCCCGCTCGCGCCGTCAGCTCTTGCGGCGCCCGCTGCATGAGCATGCCCCAGCGCATCATCTCGGCATTCAGGCCGACCTTCTCCTCGTCGCCGATGCCGGTCTTCTCCAGCGGCAGGGCCTGCAAACCTTTCAGGACGGTCACCGCTGATTCGGCGATGTCGATCGGCCTCTCTGTTTGCACGGTCCTTTCGATGCGCTGTCCGTCGACCCTCTCCATGAGGATGAAAGGGCGGCCGTCGATGACTGGCTCGTCGCAGATGACCGGCACCGCGGGTGCGGGAAGGCCGGCTTCGTGGAGCGCACCCATGATCCGGCCCTGGCGCATCACGTCCGCGGTGGCGGCTATGCGGGCGCCCGGAGGCGGAAGCCGAAGCACGTAGTCGCCGCGCTCCGTGGATGCGAAGTAGGTGAATCCGGAGTGACCCTCGGGGATCGGTTCCACCGAACGCACGCGGTAGCCGAGCACCTTCTCGAGGTCGGCGCGAATCAACTCCTCCCCATTCATGGGGAGGTGGCCCGCAGGGCCGGAGGGGATTCCAGGTGCGAGACATCGCCAAAGGTGCCGACCAATCGCCGGTCGCCCAGCACGCGCAGGGTGCTGACGCTCGTGTAGTACGGCAGCAGCCGCAGTTGACCGGCCTCGAGCTGCATGACGTCGGTGAGGCAGGCGATGATCGAGGCGCCGTGGCTGATCACGACAACGCGCTGGCCGTCGTGGTCGCGGACGACGTCGCTCACCACACCGCGCATGCGAGCCACCGCCGACTCCGGGGTCTCCTTGAACTCCAGCGTGCCATCCTCGGAGATGTCGAGCGGCATCTCGACGAGCCGTGCGTCCACACGAATTTCATCTGTGATCGCGCGCGCGGTTTCCATTGCGCGCCGGTAGGGGCTCGAGTACACGGCAGCCGGCTGCAGGCGATTGATGCGGTCGGCCAGACGTCGAGCCTGCTCGCGGCCGACTTCGCTCAGCGGGGGATCTTCGACCTCGACCATCTGCTGGTAGCAGTCGGCGTGGCGCACGAGCCAGATCTCGGTCGCTCCCTCGACACCGATCAGGAACGCGGCCTCGAGGGCTTTC
>DASXTG010000165.1:0-34769 GCA_036505515.1 Candidatus Dormiibacterota bacterium | reverse complement strand
GAACGACCCGGTTACTCACGGGCTTCACAGCGTTTGTGTAGCGAGAGGCTCCACTGGTGCGTCAGGGAGCCTTCATCGGTGAATGAAAAGAGGGAGCCGGTCTTGAGTCAGGGTCCAATTCAGCTGCCTGGTGCCTACAGCATCGAGCTGCTTCGCGTCGACCGGGCTCTTGCCCAGGTCGCTCGGCCCGCCATCACAGAGGACTGGTTCGCCCCCTTCACCCACTTGCAGCTGGTAGACCTCGGAATTTACGAGGCTTTCCCGCTCGGTCGAGAAGCCCTGATCGAGCGCCTGTGGAGCCGCAAGCGACTGCTTCTGCACCAGCTTGGAGCCTTCGACGACGGGGAGCCAGAGTCGCCCAGTGCGTGAGGACTTGTTCGCGCAGACGTGAGCGGATTCAAGACCTTCCTTCTCCGCGGCAACCTCGTCGACATGGCGGTCGGCATCGTGGTCGGCATCGCCTTCGGGACCGTCGTCACCGCCTTCGTCAAGGACCTGATCACCCCGATCATCGCGGCGCTCTTTGGGAAGCCTGACTTCTCGGGCCTCTACTTCACCTTGAACCACAGCAAGTTCCTCTATGGCGACTTCATCAACGTCCTGATCGCCTTCTTGATCATCGCGGCGGTCCTGTACTTCCTCGTTGTCGCACCGTACGCGCGGTTCAGGGCTCGATTCGAGAAGGCACCAGAACCAGAAGCGCCGTCGAGAGAGTGCCCGCACTGCTTGAGCCGCATCCCGGTGGGCGCGACGAAATGCGCGTTCTGCACCGCCGACCTGGACTCGGTGACGGTCCCTGCCGGCTCGGCGCCGGCATGATTCCGTTCTCCAGCCGAGTGGGCGCGCGACGAGCTCTCCACCTGACGAACGGTCTTGTCCCTGTAAGGCCATTCGTCGTGCTGGCCGCCAGGGTCATGGGGCCTGGCCCCCTCCGTCTGAAGCTGGTCAAGCTCGCCCACGAGCTCGACAGCGATCGGGGGGAGGTGGCCACCAGCCGCCGCGCCGCGTAGTCAGCTCGGCCGCGTCCAGTTCTGGACCCCCTGCCCAGCCCAGTTCCCACCGTGAGTACTCCGGTTGAGGGATGCGTTTCTGCTACAGATGGACTACTTCGACCGATTGCTGAGTCTTGACCTGGCGCGGATGCTCGACCCGATCGTGGCCACCCGCCCACCCCGTCGTGGACGATCCCGCTCGAGACCCCGGCTCAAGATCTGGATCAACCCCGACCCGGAGGGCGCGGGCGTGGCCGGTCCGAACGACCTGACGATGCAAGCGGTCCCTCTGGTCGTCGAGCCGGTCGTGACCGCGGCGTCTGGCACGGCGGCTTACAGCTAAAAGCCCCTTCCTTCCTCTCGCGAGGCCGGGCCGCAAGGCCCGGCCTCATTCTTTGTCTTTCGCCAGTAGGCCCACGGCCATGCGACCATTTCAGCTCAACAGACCCTATGAAAGCGACCCACAAGGCAGAGCGCGGCGACGCCGCGCGGATCACGTTCAATGTCGCGCCGGCAGCCAGGCGAACGTCCGAACTCGAGCGCGAACGCATTCTCGCCAATCCAGGTTTCGGGAGAGTGTTCAGCGAGCACGTCGCGAGCGCGACATGGAACCGTGAACGCGGCTGGCACGACGGTGCCATCCGGCCGTACGCGCCGATCCAGCTCGACCCCGGAACACTGGTGCTCCACTACGCGCAGGCCGTCTTCGAAGGCCTCAAGGCTTTTCGGCAGCGGGACGGTGGGATCGCGGTCTTCCGTCCAGACGCCCACGCCGCCAGATTCCGGCGATCGGCGCGCCGCCTGGCCCTACCAGAGCTTCCTGAGATCACATTCATCGAGGCGATCGAGCTTGTGCTTGGGCTCGACCGTGACTGGCTGCCTTCCGCTCCCGAGCACAGCATGTATCTGCGGCCGTTCATGTTCGCCACCGAGGTCACGCTTTCGGTTCACCCGTCCGACCGGGTCGAGTTCCTCCTCATTGCGTCGCCTTCGGGCTCCTATTTCCCGAGCGGGGTCAAGCCGGTGACCGTCTGGCTGTCCGAGGACTTCAGCCGCGCGGCGCCTGGCGGCACCGGCGAGGCGAAGACGGGTGGCAACTACGCCGGCAGCTTGCTGGCTCAGGCACAGGCCGCGGAGCAGGGTTGCGACCAGGTGGTGTGGCTCGATGCCACCGAGCACCGATGGGTCGAAGAGATGGGTGGAATGAACCTCTTCTTCGTGTTCGGGACCGGAGCCAAGGCGCGACTCTTGACCCCGGCGCTGACCGGCACGCTCCTGCCCGGGATAACCCGGGATGCCCTGCTGACATTGGGCCGCGACCTCGGCTACGAGGTCGCCGAGGGGCGCCTCAGCGTCGACCAGTGGCGGGCTGGTTCCGCCGACGGATCCCTGACCGAGGTCTTTGCCTGCGGCACCGCGGCCGTGATCACGCCGGTGGGCGCTGTGAAATCGGCGCACGGATCATGGGTGATCGGCGATGGCCGGCCCGGCCCGATCAGCATGCGGCTGCGCCAGTCGCTGGTGGACATTCAGCGTGGCGCCGCGCCGGACCCCCACGAGTGGATGCGCGCGCTCCCGACTTAGAGCGCCTAAAGCGCCCGCATCCGGTTGTTCTTGGGGTTGTGCTCGACCTCGGCCGGCCCCAGCGCTTCCAGTAGGGAAGGCATGTCCATGCCGAACCTCCCTCGCAATCCCTTCTTCAATCCATACCAGCCCCCGACTGGCGGGCTCGCCGACTCGTCGCGGTACATCTGATATTCGGACGACCCGATCGGTGTCGTCAGCTGCCAGGGCGACTCCTTGGTGCCGGCGCCGGCGACCTTGCGCGTGGCCACTCCGCTAGATGAGCAGGGGGATCAGCGCAGCGACGCGAGGCGTGCCGAGGCCGGTGGTTGCGTCCCAGCCCGTTCCAGCAGGGAACCCAGTGATGCCCAGGAAGTTGTTCTGGCCCACTGTCACGTCGTGGAAGGCGCTGCCGTAAGCGTCGCTCTTACCGATGTGGTACAGCGTCTTGTTGATCGATCCCAGCCGGTGGCCGCCCATCTGGTCGGCCAGGGCGACGATTCCAGCCCACTGTGGTGCTCCGGCGCTGGTGCCCCAGAACCTCATGTACCCGACGCCGCCAGTGGGGGCGCAGTTCAGGCTGATCCCACACAGGACGCTCCAGGCGCCGATCACCCCGCTGCCCCTGGCCCCGTCGAAGGCAACATCAGGCACACCACGCTGCTTGTTGTTGTCCTGCAGAGGCGCCTGGTACCCGGGCCTGCGGTAGATGGTGCTGAAGCCACCGCCCGTGCCTCCGGTGCTGTCGTGCCATGCCGATTCGGATTGATAAGCGCCTGTTCGGCCGTCCGCTAGCAGAAGCGTCCCGCCAACCGCGGTCACCTGGGGGTCGGATGCCGGCGTCGAGGCGCTGAGAATGAAAGAGCTCTCGTCGCACGTCGGTTGAGCCGCACCGTGGTCACCCGATGCGGCGACGAGGGTTATCCCCTTGTCGTTCGCCAGGTCGAACAGCGCGTGCTCCTGGCGGATGAGCTCCGGGTCTGCGCACATCTCAGCCTCGCCGAAGCTCTGCGAGATGACGTCGCCGATGTTGTGCTCGACGGCCCACCTGGTGACGCTCAGGATGTCAGCGTCCAGGTGGCTCTGGGCGAGCACCAGGACGATTGCAGCCCCAGGGGCGATTGCGTGCGCCCACTCGACATCGAGCGAGATCTCAGACGACCAACCGACCTGAGTGGCATTGTGAACGTCGAAGGGAGTGAGCCCGTCCGGCGCGATGATGGTGAAGCTTGGGGGAGCGGGTAGGCCCCATTTGTCGTCAAAGGCGGCCAGGTCTGACGCGATCGTAGGGCTCTGATAGGCGTCGATGATCACGATCGTGCGGCCGGCACCCGTGATGTGGGCGTCCAGGATGGGCTGGATGCCATAGGCGGCCCGGATCTGATCCGGGCCGAAGCAGGTTGCAGGAACCGCCAGCTGGCAGCCGAATTTCACGAGGCCCAGCTCTTCGGTGTCGCCGATGTATTCGTAGTGGACGTGGCTGCCGACTGCCGGCACCATTGGGTGGCTCACGATCGCGGCGGGCGCCGACGCGCCGAGCATCATTGGGGCAGCCAGTGAGATTGCGGCCACCCTCGCCCAAAGGGTGCACAAAGACGCCCCGAACGAATCCAACGCCCCTTCCTCCCTCTCCGAACAGCCCTTCGACGGCGGGCTGATTGGTCGGGAATTCTAGGCTGTATTCCCGCCGGCGCAGCAGATTAGCGGATGATTCTCAATACGGCCCTGGGTGGCGCGCTGCGTCAAAAAATCGGCCCGGGCAACGGCGTTGGGAGGGTGAAAGATAACCGTGAAACGAGCCGTCATTGTGGGCGGCGGAGGTGGAGGCGACGCCGCGGCGTTTGCCCTGCGCAAACGTGGCTTCGACGGCGAGGTGGTCGTCCTGAGCGCAGATCGAGATCGTCCCTACGACCGCCCCTACCTGTCCAAGGAGTTCCTTCGCGGCGAGGTCGAGCTGGCCAAGGTCTTCCTGCACGAGGAGGCCGATTACACGAGAGAGAAGGTGGACCTGCGCCTGCAGCAGAAGGTGGCGGGGGGGTCGCTGGCCGACCGGAGGGTCCTGCTCGAGGATGGCGGCGAGATCGAATTCGACGTCCTCGTCATCGCCACCGGGGGCACGCCACGACGGCTGCCAGACGCTCCCAGCGCCTACAACGTGCTCACCCTCCGCTCGCTGCGCGACAGCCAGACTCTGCGCGACGCGCTCCAGCGCAGCTCGCGCCTGCTTCTGGTTGGCGCCGGCTTCATCGGCGCTGAGGTCGCTGCCTCCGCGCGGATGCTCGGAAAGGATGTCCTCATGGTCGAGTCGGCGGCAGTGCCCCTGGCTCGCGCCCTGGGCGCTGAGGTGGGAGAGGTCTATGCAGGAATCCACCGTGCAAAGGGGGTCGACTTGCGGACAGGCGCGACTGTCAAGGAATGGCATACGTACGGCGGCAGGGTGGTCGGGGTAACGGTCGCCGACGGGACGAAGGAGGACATCGACCTCGCCTTGGTCGCAATCGGAATCGATCCCAACGTCCAACTGCCGAGGACGTTCGGCCTGCCCGTGGAGGGGTCAGGCGTCCGCGTCGACGAAGGGCTCAGAGCCGCGGACGGTGTCTACTGCGCCGGGGACATCGCGCTGCATGCCCACCCGGTGCTCGGCAGGGCAATCCGGGTTGAGCACTGGGAGGTCGCGAAGAACCAGGGCCGGGGCGTGGCGGCCTCCATCGCCGGCGGCCACGTGCCCTACACCAGGCTGCCCTACTTCTGGTCAGACCAGTACGACGTCAGCCTCGAATACCGCGGCCACGCCGCGGGTGACGACCAGGCGATCTGGCGTGGCGATCGCGCAGGCTTGCGGTTCTCGGTCTTCTACCTCCGCGAAGGTCGAGTCAACGCGGTGCTCTCAATGAACGACAAGGAGACCAACGAGGTCGGGGGCAAGCTCATCGAGGGTCGCCGGGTGGTCGACCCAGGCGCCCTTGCCGACGAGTCCGTCGACCTGGCGGGCCTGGTGGCGGCGCCTACCTGAGAGCTAGCCGGGGAGCAACCAGGGCAGCGCTTCCGCCATCGGCTGCATGAGCGTCGCCTGCTGTTCAGGGCTGATGAGGCCGTCGGCAAGGAGGCCAAGCGCCGCGGCGAAAGCGGCGTTTTCGGCTTTGTGTCCCATCTCGCCATGTTCTGCTCGCCACGAGACGAGCGCCGCTCCCGACTCGGTCATGCCGAACAGCGTGCGGCGCACCTCGTCCCAGGCCGAGCCTCGGTCGGCCTGCTCGATCGCATGCAGCGCAGCCTTCTCAGCCTCGCGGAAGGCGGGCAGGCCGTCATCCCCCACGTGCCGGTCCCAGCCCTGCGCGATTCGCTCGACACCAGAGGGCGAGAGGATGCGGACATCCTCCATCAACCGAGCCAGCGTGCGCTTGTGCTCGGGGAATCCGTAACCCTCGACGTCCAATCCCATGCCCACGTAGGGTAACCCCGATTCAGCGCGTAGGCATCAGCCTTGCCACGAGAAACGAGGGCTGTCTCCGAGAGGCCAGACGATGCCACCATGGCCGCCCGGTGCGCCCAGTGTCGAGGCGGAGGACCTCAAATCCTGCTCCGTGGAGAGCGGATCGCAGGGCCGTCACGTCGATGGGGTGATAGTGGGCCGCGAGGTCAGGAAAACCGGCGCGCGCGTAATAGCCGGACGAGCGCTGTTGTGCGCGCGCCTGCCCGCGCCGGTCAACGTACATCGGGCTGTCCACGGCAACCAACACGCCGCCCAGCCGGAGTACGCGCGCTGCCTCTCGAATCACATCCTCGACTGGCGCGTAATGAAGTGACGCTGCATACAGCAAACCGTCGGCAGTCTGGTCCCGCAGCGGCAAGCTACACATGTCGGCTCTAACTTGCAGTGCGTTCGGATCAGCACTTACATCGATCAGGTCGATCGCAATGACATCCGCGACCTTTATGTGTCGCGCTGCCCAGCCGCCTCCTGAGCCGATGTCGAGGATGACGGGACGTTGAATCCCCGAATCTTCTCGTGCCAGTATGCCGACCGCCTCAGTCACGACCTTCAGCCGCCCACGCCACATCCGTGGCGGGCCGCATTCCGGATCCTCGCGGCCCCCTGCCCGCATCCATCCCTCGCGTAAACGCAGCGCCGCGTACTGTGTGGCGAAGCGGTCGGCGTGCTCTCTCAGAGCGTCATCCAGCAGGTCCAGGCCGCCGCCGGCTGCCGCAAAGGACCGGCCGCACACCCGGCACCGAGCCATGTTTGGCTCCGGGGATGCGCCGCAACGCGGACATTTCAGCAGGCTGTAGAGGCGGTCCGTCTCCCGGTCAGCGAAGGTAGCTGGGTACCCAACTGAATCGCGCCAGCGCATACGGGCCGGCCCCCGAGACGATGACCTGGGCGTTGACCAGCACGCTCAGGTAATACAGCCATCGGAATCCGGGATCACTCACTTCAAACGCCACCACCAAAGCCAGATTGACCGCGAGGAGGAACCCAAGGATTCCAGCCCAACGTGTCGCCAACCCGACAATAAGCAAGACGGCGACCAGCGTTTCTCCCACGGTTTGGCCGATTGCGAACTCCTGCCAGTTTGGTGTGACGATGTGGATGAGCAGCTCGCGTAGACCCGGAATTGGATTCGCGGGTCCAGCTGCCTGCATCAGACCCTTCACCCAGTCGACGCCCAGCCATTTTGTGCTGGCGAAATACAGCCAGAAAAGGCCGACCGTGATCCGGAAGACGCTCGGCCAGGCCGCGCTCATCTTTGCGATCACGCTATCTCAGGGCCCGCAGCAGAGGGTTGGTCGCCAGCTCAAAGGCCCTGGCCGCCGGACGCAGGTGCATCTTGTTGAGGCGGTGCTGGATCGCACCCTTCAGGATCGCTGCGCGCAGCTTGTGCTCGGAGAAGTCGGTGTTGAAGAGGAGGCGGTTGTGGCGGACCTTGTGCCACTCGCCACGCTGGCGGCGCTCGCGCACCCGTTCGTAGAAACCAGTTCCAGGCAGCGGATACGCGATCGTGTAGCTCACGTAGTCGAGGGGCAGGCTGCTGGAGAAGTTGATGCTGCGGATCAGCGAGTCGGTGGTCTCGCCGAGGTAGCCGACCATGAAGAAGCCTGCCGCCTTGATGCCTGCCGCGACGCACGCCTCCACGGCCGCGCGAGCCTGGTCCGGGGTGATGCCCTTCTTCATCTCCTTCAAGACGTGCTCGTCTCCCGACTCGATGCCGAAGAAGATGCGCTTGCAGCCGGCTCGATGCATCTGCTCGAACAGCGCCTGGTCCACGTGGGTCACCCGGCTGAGACATTCCCACGTGAGCGGCAGGTGAGCCTCTTCGATCGCCTTCGCGACCTCGAAGGTCCGCTTGTAGTTGAGGGTGAAGAGGTCGTCTGACATCCACACGTGGTCGTACCCGAGGGCTGCGATCTCCTTCATCTCGGCGACAACGGACTCCGCCGGCCGCGAGCTGAAAAGGTCGCCGAACACAGACTTGTGACAGAAGTCGCAGCGATACGGACAGCCTCGCGTCGACATGAGCGGCGTGGTCGCATCCTTCCAGTGGTGGCGCCAGTAGCGGATGTACTCGGCGTTGGGGACGTCGCCGCGATAGGGGAGCGGAAGATGCGACATGTCGCGGCTTCGGATGCGGGGCGTGGTGCGCACGATCTCCCCGGCGCGCTTGAAGACCAGCCCGGGGATGTCATCGAAGTTTCTGTCGTCAAGTTGCTGCATGACCTGGACGATGGTCTCCTCGCCCTCGCCGACCGCGACGAGGTCGAACTGGTCCACGAACGTCTCCGGCTCACCTGAGGGATATGGGCCGCCGACCATGGTCAGCGCCTTCCCGCGTACTTGCTCGGCAAGCGACAGGGCTTCGTCCTGCATCGTGATCATGCAGTAGATTCCGATCACCGACGGCTGCAGGCGATCGATCTCGGCCAGCACCTCGCGCCGCTCGAGGAACGTGTGGTCGATGTGGCGGACCGTGTAGCCGGCGCGCCGCAGCGAAGCGCTGAGGTACATCAGCCCGAGTGAGGGCATGATCCAGTGCCTGCCCTGCGCCGGCGCTCGCTGCGGATAGACCAGGACGACGTCGGCCCTCTTCAAATTGCTCACCTCGCTTCCATGACGGTGATGAAGTACGTGACATCCGCAAACGCCGGTCCGAAGACATAGTCGAGGCCGGCCCAGTCGAAGTCGGGTGGGATCGACTCACGCCCGCCATATAGCTGCGCGCCGGCGATGGATGGCACCGACCACTGCACACCGAGCGCCCTTGACTGCAGTCGCGCCCAGTCCCCGCTCACGGGCACCCACCTCCCGAACCGGCCGTCGAGCAACGTCTGGCTCTTCTCCGCCGCGAAGTCGTTGAAAGCCGACGACTGCTCGTTGAGGATGCCAACCTCGCTGTATCCGGCCGCCAGCCGGATCACCCGGACCGAGACGCCGACGCCATCAGATGTGACCGTGTACATGACCTCGATCACACCGCGGGATTCGATGGGCACGAACTCGTACTTGTGAGCCGCGTCACCGCCGATCTCGTCGAGCTGGTAGGTCCGCTTCCAGATCGTGCTGGTGGCTGTCGACATGTCGAGGGTGGTCGCGGTACGCGAATACACCCAGCCGTCCGCGTAGTGGACGATCGGCACCCCGAAGCCCATGCCCTCGCCGGCGGCGCCCTTGCCCGCGACCGCCAGGGTGACGCCCTTGGCCAGTGGCGAGGTCTTGCCCTGGCCCCCGCTTGATGCGATCGAGGCATCGGTTCCGGGATGGATCGACTGGATCAGCAGGCCGGCGCCAAACCTGTACGCGTGGACCGGCTTGCCGCCGGGTGCCTGGTACCGCGCCTGGTCTCCAAGCAGCTCGAAGGGAGGGCTCGCGCGACCGCCCGCGAGGTCGGGGAAAAGGCTCGTGGCGTGGTAGTAGCTGATGTCCTCCAGGACCAGCTCGGTCACCCCGTGCACGCGCATCCACTCGATCGCTGGTTCGCGCTCGGCGGGAAGGACCTGCGAGCCCATGATCTGGTCGGGGGGTAGGCCGCTGTAGTAGGCGACGACGGGTGAGTCGGTAATGAGGATGGACGGACTTCCGGCGGCTGCTCTGCCCGCAGCCATCAGCCCGGCGTTTCCAGAGGCAAAGCTCCAGAACACGGGTAGAAAGCCAACCGCCAGCAGGGCCCCCGCCGCAGCCCCCGCGAGCCGTACCGGGGCCGGGTGGCGGTCGAGCAGGCCGGCCGCCGCGACCGCGAACGCGGGCAGCGCCGGGTACAGATAGCGGTGGCTCCCGGTGTACAGGCCGGTCGCCACCAGGCCGAACACGACGCCCAGGTATGCGATCGACGGCAGGTAGAAAAAGCGAAGCGCAGGCCCGCTCGCCGACGGCCGGTGGAAGGTCGCTACCAAACCCAGCAGCCCGAACGTGAACAGGGGCAGGGCGGCCAGGCCGTAGGTCGTGCTCAGCTCGACCAGCCGCGTCCAAGACGCGCCGGGGATGCTGCCGCGGGCGGTCGCCGACAACACCTCGGTGGACCCGCGCGCGATCGAATGGCTGACGGGCGCGAACCCGAGCTGCATGAAAACGAGCAGGGCGACGACGGGCAAGGCAAGGGCTGCGGCCGGGATCGCACGCGTGGTTCGCGACCTTGTCCACACCCGAACCTGTTCGAGCACGATCACCGCGCCAATCGCGGCGATCCAGATCCACGCCTTGGTGGCTGTGATCGCCGCCAGCGATGCCAGAAGCGCTGCGAGCTTCATGCGGCCCCGCACGGCCGCCAGCGCGCCTCCGGTCAGGAGAGCTGTCATCAACGGCTCGCCCACCGCCGAACCAGAGGTGAACAGGAAGACCGGATTGAGCACTAGCAGGACCACCGCGAGCCGACCCTGTCGCGGGTTGGGCGAGATCAGGTAGACGCTGATCGCTGTCGCAAGACCGAGAAGGGCTCCCAGCACTTTGAGCGCGCCGATCTGCCCGATGCCGAAAACGTGCAGGACGGCCGCGGCAAGCACGTGGTAGCCGGGGAGCCATGTGTCCTCCATGCCGAACAGCGGGTCGTGGAGATGTCCCGTCGAAGCGAGGTTGGCTGCGATCAGCCAGTGCCCGTACCCGTCCTCGAACGGCTCGGGCATCTGCGCCGCGACCACAAGCAGAAGGCCACATGCCGCCAGCAGCACCCCTGCGGGCGCCGCCGAACGCACGCTCGCGAGGGCTCTCCGGCCGAAGCTTCGAAGCGCCATCACCTCGAGCAGATCGGTCGCGCTGAGGCCCGCAACGGTAACGAAGCCGATCGCGAACATGGCGGAGTACGCCGTGAGCAGCGGCTGGCCGGCGTCGACTGCGGCCGCAACGAGGGCAAGCGCTGCCAGACCCAGAACCGCCTCCGCCGCCGCGCGCGGGTCGCCCACGCGCACGTAGGCCTGGTCGCGCCATTCCTGCCCCCGTTCGACGATCCGGTGCTTCGGCGTGCGCACGAACTCGCCGCCGCGCCGCGTCGCCCGGAACAGAGCGATCATCGCGTTCAACGACATGCCCGCGCCGACCAGCTGACACATGACGGCCGGTGCACCAGACCACCACGGGCGGCCCCGTCTCGTCTGCGCGACCATGAAGCCGATCCAGGGCGAGATGCCCACCAGGATCGCGACGGCGGCGGTGTCACCCAGGTGCCACGGCAGGTCGAGCCCGTGCGGCCCGAACCAGAGCAGGAGCAGCGGGTAGCACGACAGCTGCACGAGCATCACGGGCCCGACGCCATATGCCAGCAGATGAATGGCCGCCTGGAACTTGACCGCCGCTCGGTTCCTGCTGCGCATGACAGGGACCAGGAGGTTGAACGCCGACTGAAAGCTGCCGGTGGCCCAGCGTGACTGCTGGCGGCGGTATGCATCGATGGAGACCGGCAGCTCCTCTGGGACCACAAGGTCTTCGAGGTACGCTGCGCGCCAGCCGCGCAGCTGGGCGCGGTAGCTCAGGTCGAGGTCCTCGGTGAGCGTGGCCGCGCTCCACCCGCCAGAGTCCTCGATTGCGGTCCGCCGCCACACGCCTGCCGTGCCTGTGAAGTTCGTGAAGTAGCCCGCGGACGACCGCACAGCCTGCTCGACCAGGAAGTGGAAGTCGATCGCCAGCGCTTGCAGGCGGGTGAACCACGAGTACGCCTCGTCGAGGTGGCCCCACCGCGCCTGCGCGAAGCCGACCTTAGGGTCGTCGAAGACGGCGAGCGAGCGGCGCAGGAAGTCAGCTGGAGGCACGAAGTCGGCGTCGAAGATGGCGATGAAGGGCGCCTCGGTGAGCGTCAATCCGTGAGCGAGCGCGCCCGCCTTGAAGCCGTCACGCGTGGCGCGCCGCACGTGGACGGCGTTGATTCCCCGGCCGCGCCAGTGCGCCGCCCGGCGGCTGGCGATGGACACAGTCTCATCGTCTGAGTCGTCCAGGATCTGGACCTCCAGTCGTGCCCGCGGCCAGTCCAGCCGGCAGACAGCGTCGATCACACGCTCGGCGACGTAGCGCTCGTTGTAGATCGGAACCTGGACGCAGACGCTCGGCTCGCGCCCTGGGCTCAGCTCCGAGCGCCGGCGCGGGCCGATTCGCGTCGAGCGCCACGTGAGGAAGAGGAGATTGAGTCCGAAAACGAACAGCGCAGTGCTCGAGAGCACGAGTAGGACGACGGGGATCGCTGCTATCACGTTCATCGCGACCGCGAGAGGGGATCGAACAGAGTGTAGGGACGCATCGTTTCGCGGACGAAGGCGACGCGCGCGAGCGCGGCCGGCTTGTGGCGTCGAGTCCACTGCATGTACCGCCATGCCGTTTCGCCCAACAGGCGGGCGCCACCGTCCAGGCGCGAGGGAAAGAGCCAGGCCGGAAGGCGCCATGTTGGCGCGGGTTCGATCACGAGCGCCGATGACTTGCGGCCAAGCTGAGGAAAGTGGTCGAGGAGTGCCGGGTTGGCGTCGATGACCTCGTTGAATGCATCGAGGCCGAAGAGAGGCTGCGAGACCAGCAGCTCGAAGGCCATGTCCTCGTCCTGTCGCACGAGCGGCCGGCACTGCGAGCGCTCGAGGATCAGGTTGGCGGTCATGAGCCGCGGCGCGACCGGGCGGCGCGTGAGGTCATCGATGGGTTTTGTCCGGTGTGCGACAGCGTGCGCGAGGCCGAGCACGTTGACCGCCACGTACGCCAGGTGGCGATGGCCGTCGTCGACCATGAGGTTGAGGTCGACGTCATCCGAGGCACGGAAGCCGCCGGTCGCCAGCGAGCCGGCGATCGAGACGCTGCGCACGAACGGCGCCACGGAGACCAGCACGCGCACGAACCGTTGGGTCATCTCGATATAAGGCGGGGCGTCGGTGTGATGCCGCAGAGCGCGCAAGTGAATCGAACGTGCGTGCTGGCCTGCATCACGCTCGACGACCAGGCCCTCGGCCAGCATGAGGGCGGGACTGGCGGCGACCGCCCACCGCACATCGGCCTCCGACAGCGCGCCTCCCAGGCACACCTCCCCGAGGCGATCAGGGCCGAGCGCGTAGCCGCGGCGGCGCATCAGCGCGACCGTCTGGTGGACTCGTTCCGATGTCGCCGTGGGTAGGCGGGCAACCAGGCCGACCACCGCAGCGCCTCCCGCAGTAACTGACGCGATCAAAGGGATACGGCCCCGGGTTACGTCGTGGTTACGTCGTCCGACAGTTTGCGGCATCATCGGTGGTAACACAGGCAGGCTTTTCACCCCAGGAGAGCTCCATGACCGCTGATGGACACTTTCGGGTCCCCACCCCTGTCAACGAACCGGTGCGCGCGTATGCGCCTGGCGACCCTCACCGCAAGACCCTCAAGGCGAGGCTGGCCGAGCTTACCGATGCGCGCACCGAGGTCCCGATGCAGATCGGGGGCGCCAAGCGTTGGGGGGCTTCGAGAGGTGAGATCCGATCCCCGCACCGCCACGAGCTGAGCATCGCGGAGTACGCGGTTGGTGCGGGCCGGGACTTCGACGACGCCGTCGAGGCTGCGCTGAAGGCACGCCGGTCGTGGGCGGCGACCTCATACAGCGAGCGGGCCGCTGTGCTGCTGCGCGCGGCCGCGCTGCTGGCCGGACCCTGGCGCGACACGATCAACGCCGCCACGATGCTCGGCCAGTCGAAGACAGTGCACCAGGCCGAGATCGACGCCGCGTGCGAATCGATCGACTTCTGGCGCTATAACGCCTACTTCGGCGACGAGCTCCTGAGGCAGCAGCCTTTCAACGACGGCACAGCATGGAACCGGCTCGAGTACCGCCCGCTGGAGGGCTTCGTCTTCGCTGTGAGCCCTTTCAACTTCACATCGATCGCGGCCAATCTGCCCACCGCCGCGGCATTGATGGGCAACACTGTTGTCTTCAAACCTGCGACGCAGACGCTGCTCGTGAGCCATTTCCTCATGGAGATCCTCAACGAGGCGGGCCTGCCGCCCGGTGTCATCAACATGGTGAGCGGCAAGGCGAGCGAGATCTCGGAGAAGCTCCTGACGCACAGGGAGCTCGTAGGCATCCATTTCACCGGTTCCACCGAGGTGTTCCAGGGCATGTGGCGGACCGTCGGCCAGGGCATCGATCAGTACCGCACGTACCCGCGGCTGGTGGGCGAGACCGGGGGCAAGGATTTCGTCGTCGCGCACGAGTCGGCCGACGCTGAAGCGCTGCGCACTGCGCTGGTACGCGGCGCCTTCGAGTACCAGGGACAGAAATGCTCAGCGGCCTCACGTGCATACATCCCGCAAACGATGTGGAAGCGCCTTCGCTCTGAGCTTGCCGACCAGGTGGAGGCCATCTCGCAGGGAGATGTCGCCGATTTCCGCAACTTCATGGGCGCGGTCATCGACGGCAATGCCTATTCGAAGCACATGACCGCCATCGAGTACGCACGCAAGTCCGAAAGCGCCAAAGTCGTCGCGGGCGGACGCGGAGACGACAAGGTGGGCTGGTTCGTGCGGCCCACCGTCATCGAGACCTCGGATCCCGATTTCAAGCTGCTCCGCGAGGAGCTCTTCGGTCCGATACTCACCGTCTACCCGTACGCCGACGGCAAGTATGTGGAGACTCTCGAGCTCTGCGATCGGACCAGTCCTTACGGTCTCACAGGCGCGATCTTCGCGCGCGACCGCAAAGCGATTCGCACCGCCTCGGAGACGCTCGTGAACGCGGCCGGCAACTTCTACATCAACGACAAGCCGACTGGCGCCGTAGTGGGTCTGCAGCCGTTCGGTGGCGCGCGAGCATCGGGCACCAACGACAAGGCGGGGTCGATCCTCAACCTCATCCGGTGGACGAGCCCGCGGGTGATCAAGGAGACATATGCGCCGCCGACCGATCACCGGTATCCGTACATGGACGCGGAATAATCACGTCCGCGCATAACCCGCGCGTGTGTACACCGGCGGGTCTCCGGGCTCGTTATTGTCCGCGAGTGTGTGCACTGGCGGGTTTCAGGGAATGGGCGATTGCGCTCAGGTGAAGGCATGAGCGCGGCAGAGCCTGTGATCCAGGCCACAGGCCTGGTCAAGCGTTACGGCCAGCTGGAGGCTGTGCGCGGCATCGACCTCGACGTCCGTGCCGGAGAGATATTCGGCTTCCTTGGACCCAACGGCGCCGGCAAGTCGACGACGATCTCGATCCTCTGCACGCTGCTGGTCCCGACCGCGGGCACAGCGCGGGTGGCCGGGATCGACGTCGTCCACGACCCCGCCGGCGTCCGGCAGCGCATCGGTCTCGTGTTCCAGGATCCGTCGCTCGACGACCAGCTCACGGGTCGCGAGAACCTCGAGTTCCACGCCTTCATCTACAGCGTCCCCGCCTCGGAGCGCCGAGCGCGGATCGACGAGATGCTCGCTCTCCTGCAGCTGAGTGAACGCGCCGGCTCTCAGGTACGGACCTACTCGGGAGGAATGAAGCGGCGGCTCGAGATCGCGCGCGGCATGCTGCACCAGCCGCAAATCCTTTTCCTCGACGAGCCGACGCTGGGCCTCGACCCGCAGACGCGGCAGTCGATCTGGGCCCACCTGAACGAGCTTCGCAGCGGCAAGGGGATCACGATCTTCATGACCACTCACTACATGGACGAGGCCGAGTACTGCGACCGGATCGCGATCATCGACCGGGGAAAGATCGTTGCGCTGGGCACGCCCGACGAGCTCAAGGCGATGGTCGGCGGCGACGTTGTGACCATGACCTCCAGCCGCCCTGACGACGCAGCCGCAGAGATCATGGAGCTGCTCGGCGTGGCGCCCACTCGCGAGAACGGCACACTCCGCATGGAGGTGCCCGACGGCAAGGTGTTCGTGCCGCGCCTGGTGCGCGAGCTTATGGCTCCGGTGGACACGGTTTCCCTCCGCCGGCCGAGCCTGGACGACGTCTTCCTGAAGCTGACGGGCCACGCGATTCGCGAGGAGGAAGCGGGGACCAAGGATCAGATGCGGGCGATGGCCAGCCGGTGGATGGGAAGGCGCCGATGAGCGTGGAAGCCCGGGCGGCTCAACCACCGGTGGTCGCGTCGGCGCCGCCGCCGGTCGACACGCGCATGGCCAGCCTGCGCGCGATCTACATCATCTGGTACCGAGACATACTTCGGTACTGGCGCGATCGCTGGCGGCTCGTGGCGTCACTGGCTCAGCCACTCCTGTTCCTCATCGTGTTCGGCTCCGGCCTGAGCTCTGCGCTGAGTGGCGGAACCACGTTCGGCCGCGGTCTCTCGTACATCCAGTTCATGTATCCCGGCATCATCGGGATGGCGATCCTGTTCACCTCCATCTTCGGCGCGATGTCGATCGTGTGGGACCGTGAGTTCGGCTTTCTGAAAGAGGTGCTGGTGGCGCCCATCGACCGCTCCTCAGTAGCCATCGGCAAGGCGCTTGGCGGGACAACGCAAGCGATGATCCAGGGTCTGATCCTGCTGGTGCTGGCGCCGTTTGTCGGCGTCAAGCTCAACCTGCTGACCATCCTCGAGATGATCCCGCTCGCGGCCATCCTCGCCTTCGGTCTTTCGTCCTTCGGCGTGATGCTCGCCTCGATGATGAAGTCCCTCCAGGGCTTTCAGGTCGTCATGAACTTCCTGATGATGCCGATGTTCTTTCTCTCTGGCGCACTCTTTCCGCTCACCGGCCTTCCCGGCTGGATGACAGTCCTCACACGTCTCGACCCGGCCTCTTACGGCATCGATCCGCTGCGCCGCGTCGTTCTCTCCAACTCAGGCCTGCCGAGCTCTGTCATCGACCGTCTGGGCCTGTCGATCGGCGGCCACGTGCTGGCGATCCCGCTCGAGGCCGGCATCATGCTTGCCTTCGGAGCCGTCATGCTCGGGATCGCGGTCGTGATGTTTCAGCGCCGCGACTGAGAGCAGTAGCAGCGCCACGATCTCGCCGGCCACGATCGGCACCGGGCCCCACACAGGCACCCCCTCCGCGGCGAGGATGAGGCCCAGGACAAGAATCCAGGCCCAGCGCGGCTTGTCGGTGACGCGCAGGTAGAGCCAGGCCGCCAGGCCGAGCATTACGAGGTCGTCGAGGTGCAGATACGGGCTCGCCAGGAGGCCGCCGACGATGGCGAGGATGAAAGTCAGCTCAAGCGGCCCTCTGCGAAACCGGTACACCAGCGCAAGCGCCCAGATGGCGATCCCTACCTGGGCCACCCGCGTCACGGTCAGGTCACCTATGAGCGGGGCGAGCGTCAGCTCACGATTGACGGGCACGCCGGCGGCGAACGCGAGGCGGTCCTGGTACGCAGCAATTCCCGACGGTCCGACGTTGACGGCCGAGGCCGCGACCAGAAGGCCGACCGCCGTGGCCGCGCCCGCGAAGGTGCGGTAGCGCCCGGCGACCAGAAGCGCGACGGGGATCAAGAAGCCCAGCTGCGGCTTCAGCGCCAGCGTGCCCAGGGTGAGCCCCGCCACGAATGGCTTGTTGGCGCCGAGCAGCACAAAGCAACCGGCAACGCCAAGGGCCACGAATGGGCCCGGCTGGCTGAGCTGCAGGTCGTAGATGACCGGCACCCAGGCGATCCCAGCGACCAGGTGGATCAACCGCGCGCGCCCGTGACCCGGCGCGACCAGGTACCACGACCACCCGATGGCGGCCAGCAGCAGGAAGCTCCAGGTCCAGTACGCCATGTCATACGGGAGAAGCGTCAGCGGGAGCGCCATCCACGCCACGGGTGGCGGGCTGATGAAGCGCGCCAGCTCCGCGATCTTGATGCCCGCGCCCATGGCATTCAGCTCTTGCTGCTGAAGTGCGAGGTCATAGATCGACTGCCAGCCGTGGTTCACGCCGATCCGCGCGGCCGCGTAGTAGAACGTGAAGTCGTTGTGGAAGTGGTCGGACGCGAAGGCCGCCACCCACTGAAACACATCGAAGGCCGCGAACATCGACGCCGCCAGCGCGCCCGACGCCACGCCGAGGTTGCGCCAGCGCCGGGACAGGTCCATGCCGCCCCGATGGTAGATGGCGGTTCCCGTACCTTGTTGCAGCAATGGCGTCACCGGGCTTCGAGCCGCGCACGCTGGAGCTGAGCGATGGCACGGCGGTGCACGTGCGGCCGATCGTTCCAGAGGACGAGCCGCGGCTCCATGAGGCGGTGGCGGCAATGTCCGAACGGACGGTGTACTTCCGGTTCTTTTCGCCGCTAAAGCGGCTCCCCGACGCACTCGCGCACCGGCTCGCGGTCGTCGATTACCACGACCGCTTTGCCGTCGTGGCGACCACGCACAAGCCCACCGGACGAGAGCGCATCGTCGGCGTCGCCCGCTACGATCGCGTCGCCAGCACCGACGTCGCCGAGACGGCTGTGGCGGTCATCGACGAGTTTCAGCGGCGAGGCCTGGGGAGCGCTCTGTTGACGATCCTGGCCAAGGTCGCGCGGGACCATGGGATCAAGACCTTCACCCTGATCGTGCTGCCGGAGAACCAGCAGATGCTCGGTCTCTTACGCAGGATGGGCTGGATCCATCACGCGAAGCTGACCGGTGGCGTGTACGAGATCACGTTCGATCTCCCGGAGGTGGCCTAGCCTGGACACGCGCCTGCTGGCCTTCTGCGGGATCTCACTGCTGCTGGCCGTCACGCCGGGCCCGGACATGGCCGTGGTGGCCAAAAACGCCCTCGCCCACGGACGGCGGGGGGTGGTCTTCACGACCACCGGCATCGCCCTCGCCCTGGCGATATGGGTCACGGCCACTGCGGTTGGCATCTCGGCGGTGCTGCGGACGTCAGCCGAGCTGCTCTTCGCGCTGAAGCTGGTCGGCGCCGCCTACCTCGCATACCTGGGTGTGCGGGCGTTGATCGAATCCAGGCACCGCCAGGTTGACCCAGCTGCGGGCGCGCCTCCGGCGGCGCCGGCGCACGCGATCTTCAGGCAGGGGTTCCTGTCGGCGATCTCAAACCCGAAGCTGGGTGTGTTCTTCGTGACCTTCCTCCCGCAGTTCGTCATTCCGGGCCAGGCGCTCCTGCCCCAGCTGCTGGAGCTGGGCCTCATCTTCGCGGTCATCGGCTGGGCCTGGATGAACGTGTACGGGCTGCTGATCGCGCGCATCCGCGATTTCATCACCGCGCCGCGAGTACGCCAGTGGATGCAGCGGGTGACGGGCGTCGTGCTGCTGGGCTTCGGAGCGCGCCTGGCCCTGGAACGCGTCTAGTCCCTGCACCGCCAGTGCATGCACTCGCGGGTTTGAAAGGCGCTCGAAACCCGCGGGTGCCGGCACACGCGTTGAATGGCGGTCAGCTGCCCCAGCGAAACTCCTGGCATACATAGTCGAACTGCTGACCTTCCGGGATTCCGTTCGGAAAGTTCTTGGTGTCGGCCGGGTTCGCGCCAAAGAACACCACGGTGACACCTCCCTTGGAGGCGGCGATGACCACGAAGCGGACCTTGGTCGCCTTCGCGTTCGCGCCGACGAGGTTGGCGGAGTAGACGGCCCCGGTGCCGTCCTGGTCGCCCAGGTGCGCGCCCTTCAGGTCCGACACGCGAGTCACGTCCTGCCATTCGGCGCTCGGCAAAGCGGCGACCGTGTTCAAGATGACGATGCCCGCCTCGTCCTTGGTCCTCATCCCCGTCACCTGGACCAGGCCGACCTTGGTACCCAGGGTCAGGCCGCTCCCGTCCTGGCTCCGGACGGTCCACTGGGAGCTGTAGTCAACCTCGAACTTGTAGGTGGAGCTCCGGTAGGTGCTCGATTCCGGCAGCGGGGTCACGATCCTTGCGCCGCAGTTCGACGTGCATGTCTTGTGTGGGTTGATGACCCGCGAGACCGCGAACGCCGTGACGGCCATGGTGGTCACCGCCAGGATGATGAGCAAGCCGGCCGCGATCGCCAGCTGACCGCCGCTGACGCGTCCAAACCCGCTCGGTGGGCGCGGCGCTGACAGCGGGTAGCTGTAGCCTGGATGAGCCGCCGCCGTCAGCTGGACCTGGGGAGCGCCGCACCGGCCGCAGTACGGCGCGCCGGGCGCAACCACATTGCCGCACCGCCCGCAGAATCGCGCCTGCTCGATCATCCCGCAGTCCTCGCGCGCCGTCGTGGCGCCCTGGCCGCTGATCGGGCGACGCCGCAGGAGGGGCAGAACAGCATGGTGGGCACGACGTGGTGACACTCCGGGCACCTGGCGTCGGGCCCGATCTCGTGCTCGGCGCCTTCCGCCAGCAAGGCCTGGTGAATGACCAGCCGCAGGTAGATGACCAGGGCTGCGGCCGCGAGTCCGCGCACCCCAACCTGCAGGACGACGTCGGGAATCACGGCGGTCAGGGCGCCCACGCTGACCTGCACTCCGACGGCGACGACAAGCGTCGTCAGGATGCTCGCTTCCCAGCCTCGTGCCGCCCGGCGACGGTCGTAGCGGTGGAGCCAGATCCCAGCCGTCAACAGTGAGGTCGTGCCAGCGTTGATCAGCGAGGTCAGGATTCCTGCGCTGAGCAGGCGCAAGGCCCAGTCAAGCGGTGAGCCGGTTCCGATCAGCGGCCCGCCAAGCAGCGGCCACATCGCGGTCAGCGTCGTGCTCAGCGTGAATCCCAGCGCCGATGCGGCGGCGAACGTCACGCCGTCGAGTGGCTCGCGGAGCTCGGGCCGGAAGAAATAGAGGAACAGCGGCCCAGCCAGCATCAGGCTCTGGGCAGCGATCGGCAGCGCCACTCCCGAAAGCAGGAAGCTGTCGGCCGTGTCGCCGGTCAGGGTCAGGCGGGCGACCGTGTCGCCGGTGGCCGCGGTGAAGATGTAGCCGAGCACCGCCCCCGCCGCCAGAGTGGCCGCGATCAGGAGCCAGGGCTCGGAGTCGTAGACCTCGACCTCGTAGATGTATAGGAGGTACAGCACCGGCAGCAGGAACACCGCGGCGGCCGTGGCCGGCGCGAAGAGGTGCAGCGCCGCGAGCACGACGACGCCGGTGCTTCCAGCCAGCAGCGCCCAACGGAACGCGCCCCCGCGCCTATGCGCCAGATGTGGAAACAGCGTGCTCACGATCGAGAGGTGGACGACGTGCTCCGAAGGCACCGCTGCAAACGCGTGGCGGCGCGACGAGTTGGCCGTGATCAGGTGCGCGCCGCAGTGCCCGCAGTAGTTTCCGGCCGGAACCATAGACCCGCAGTGCGGACACAGGACGAGGGCGGGACCGGCTGCTTCGGCGGTCGGGGCGCTTCTCCTGCTGGTCGAGCGGCGTGGGCTGCGCGAGGTCACGCCCCTTTACCTTTTATGTAGAGGATCCAGGCCGCATCGAGCGCTGCGCCGTCCATGCTTCCCCACCCGGTCGCAAAATCCCAGCCGGGCCCGGCGTCGTAGGCGAGGTTGTTGCCTGTCGTGACGTCGTGGAATGGCCGCGCCGGCAGCCTGGATGCGTTCTCACCCATCCAGTACAGAGCCGGATTGGCGAAGCCGGTCTCGCGCAGGCCCTTGCGCTTGAGGTCCTGATTGATCAATGCCACGGTTGCCGCCCACAGCGGCGCCGAAGCCGAGGTCCCCCCGGCCTGCCCCTCGTGGCCGCCGAAGAGGATGTGGAAACCGGTGTTGGGGTCCGCGGCAGCTGACACGTCAGGCACCTGTCGGTGTCCGTGGCCGGCTGCCTGGCCGACCATCTTCTGATAGTCGGGGAGCGCGTAGAAAAGACTCGCCCCGCCGCCGGTACCGCTCTGGTCGATCGGACTTCCCCACGCGGCTTCCTTGAAGTAGATGCCCTCCTTGGACTGAAAGACGCTGGTGCCGCCGATCGATGTGACGCTTGGGAGCGTGGACGGAAAGCTCCCGGCGGGATTGAAGCTCTGGCCGCATGTGTAGGCGCCGCTGTCGCCGCTGGCCACGTAATGGCCCATCCCCAACGCGACGGCCCGATCCTGGATGCGGGCGTAGAGGTCGCGGTGGCCGCCGGGCGTCTCCGGCTCGCATGCGCCGAGGCTCTCGGAGATGATCGATCCCAGGTGATCGGTGACCATCTGGTCGAAAGCACGGTCGCCGTGCGCGAAGTCGGGTGCCGACAGGTAGATGACTAGCTTCGCGTTGGGCGCAACCTCGTGGATGATCTCGAGGTCGAGCACCGTTTCGCCAACGGGCTTCTCGGGCTTGCCCCAGCTCGCGTCGCGCTTGATCGTGAGCAGCGAGTCGTACGGAGGCAGCCCGTACTTGCTCGCGAACTTGTTGAGGTCATTGAGGTTCGGCAGGTCGTCGATCTCGGGCAGCACGATCGTCTGGCCGGACCCGTCGAGCCCGCTGTCGCGCAGCGCTTTCAGGTTGTAGAAGCTGAGCACGTCTGCCGGCAGCAGACCACCCGGGCGCACGGCGAACGTTGTCGTGTGTCGGTAGTTGTCGAGCCCGGTCACGCTGCTCACAACCGTGCCCACAGCGCGTGGAAGGTGGGGCGTGTCGAGCGATGCGTAGAAGCTCGTGCCGTCCGCCAGGCGGTAGTCCTCGATGTCGATCCCGAGCAGCGCCGCCACCGCGGGCGCCGGACCGTCGGCGGCGATGAGGCTCGAGCCCGCGTGCCATGACGAGGCCAGGCCGCCGGCCCTCAGCGCGACCAGCGCGCGCTCCACCAGCGCTGGATCGGGACCGAAGTCGGCGTCGTAAACAGCCGGGCTCACCGTCTTGCCGGCGGCGATGATCGCAGCCAGGCGCTCGGGGTGGCGGCCTTTGAGGGCGAGGCTCAGGCTCACCTGCGTGCCTGGGCCGGCGGGGCCGGCATCGATCGCCTGCCGGATGGCGGCCGCAAGCGTCGGGGGCGGAGGGCTGGGCTGTGCAGCGGCCTCGTTGCTGGTCGACGGGCGGGCCGAGCCGTACCCGGCGCATGCGACCGCGACGATCACCGCGGCTGCGGCTGCGACCAGGGCTCTCACGAGGCTGTAGCTTCCCAGACCCTGGGTGGGGATGTCACCTGATATGCGCACGCCGTTTTCAGGCCGTTGCCCGGGCGGTGACCTCCGCGATCTCAGGCAGGGCTCGCCGGATCTGCTCCTCGAGCTCGGACTCGACCTGGTGGGCCTGCTCGAGACTGACGTCGCCGGCGAGCTCGGCCACGACGTGGGCATGGATTCGCCCATGGCGGTCACTGAGCTCGACATCGGCACACCGTTTGACCGCCGGGTGTGACTCGACGACCTCCCTCATCCTGGCCGCGAGCTGCGCGCGGCGCTTGGTGACGTCCTCGCCCCGCACGACGGTCGGCTCCATGGGCTCGAGGTGGATGTCGATGCGGGTGGCCTCCGGGAGCTCGGCCCGCAGCGTCCGTTCGAGCTGGGTGCTGGTGAGGGTGGCGTCGGCGAGCGTCATCTCGCCGGGCAGCTTGGCGTGCATCGTCAGGTGCAGGGAGCCGTCGCTTTCGCGCTCGACCGTCACGTTGTGCAGGTCGCGAACCCGGCCGTCGCGTGCGGCGGCCGCATGGACTCGCTCCACGAGGTCGCTGGGGGTGGTCTGGCCCTCGACGACAACTGTGAGATCGATCGAGGGCAAGGCAGCCCGCGCCGCGCTCTTGACCTCATCGATCAAAGGCCCCGCAGCCTCGACCGGGAGCATCCGCGCCGTCGCGATGCTCGCGTCCCCGAGCAGCTGCGGACCAGATCGACGGACCCGGACCGAGCGCACCTCTCGGACGCCGCTCACGCCCTGGATGGCGGCGCGGAGCTGCTTTTCCGCCCCGGCCGGGGCCCTGTCCATGAGGATGTCCCCCGATCGCCAGGCCAACCGGGCGGCTGCACGGGCGATCACCAACGCCACCAGCAGGGCCGCCGCAGAGTCGGCCCAAGTGAAGCCCATGCGCACGCCCGCCAGCCCGGCCAGGACTCCGAGGGTGGCGAGCACGTCCGCCATCCGGTCGGTGGCGTCCGCCAGCATGGCCTCGCTTGCGGCCAGGCGCCCCACCCGCCGTAAGACGATGGCGCGACCAGTTTCGATCAAGAGGGTTGCGATCAACAGCGCGAACGCATACGCGGCGGGATTGACCGCCGCACCGCCTGACGCGATACGCCGGATCGCCTCGAACGCGATGCCGGCGGCGGTGACCAAGAGCAAAACGCCATTTGTGAACGCGGCCAGGTTCTCGGCACGGCCGTGGCCGTACGGGTGCTCACTGTCGGCGGGCTTGCGCGCCGTACGCACCGCGACAAGAGTGAACGTGCTCGCGGTCAGGTCGAAAAGTGAGTGGACCGCCTCGCTGAGAATGCCCAGGCTTCCGGTGAGCAGCCCGACGACGAGCTTGCCGATGACGAGGGCCACGCCGATGAAGACCGAGCCCAGCGCAACCAGGACGGGCCGGTTGGCGAGCGCTCTCAGAGCCTCACACCGAGCCTTACTTCAGCGACGCGGCTGAGGCGATCAGCTGTTCCTCCGACCCCAGCGCGATCACCAGGTCGCCCTCTTCGAGCTGGAGGTCAGCGGTCGGGTTGAGATGAAGGGTGCCGTCACGGCGCCGGACGGCCAGCAGCTTGGCCCGCGCGGAATCGAGGAGGCCCGCGTCCTGGATCGTCTTGCCCACCGCCGCCATGCCGGTGCCGACGATCATCTCCTCGACCCCGATGTCGGAGCCGCCGTGGTGGAGCGTGTCCAGTACGTCCACCAGCGCGGGCCGGACCGCCAGCTCCGCCATGAGGTGGCCGGCCATGCGGTACGGGGAGATGACACGGTCGGCACCCGCGAGCTCGAGACGCCGGATCGATTCAGGCCGGCCTGCGCGGGCGATCACATACAGCTTCGGATTGAGGGCTCGGGCGGCCAACGTGATGTACACGGCACGCTCGTCTGCATCGACCGCGCAGATGAGCCCGCGCGCCCGCGCGATGCCCGCGAGCCTGAGGACGTCCTCGCTGGACGCATCGCCCTCGACATGGAGCCGGTCCTCGTTGCGCAAGCGCACGACGGCCTCCTCGGTTTGGTCGATGACCGTGTACGGCACCTTGTGCTCTTCGAACTCGATGACGATTTGCGTTCCGATCCGGCCGTAGCCGCAGATGATGAAGTGGTCGCGAAGGTCGTTCAGCGCGCGCTGCAACTGCTGCTGTCTCCTGTAGGCGATGAACGCGTTGTCGGTGAGCACCTGGGCGAAGACGCCGAAGCCGTACAGCATCGTACCCACCCCGGCAATGATCAGCGTGGCGGTGAACAGCTCGCCCGCGCGTGACAGTTGGTGGACTTCCAGGTAGCCGACCGTCGAGATGGTGATGATGGTCATGAACAACGAGTCGAGGAAGTTCCAGTGCTCGATCAGCATGTAGCCGCCGACGCCGTACACGATCATCACGGCCAGGAGCGCGGCCGGCAGCCGAAACCGCGTCAGCGGGTGCGGCAGGCGCTTCTTCACGTCCTCTTCTGTCGCTGCCTCTCCATTTCTGCAACGGCCTCCCAGTGGGCAGGGTCGGCCCAAGTCCGGGCGAAAGCACCGACTGTGATTCCGGCAAGCTCAGGGTTCCGATGCGGCCGGACCGCATTGACCGACACTTTGATGCCCTCCAGCGCAGCGGCCGGCGCGGCCGCTATGGACTGGGTGAGGAGGCCGAGGCGCTCGTCGAACGCATCGCTTGGGAACACCTCCTCGACCAATCCAAGCTCCTCGGCTTCGGCCGCGGTCATGGTGCGGCCGGTGACGAGCATGTTCATGGCGCGACCCCGGCCGACAAGGGCGGCGAGACGCTCGGAGGCTCCCCACGCGGGCATGAGTCCGAGGGTGATCTGCGTGAACCCGATACGCGCGTGAGCCGCCGCGACTCGGAAGTCGCAAGCGACAGCAACCTCCGCGCCGCCACCAAAAGCGTCGCCGTTCAGCGCCGCGACGACTGGGATCTCGAGCTGGGGAATTCGGTCGAGCGTGGCCCGCATTGCGTGCGCCATCTGCGCCGCTTTGGCCTCCGAGCGCATGTGCTCGAGCTCCTTCAGGTCACCGCCGGCGCAGAACGCGCGATCCCCGGCGCCGCGGATCACGAGCACCTTGACGTCCCGGTCGCCGACGCCGGCCAGCGCTTCGTCGAGCTCGCGCATGGTCTGCGTCGAGAGCGCGTTGCGTGCCTGCGGGCGATCGATCGCGATCGTCGCCACCCCACCTTCGACTGTCAGTCGGAGGTCACGCATGCGGGAACACTGAGGTTAGCCGCCTCCGCCGGGACCTTCCAGGCCGGGCTCGGTCATCTTGCCGAGGTCGAGCACCTCGTCCAGGACAGAATCCGCGACTCCGCTTTCACGCGCGAGCTCGCGGATCGAGCGGCCCGTGCGAATCGATTCCTTGGCGATCTTCGCCGCTTCGTCGTAGCCGATGACAGGGTTGAGCGCAGTCGCGAGCATGGGGCTGCGCTCGACCAGCTGTGGCCCGCGCTCGGTTGCCTGCAGCCCATCGACACAGCGCGCGGCGAAATTGCGCGCCGAGGCAGCCAGCAGGTTGATGGACTCGAGGCCGGCGACGCCGGCGACGGGCATCATCACGTTCAGCTCGAACAGGCTCCCGGACTGGCCGCAGAAAGCGACAGTCACGTCGTTGCCGAAGACGCGAGCGATGACCATGGTCATCGACTCGACGATCACCGGGTTGACCTTGCCGGGCATGATGCTCGAGCCCGGCTGAGTCTCCGGAAGACGCAGCTCGCCAAGGCCGGCGATTGGGCCCGAGCCCATGAGCCGGATGTCGGAGCCGATCTTCCAAAGACTGGTGGCGGTTGTGCGCATTGCTCCATGCGCCGCCACGAGCACGTCCAGCGTTGCCTGCGCGTGGAAGTGGTTGCCGGCCTCCTGCAGGGGTATCCCGGTGGCGTTGGCCAGGCGAGCGCAGGTCAGCCGCGCGTAGTCGGGGTGAGAGTTGAGCCCGGTGCCGACGGCTGTGCCGCCGAGCGGGACGTGCGACAGCTCGTCGATGGCGGCCTGGGCTCGCCGGATCGACTCTTCGACCTGGCCCGCGTAGCCCTTGAACTCCTGGCCCGTGCGGATTGGCGTGGCGTCCTGGAGGTGGGTGCGGCCGGTCTTGATGACGTCCCAGAGCTGCTTGCTCTTCGCCTCCAGCGCCTCATGCAGCTGCTGCAGAGCGGGGATGAGCTGCTCTTTGATCGCGGCCGCCCATGAGATCTGGATGGCGGTCGGGATGACGTCGTTGGAGGATTGGCAGAGGTTGACGTGGTCGTTGGCGTGGACGAGCTTGGAGCCGCGATCACCACCCAGGATTTCGATGGCGCGGTTGGCGATGACCTCGTTGGCGTTGGTGTTGGTCGAAGTGCCGGAGCCGGTCTGGTAGATGTCGATCGGGAAGTCGTGGTCGAGCTTGCCCTCGATCACCTCCTGTGCCGCGGCGGTGATCGCCCTCGCGCGCTCCTCCGAGAGGAGTCCGAGCTCGTGGTTGGTCTCCGCGGCCGACTTCTTGATCAGGCCGAGGGCATGGATGAAGCCGCGCGGGAATCTCTGGCCGGAGATGGGAAAGTTGAGGACGGCGCGCTGGGTGGAGGCTCCGTAGTAAGCGTCCGCGGGCACCTCGACCTCCCCCATGGAGTCGCGCTCGACCCTGGTCTCCCCGCTGTGCGGGGAGGTCGGCTCTCCACGCGCAGCGTGGGCAGCCGGGAGGGGGCGCTCACCGGCCCTACCTCTCTCGTCACCTGCCACCGCTGGAGATTCTAGAGTGACCCAAGAATGCGGCTGGCCGCCGTCGACATCGGCAGCAACACCGTGCACGTGCTCGTGGCCGACGCAGTTCGCGGCCAGCTCGTCGATGTTGCGCACTACGTCGAGATGCCCGAGCTCGGACCGCACGTCGCCCGCACCGGCGCCATCGGGCCGCGTGGCAAGGCCGCGATCCGCGCCCTACGCCAGGTCCTGGCGCAGGCCGGCAAGCACAGCTACGACAAGCTCATCGCCGGCGCGACGCAGGCCGTCCGCCAGGCCGTCGACGGCGAGGCATTCGCTCGCAAGGCAAGCGACGCGATCGGCGTCCCGGTGCGCATAATCCCCGCCCGGCGGGAGGCCGAGCTGAGCTTCCTGGGGGTGGCAAGCCGCCACGCCGGCCGGCGCGAGTGGGTGATGGTGGACCTTGGCGGCGCCTCGACCGAGGTTGTGGTCGGCCGTGGGCGTGAGATGCTGCGCTCGGCCACGCTCCCGATTGGCTCCGGCGTGCTGGCCTCGACGTACTTCTCGGACCCTCCTCGGCCCGACGAGCGCGCCCGGCTCCGCAAAGCCGCGATGCGCGAGCTCACCCACGCCCCGGACGGCGATGTTGAACGGCTCGTCGCCACGGGTGGCACCGCCTCCAACCTCCCACTGGTGCTTGCCAAGCGCAACCCGCCGAGCGTGCTGACCACCGCCGACCTTCTGGAGTGCGAGGCCCGCCTTGACGCCGGCCGGGCGGCTGAGCTGGCCCGAAAGTTTGACCTGCCCGCGAACCGGATCAAGGCCATGCGAGCCGGCGTTGAGGTGCTGCTGCTGTTCCTGGACTGGTACGGGCTGGCCTTGCTCCACATCAGCCACCAGGGCCTGCGCCATGGCATGCTCCTCGCCTACCTGGAACGGGGCGAAGAATGGTGGAGGTAGACCGTTAAGACATCTGGGTACGATGAATTCATGATCACGCGGAGCGACAGCGGCGCCGCCTTGAAGGTCGGGCTGGTGCTCACCTGCGCCGTCTTCGTGATCGAGCTCGCGGGCGGGCTTGCGGCCCATTCGCTGGCGCTGCTTTCGGATGCCGGCCACGTGCTGATCGACGTTTTCGCCCTCGGCCTGGCCTGGTTCGCGGTTGCTCAGTCGCATCGTCCAGCTGACGTGCGGCGCAGCTACGGCTACCACCGGGTCAGCATCCTCGCCGCCCTCGTCAACGCCGCGATGCTGATCCTCATCGTGGCCGCCATCGCCTTCGAGGCGGCGCGCAGGATCGTCAACCCCGAGCCCGTTCAGGGCGCCATCGTCGTCGCCGCCGCCCTGGTCGCCATCGTGGTCAATGCTTACGTCGCTTTCGGCCTGCGGGGCCATGCCAGGAACCTGAACCTGCGCGCGGCGGTGCTCCATGTTGTCGGCGACATCGGAGCCTCGGCGGGCGTCGTGGTGGCGGGCGTTGTGATCCTGCTCACTGGCTGGACCTACATCGATCCGCTGCTGTCGGTGGTGATCGCGGTCATGATCGCGATCGGCGCCTGGAAGATCGTGCGGGAGACCGTCAATCTTCTCCTCGAAGGGACGCCGCGTGAGATCGACCTCGCCGCCGTCACTGGCGAGATCGCTCGCACTCAGCACGTGACGGGCGTGCACGACCTACACGTGTGGGCGCTCTCGTCCGAGGAGATGGCGCTCAGCGCCCATATCGTCCTCGAGGAATGTCCGCTGGGTGACGCAGAGCACGTCGTGCGCGACCTCGAGAGCCGGATCTGCGAGCGGTTCGCGATCGGGCACACAACCATCCAGGTAGAGAGCTGCCACCCGTGCGGGGAGATCTTTCACGGCGCGGGCGAGCACAACCACCCGCACGACCATGTCGTGATGGTCAGCCCAGCGACCGGGCCGGCACAGCCTCCTCGCGCTGCAAGATCCTCCGGGCCAGTGCGATAGCGGCCGCGTAGGTCGAGTCCATGCCGCGGTACCTCAGGCCGCGAGCGCCCAGGGTGCGCGCCTGCGTGTACGGCGTGTCGGAGGCGTAGAAGACGATGCCAAGGTCGAAGCCCAGCCGCGCCATGTTCACGCTTTCGCCCAGCGGGTAGCGGTCGGGCTGGGTGATCTCATAGCAGGCGTCGAGGTAGGGGCCGGTCTCCATTTCGACCACGGTGTAGCGGCCCTGGTAGTAGAAGTCGAGGTAATCGCGGTTCTGCAGGAACGTGCCCCGGACGGCCACTGCTCGTTGGTTGTCGAGGGCCGAGCCGTAGACCAGGTTCGGCTGCACGTCAGCCGCAGAAAAGCAGTTGTCGAGCCAGTACGTGTTGCCCGAGTGCTCGTTGTAGACGGCGTTGGGGATCATCACGTCGCCGATGTCGGCGTTGAGGGTGGCTGCCTTGCCGAGGACGTAGACGCCGGCCACCCACGCGCCGTGCTCGGCGACCTGGCGCAGGATGTGGTACGCGGCCAGGCCCAGCGGGTAGTCGACATTGATAATGCACGCGCCGGATGCGAGCAGCTTCTTTTCGTCCACCGGACCGACACGCGGGTCGATCGACGCTGGGTCGAGCTCAGAGATCTTGAAGACCTGCGCGGCTGAGTCGACGCCCGTCCCCCGCGCGGAGATGTGCCGTATCCCGCACGCTTCTTCCATCTCCGCTCGCCTCTGGCGCAGCCGCGCGCTGGCGGGGTGGAGGTCGAACATGTCGCGGGCGGCGTAATACAGCCAGTTCAATCGCGACGCGCGGCTGTGCCCGGCTTCGAGCTTGCGCCTCTCCTCATCCAGATCGGGGTCGTGGACCCGGATCCAGTCCAGGATCTCGCTCTCGAACTGGCGTGCGACTCCGGTGAAGACGTTGACCAGGCTGTGCGTGTTGGACGAGACGAAGTAGATCGGCGACTCCCGCACGCCCAGCTCCTCCATCGCAGTGGCGATCGGCAGCCACCAGCGGCTCGCGTTGCGTGCGTAGCCGAGATGACTGCCGCCAATCAGGCGGAGGACGATCTTGCATTCCTCTCGCTTGACGGCGGCGAGCATCGAATCAAACTCGTCGCCCCAGGTTTCGTGCAGGCGAACCCAGTCGTCCTCGCTGGCCCCGGCGGCGACACGCGCTCGCGAGTCGCTGAGCTCGATGTCCTGCAGCGCCTGGTGCAGCTTGTTCCATTCGATCTGGTAGGCGACCAGGGTCGGCACCAGGTCGTCCACGTCGGACGGTGACGCGATGAGGACGGCAAGCGTGGACTTGCCGTCGTGGTACCAGCGGCGGCGGCGCGCCGGCGCCTTCAGCTTTTTCCAGCCCAGGATGTCGGCGCCCAGGATCGTTTTGAAGCCCTGGGGGCTTTGGCCCATGACCACCATCCGCGAGCGGCTGATTGCGCTCGGGAGCCGCCTGGTCGCGTAGAGGAGGGCGCCCATGTCGATCTGCGGCTCGCCGGCCAGCGGGTGCAGGACCGAGCCCATGGCCAGGTGAGCGTGGACGAGGGACTCGATCTTGATGTCGCCAGAGCTCTGCAGCATGGTCGTGTACGTGCGGACGTACAGCTCGACCGCGTGCTTGCCGGCCCACCCTGGTCGCGGCGGAGATTCCACTAGAGCGTCACGCCCCCGGAGCTCCTCGCATCCTCGCGTCCTAGGCGGCCGGGCGCCTGCAGCGCTGAAGCCTGCGTCAAGGGGCCCGGCGCTGCGTCGTCACGCATCTATCGATGCGCTTCTAGCCGCGCCACCCTTTCCTAGGCTCCGGCCGCCGATGCCGCGAATCTGCGTCGGACCTCGGGTGCCTGACACTCACATGAGTTTAGGCTCGGGGTCGCTTACAAAAGCTTTACCTCGAGTTGAGGGCATCCGTGGGCGGGCTGGGGTTAAGTAATAGGGTGATCAAGACACTTCCGTTCGCCCGTGTCGCGCGTGTTTCCGGCATGGCCGCCGGTGCGGTCTGCATCGCCGCCGGGGCGGTGTGGATAACCGCCTCTGCCGCCGGCTACAACTTCTCCTTGCCAGGCGCATCCCGACCGACAACCGAGGCGAGCACCGTCGCCCTCAATGAGAAGTCGACCAGGGCGTCGGCCGTCTGCAAAGATTTCGTATCCCATCTCGCCGCCAACCTCAACACGAGCCAGAGCAACTTCGACGCGGCCTTTCAGAAGGCCATCGGCCAGACGCTCGACGATGAGGTCAAGAACGGAGACCTGACCCGCTCGCAGGCCGATGCCATCAAGCAGCGCCTGGCAGGCAAGTCGTCTTGTGCCCTCATCGCCGCCGGCGGCCTCAGCAAGGCCCCGGGCGCGAACATCGGTGCCTACAAGGACGCCCTGCTCAGCGCGGCAGCCTCAGCCCTCGGCATCACGGTGGACCAGCTGAAGGCCGACCTCGCGAAAGGCATGACCCTGAAGCAGATCGCCGCGGCGCAGAAGCCGCCAGTGACCGAGGCACAGTTCCGCTCGCGTCTGATCCAGAACCTCACCCCGCTGCTCGACAAGGCGGTCGCCAACGGCAACCTGACGAAGACCCAGGAGCAGGCGATCATCCAGAGGCTGCAGACAGGTCCGATTCCCTACTGGGACCAGCCCATGCGCAAGAAGACAGCGACCGGCACCAACGGATAGGCTGCCGGCTCACTCCTCGAGCTGGCCGCCGAGGCGGCGCATCAGCTCCTCGAGCAGCTGGCGTGTCTCGGGGTCCGACATCAGCCGCTCCTGCATCTCTTCGGCCGACCGACGGATATCCGGATCGCTCATGAGCCGTTCTGACATGGCCTGGAAGCGTGAGGCCATGTCCTTCATCGACGCTTCCTGGGCGACCTGGATCAAGATCGGCTGGCTCGCTGCGGCGAACACGGCCTCTGCCTGCATGCGCACCATCTCGATCCCTTTGCAGCCGAGGCACTCGCCTTTGAGCCCGCAGTGGCAGAGCTGCGGGCGCAGCCGATCGAGTGCGGCATGCAGCTCGGACATATCGGCTGGGCCTGCCATCGCAGTTGACTAATCTACGCGGGCTTCTTTTTCCCCGCGTACATGGCGTCGATCTCCTCCCGGAAGTGGTCCTGGACGACCTTCCGCTTGATGTCAAGCTTCAGGGACAGCTCCCCCTTGGCCTCAGAGAAGTCCTCGGGCAGGAGCGCGAAGTACTTGACCGTTTCCCAGTCTCCCCGACCGGCGTTCGCCACGTCGACAGCCTTCTGAATGTGTGCCTTGAGCGCTGAATCGTCGAGGTCCTGCGCTCGGATGGCTGCCCAGTCGGGCACGATCAGCGCAGTCACGTACGGCCTGCTCTCGCCGACCACCACGGCGCGATCGATCAGCGGATCGCGCATCAGCTCGAACTCGATCGGTTGCGGCGCCACGTACTTGCCGACCGCGGTCTTGAACAGAGCCTTCTTTCGATCGGTGATCTTCAAGAAGCCGTCCGCGTCGATCTCGCCGATGTCGCCGGTGTAGATCCAGCCGTCGCGAACGGTATCGGCCGTGGCCGCAGGATCTTTGTGGTACCCGAGCATGTTGCCGGGGCTCTTGACGAGGATCTCACCGTCATCCGCGATCTTGATCTCGACGCCTGGGAACGGCTTGCCCACGGTCAGGAAGCGGTGGTACGAGAGCGTGTTCGAGCAAGCGCCGGACGACATCTCGGTCATGCCCCAGCCATTGAGGATGGGGATGCCGATCGCCCAGAAAAACTCCTCGACCTCGCGTGCGAGCGCTGCGCCGCCGCTGATGAAAAAGCGTAGCCGGCCGCCGATCAGCCGCCGGCGCAGCGGCGCGAGGACCAACTTGTCGGCCAGCCGGTGCTGCGCCTGGAGCAGTGGTCCCTTGCGGGTCGCGTGCGAATACCGTGTCCCCACTCCGACTGCCCAGTGAAAGAGCGTTTGTCGGACGCTCGGCGCCTCGCGCACGCGCGCCATCACCGCCGCGTGCATCTTTTCGTACAGGCGCGGAACGCTGTTCATCACGGTTGGCTGTACCACCGGGAGCTCTTCCACCAGGTGCTCGGCGCCGCGCGATATCCACGTCTGGCCGCCGAAGAGCATGCCGATGAAGATGCCGTTGATGCGCTCGAAGACATGGGCATAGGGCAGAAAAGAGAGCGTGGAATCGCTCTCGCTGAGCGGGAAGACCTTCAAGATCTGTCTCGAGATATCGACAAGGCACCGGTGAGCAAGCTCGACGCCTTTGGGATCGCCGGTCGTGCCTGATGTGTAGACGATGGTGCAGAGGTCGTCTGGCCGGATCTGAGTCAGGCGCGAGTTGATCTCGGCGATCTGCTGCGCGGGCTTCGCGACCCAGGCCTCAACCTCAGATTCCATGGTGACGACGCTGCGCAGGGACCCTCCCGTAGTCAGCTTCGACGCCGTCTTTGCCGAGGCGATCGCCAGCACGGCTTCGCTGTTGTTGACGATCTTCTGCACGACCTCGGCGGGGGTGCTCGGATAGAGGGGCACAGTTATCGCGCCCACGGACTGAATGGCGAAGTCGCAGTAGAGCCATTCGATCCGGTTCTCCGCCATGATGACCACGCAGTCGCCGGCCTTCACTCCGGCGTCTATCAGCGCCGAGGCAACTGCGAGAACGTCGCGCTTCATGTCGGCCCACGTCGCGACCGCCCAGTCGTCCCCGACCAGGTGATGGACGAGCGGTCGGTCCTTGAGGCGTGCCGCCTGGCTGTAGAAGACGCCGACCGTGGTGCGGTCGGCGATCGCCTCAGGGTTCAGCTCGCGGGTCGATGTCGCGAGGGACATCGAGCTTTATTTGACCGCTTTGATCGTGAGCGTGAGGGTGCCAGACGGCACGCTGACCGTCACCTTGTCGCCCTTCTTCCTGCCGACCAGAGCGCGGCCAACCGGCGAATCGACGGAGATGCGGCCGGCCGACGGGTCGCTTTCGACAGCTCCCACGAGATGGTAGGTCTCAGCCGAGCCATCGGTGTCGACCACCTCGATAGTCGAGCCGGGCCCGGCCACGCTCGAGTGCGGCTCCTTGATGATCTGCGCCCGGCCGATCATCTCGTTCAGCTCGTAGATGCGGCTGTCGAGGAGGCCGACTTCCTCCTTCGCCTGCTCATATTCGGGGTTGTCCTCGATGTCGCCGGGCTGAAACGCCTCCTTCAGGCGCTCGCCGGCTTCGGCACGGCGCCTCAGCGCGACCTCGAGATCGCGCTTGAGCTTTTCCAGCCCCTCTGGAGTCAGCAGAACAGGTTCGGTTAGGTCCATCTCC
>DASXTG010000164.1:0-4231 GCA_036505515.1 Candidatus Dormiibacterota bacterium | reverse complement strand
ATCTGGAGGCGACGCCCAGAATCGAACTGGGGATCGAGGTTTTGCAGACCTCTGCCTTGCCACTTGGCTACGTCGCCCCGCCGTGCGTAAGCGATTCTACCCGCGCCGTCACCTACCTCCCCTCCGCGGTTAGGCTGCTGGTCACTATGGAATCACAGCAGTTTCGCGATGTCATGGCGCGCCTCGCTTCGAGCGTCGTCGTGGTCAGCGCCCGGCTCGGCGGCGGCTTCCGCGGGCTCACTGCGAACAGCCTGGTGTCGGTCTCGGCCCAACCCCCGCTCGTGCTCGTCGGCCTCGAGCGAGAGGCCGCAACCCGGGCCGCGGTCGTGGAAGGCAAGGCCTTCAACGTCAGCGTGCTGACGCGGGCTCAGGAGTTCGTCGCCGAGCGTTTCGCCGGCCGCGCTCCCGCGGTTGACTCCGCCTGGCTGGAGATCCCGCATCACCTCGGATCGAACGGAATCCCTCTGATCGAAGGTTGCGCCGCCTGGCTGGAGTGCGAGCTCCGCGAGGTCCACCCCGCGGGCGACCATGACGTCTGCATCGGTGAGGTGCGGGCCGCAGCGCTGGGCGCAGGCGAGCCGCTCATCCTGTGGGACCGGTCCTTCTGGACGCTGCGCTAGCCAGACGGTCAGTACGGAAGCTCGTCCTCTTCCATGCCGAAATGGTGGCCCACCTCGTGGAGGATCGTGCGCCGCACTTCCTCGACCAGCTCGCGGTAGGAGCGGGCCGCCCTCTCGTGCGCCCGCTTGTAGAGGGTGATCCGCTCCGGCATGCCCTCGCCCGCGGCCAGCGCCGTGGCGCCCTCGTACAACCCCATCGCGCCGTCGGGCGAGCTTTCCTCGACAAGGAAGATCGTGTTTTCCAGGTACGGTTGGAACGCTTGCGGTATCGAATCGATCGCGGCCCGCGCGGCGGACTCGAACTGCGCCATGCTGACCTGCACATAGAAAATGATCGAGGAAACACAGTGTCCTGTCCCCGAAGTTCCTTGCATCTTCGCGTCCTAGGCGTCCGGGCGCCATCCCGCCCACGAAATCTGATTTCGCGGGGATCCCGGGCGGCGCTTAAGCCTGCGTCTAGGGGCCCGGCGCTGTGCAGTCACGCATCTACGCGATGCGCTCCTGCTTGCGCCACCCTATCCTTGGCTCCGGCCGCCGATGACGCGAAATATGCTGCGGACCTCGGGTACATGACACTGAGTGCCTGAATTGAAAAACGTGGTTGTGGTCGGCGCTGGGACGATGGGCTCGCAGATCGCCCTCCAGACCGCGCTGAGCGGCCGCTACCAGGTCACGCTGGTCGATTCCGCTCCCGGCCAGCTCGAGCGGGCGCGAGCCCAGAACCGCAAGCTGATGGACCGCGCTGTCGAGAAGGGCAGGCTCACTGAGACCGCGGCCCACGCAGCCCTCGACCGCATCAAGGACGATGCGGACTTGAAGGCGGCCGCAGCCGACGCCGATATCGTCATCGAAGCCGTGTTCGAGGACTTCGACGCCAAGAAGAACGTGTTCACCGCGCTCGGCGAGCGAGCGAGCAAGGAGGCGATCCTGGCCAGCAACTCGAGCACCATCGGCATCAGCCGTCTCGCCGGGTTCGCCGGACATCCCGAGCGATGCTGCAACCTGCACTTCTTCCATCCGGTCACCGTGATGCAGCTCTGCGAGGTGGTGCGTGGGCCCCAGACGTCCGAGGCCACGGCGCAGGCAGCGATGGAATTCGTGCGCAGCATCGACCGCACCCCAGTCCTTTTGCAGAAGGAGATCTGGGGCTTCATCGTCAACCGCATCCTGTTCGCCGCCTCGGAAGAGGCGATCCGCCTCCTGGAGGCCGGCGTTGCCAGCGCCGAGGACATCGACATCGCGGTGCAGAAGGGCTTGAACTGGCCGATGGGGCCGTTCCACCTGCTGGACTTCAGCGGCCTCGACATCTTCTATGGCGCGATGCGGGATCGGCACCGCCAGGGAGAGGGTGGGGAGGCGCCGGACGTGCTCCGCAAGCTGGTCGAGGCGGGGCATCTCGGCCGCAAGAGCGGCAAGGGATTCTTCGAATACCCGGGCTGACGCCGCGGGGGCACAATGGTTCTGCCCCCGTAGCCCAATGGCAGAGGCAGCCGGCTTAAACCCGGTACAGCGCGGGTTCGACCCCCGCCGGGGGTATTCGCGGCGGCGGGCGCGTCGTCCAGGCTCTGGGGGCCTAAAGCCTAAAATCCTTGGCAGTGGCCTTGCACTCCGAAGAAGAGCCGGACGACGATCCTGACGAGCCGGAGCAGCCGGCGACACCAGGCGACGGTGCGGCGCCGACCAGGTCCGTGCCGACGGTCGCAATGCCCAGCCGAGAGTGGGAGTACGCGACACACGTTCTGACCGTGGCCCAGGTTGTTGACGGCGCCACGCTCGTCAAGCTGCTCAAGGACGCCGGCACCGATGGTTGGGAGCTGGCCGAGGTAGTTGACGGGGGGGAGAAGCGCGTGCTCCTGATGAGGAGACCTAAGCGTTCGTCGCACGAGACGCGACGCGTAGGATTCGCGCCTCCGACAACGCGCTGAAGGCGATCCCCCCGCGCCGCAAGAGGCGGATCCTGGTCGTTGAGGACGACGGGCCCGTCCGCATGCTGATCGCCGAGGTCTGCAGGCTGCAGGGCCACGAGGTCGTGGAAGCGGCAAACGGCGCCCAGGCGATCGAGCTCGGCATGACAGCACAGCCAGACCTGGTCCTGGTCGACTGGGTCCTGCCGGACATCAGCGGCACCGAGGTCATCCTCGAGCTGAGGCGCCACGGCATGACAGGGCCCGTGGTCATGCTCACCGGGCGCTCGGCCAAGATGGACGAGGTCGTCGGCCTGGAGGTTGGGGCTGACGACTACATCACCAAGCCGTTCGACTCGCGGATTCTCGCGGCGCGCATCAACGCGCACCTCAGGCGGACTTCGCTGGCGGAGGCCGGCGGTGGGAGGGAGGGTCTCCTCACGATCGGAGCCCTCCAGATCGACAACGCCGCCCGCCGGCTCAAGCTGGGCGACGACGAGATCCCCCTGACGATGACGGAGTTCAACCTGCTCGCCGTCCTGGCGGCGAACCCAGAGCGCGTGCTCACTCGAGCCCAGCTCAGGGACAAGGTGTGGGGCTACCCGCACGACCTCGACGACCACTCGGTGGACCCGCATGTACAGCGCCTGCGACGAAAGCTCGGCGAGTATCCGAACACGGGCGTGCACCTCGAGGCGGTGCCGGGGCTCGGTTACCGTCTATCCGTCCGACCCGTTCAAGACTGAGTGGGCGTATCAAGGGGAGACCCGCGGCCGATCGGGATCTTCGACTCTGGCGTCGGCGGCCTCACCGTGCTGCGGGAGATTCGCGAGCGGCTGCCGCTCGAACCAACGATTTACGTCGCCGACCTGCTGCACTTCCCGTACGGCCCTCGTTACCAGGACGAGGTGCGCGGCTTTGCCGTCGACATCATTCGCTACCTGGAGTCACGCGACGTCAAGCTGGTCGTGATCGCATGCAACACGGCGACCGCCGCCGCGCTGAACCCGGCGCGAGAGCTGTTCGAGGTGCCGATCGTCGGCGTCATTAGTCCAGGCGCCCAGGCTGCGGTGGAAGCGACCAGGAACAATCGTATCGGCGTCATCTCGACCGAGGGCACGATGCGAAGCCAGGAGTATCTGCACGCGATCAAAGAGCTCGATCCGATGATCGGCGTGTACCAGAAAGCGTGTCCTGACCTGGTTGAGATCGTCGAGTCCGGCGAGGCGGACTCGCCTCGCGCAGACCAAGCGCTGCGCCGCGATCTGGCAGAGATCGTTCAGCTCGGCGCGGACACGCTCGTGCTCGGCTGCACGCACTACCCGCTGCTGAAGCCGGCGATCGAGCGCGTGTACCCAGGCCAGTTTCAGCTCGTCGATTCGGCGACAACCACCGCGGCCAAGGTGGAGCGCCATCTCGAGCACTCTCGCTTGCGGGCCGATGGGAGCGCACCGCATCACGAGGTTCTGGTAACAGCGGTGCCCCAGCAATTCGATCGTATAGC
Source organism: Candidatus Dormiibacterota bacterium (assembly GCA_036505515.1). Taxonomy (GTDB): domain Bacteria; phylum Chloroflexota; class Dormibacteria; order Dormibacterales; family Dormibacteraceae; genus DASXTG01. Next base: position 203 of record DASXTG010000164.1, on the reverse strand, counting down.
CGCGAACCTGTTCGGGGAGGCGATCCGCGCGGAGGAGGTGCAGCTCTGGGAGAAGCAACCGACCTAGAGGCCGAGCGCACATTGTTCGGCCCGGTCGCGGGTGACCTCGCCGCGATCGAGGATCGGCTGCGGCAGCTCATCGAGGCCGATCCCGATGTCGTTTCGGCGCCGATGACCGATCTCTTTGCCGCGGGCGGCAAACG
>DASXTG010000163.1:0-14332 GCA_036505515.1 Candidatus Dormiibacterota bacterium | reverse complement strand
TCGAGAAGGCAGGTCTCCTGGATGAACTTCTCCACCTGACCCTCGACGATCTTGGGAATGGCCTGCTCGGGTTTGCCGTCCTGCTCCGCTTTGCGCTCGTACAGGTTGCGCTCCTCGATCAGCACCTCGTCCGGGATATCGTCGCGCGACAGCCAGCGCGGGCTCGTGGCGGCCACCTGCAGGGCCAGCTCCTTGGCCAGCTTGCGGAAGTCCTCGCCCTTGGCGACGAAGTCGGTCTCGCAGTTGACCTCCACCAGCACGCCGACCTGCGGCGGGTAATCGGGTGTCGTCCGATGCAGGTACGCCTCGACGATACCCTGACCGGTGGCGCGGCCGGCGCGCTTGGCTGCCTTGGCGATCCCCTTCTCGCGGAGGATCGTGTAGGCCTTCTCGACATCACCGCCGGCCTCCTCGAGGGCGTGCTTACAGTCCATCATGCCCGCGCCCGAGAGCTCGCGAAGCTGCCTGATGAGCTCCTTCGAAATGTCAGCCATCAACGGGACTCCTCGTCCTCCACCGTACGGCCGATGAACTCCTCCTCGGACACGGTCGGGAGGTAGTCCTCCTCGTCCTCGAGGTACTCCTCGATCTCCTCGTAGCGCGGCGTCTCGAGAAACTCACGCTCTTCGACCTCAGGCGGGATCTCTCCGCGAGCCTGGGCTTCCTGGCGTCCCTCCTGGCAGGCGTCGGCGATCTTGCCGGTGAGCAGCTTGACCGCACGGATCGCGTCGTCGTTGCCGGGGATCACGAATGTGATCAGGTCCGGATCGCAGTTCGAGTCGGTGATCGCGACCACCGGGATCTTCAGCCGGTTGGCCTCGGTCACGGCGATGTGCTCCTTGCGAGGATCGACCACATAGAGCGCGCCCGGCAGCCGCTTCATGTCGGCGATGCCGTCGAAGTGGAACATCAGCCGGTCGAGCTCGTCCTGGAGGCGCTTGGCCTCCTTCTTCGGCATCTGCTCGAACTGGCCCTCCTGCTGCATCTTGCGCAGGTCCTGCAGGCGCTCGATTCGCTTCTTCACGGTGCTGAAGTTGGTCAGCATCCCGCCCATCCAGCGGCGGTTGACGAAGTACATGCCGCAGCGCGCCGCCTCGGTCTGGATCGTCTCCTGCGCCTGCTTCTTGGTGCCCACGAACAGCACCGGTCGGCCGCTCGCCGCAACGCTGCGCACGAAGTCCCACGCGTCGTCCAGGAGCCGCACCGTCTTCTGCAAGTCGATGATGTGGATGCCGTTGCGTGCCGTGAAGATGTAGGTGCGCATCTTCGGGTTCCACCGGCTGGTCTGATGCCCGAAGTGGACACCTGCCTCCAGCAGCTGTTTCAAGGTCACCTGAGCCAACGTTCCCCTCCCTGTTCTACTTCCGCCCGGCTCCGGCCTTTGGTAAGGACAGGGGTTTGCGCCGGGCGTGCTAACTCAGTCGATTAGGACTGGCCTAACGAGTATACCCAGGGCTAAGGGCTACAAATCCGAACGGCCCCTCACCGGCGGCGCCGATCGCGGCGCGGCCGGAGCTCCCCGCATGGCGGGGAGCCATTGCCTCAGACCTCGGCTTTCTCGGCCTTCTTGACGCCCTTCGGCCCCGGGCACTTCGGGTAGTCCGAGCATGACTTGAACGCCCCGTAGCGCCCGCGGCGTTCGACCAGCGGCTTGCCACAGATCGGGCACGGCTCGTCGAGTACTTTCGGGCCCTGCCGCGGCTTGCCGTCCTTGCCCATGTTGGCCCGGTAGTTGCAGTCGGGATAGCGCGAGCAGGCGACGAAGGGTCCGTAGCGGCCGGTCCGCTCGACGAGCTGACCTTCCCCACACTGCGGGCACTTATCGCCCGTCGGCTTGGCATCCGCCTGCGCGGCATCACGCTTGATGTACTTGCAGTCGGGATAGCCGGAGCAGCCGACGAACTCTCCATAGCGTCCGACGCGCTGCTGCAGCGGCCTTCCGCAGACCGGGCACGGCTCCTCGAGCAGCTTGGGCTCAGCCGCCTCGCCATTCGGGGTCATCGCGCGGCGGAACTTGCACTTCGGATACCGCGAGCAGCCCATGAACGGGCCGAACCGGCTCGCCTTGAGCACCAGGTGGCCCTCGTGACAGAGGGGACATTCCTCATCGGTGTCCGCCGGCATCGCCTTCTCGGCCGCCGACAGCATCTTCTGCAGCGGCCCATAGAAGTCGCTGACGACCGGGACCCACTCCTGGTTGCCGCGCTCGACCTCGTCCAGCCGCCCTTCGAGGGTGGCCGTGTAGTCGTCGTCGGAGATGACCTTGAAGTGCTCGACCATGATCGCGTTCACCGCCTCGCCGATCCGGGTGGGGTGAAGCCGGCGTTCCTTGACCTCGACGTAGCCGTGCTCCTTGGTGATCGTCTCCACGATCGGGGCGTACGTCGAGGGCCGCCCGATGCCGCGCTGCTCGAGCTCCTTGATCAGGGTCGCCTCCGAGTAGCGCGGAGGGGGCTGGCTGAAGTGCTGCTCGGGCTTGATGCCGTGGTAGTCGAGCGCTTCGCCCTCGCCCAGCTCCGGCAGCTCCGACTCCCCGTTCTCCTCCCGTGCCCACACCTTGTAGAAGCCGTCGAAGGCAAGCACCGACCCGGTGGCTCGGAAGATGTACTCGCCGCCCTCGATCTCGACCTGCGTCTGGTCGTACACCGCCGGCGCCATGCGGCTGGCCACGAAGCGGCGCCAGATGAGGTCGTAAAGCTTGAACTGATCCGCGCTCAGGTGCCGGCGGATCGAGTCCGGCGTGCGGTTGACATCTGTCGGGCGAATCGCTTCGTGGGCGTCTTGGGCGCCCGGGCTCGACTTGGCGGTGCGCGGGCCGCCGACGTACTTCTCTCCGTGCTGCGCCTTGATCCAGCTCTTGACCCTGGCTTCGGCCTCGGCCGAGATCCGGGTCGAGTCAGTGCGCATGTAGGTGATCAGGCCGGTGGCCCCCTCGTCGCCAAGCTCGATGCCTTCGTACAGCTGCTGGGCGATGCGCATGGTGTTGCGGGGCCGGAAGCGTAGGCGGCTGGATCCGTCTTGCTGCAGCGTCGATGTGATGTACGGGAGATATGAGCTCTTGGTCCTGCGCTTCTTCTCCACGGCCAGGACCCGGTAGCTCGCCCCCTCGAGTGCGCGAACGATCGCGTCCGCCTCGGCCTGCGTCTTGACCTCGAGCTTGAGGTCCGCGTCGACCTCGACCGTGCCCCGCGCGCGGTGGAGCCTGGCCAGGAAGTGGCGCTCCTGTCCCGTCTGGGAGAGCTCCGCGTCGATCGTCCAGGACTCGACCGGGACGAAGTTGCGGATCTCCTCCTCCCGATCGACGACCAGGCGTAGGGCCACTGATGACACGCGCCCGGCGCCGATTCCCTTTTGAACCTTGCTCCATAGGAACGGGCTCAGCCGGAAGCCGACGAGGCGGTCCACCACTCGGCGTGCCTGCTGGGCGTTGACCAGCCGCATGTCGATCTCGCGTGGCGATTCCAGGGCGCGCCTGACTGCTTCCGAAGTGATCTCGTGGAACTCGATTCGCTTCGGCGAGCGCAGCTTCAAGGTCTCCGCCAGGTGCCAGGCGATCGCCTCGCCCTCGCGATCAGGGTCGGAGGCCAGGATCACCTCGCCGCCGTCCTTTTTGACCGCTGACCTGAGGTCGCTGATGGTCTTCTGCCGGTCCTCGACGACCTCGTAGACGGGCTTGAAGCCTGATTCGACCTCCACGCCCAGGACCTTCTTGGGCAGGTCGCGGACGTGGCCCATGGAGGCGCGGACGTCGAAGCGATCCCCCAGGAAACGCTTCAGCGTTCTCGCCTTGGCAGGCGACTCGACGATGATCAAACCTTCGGGCACGGCACTCCTTGTTATTCCCCGGGGAGCCGGGCTTACTTCCCCTCCGGCTCTGGGCGGGCAATCCTACGCCCGTTGTTTGCCGCGGCGCAATGCTCTTACGAAGCCGGCATCGTGACGGCGCACAGCGCCGTCGAGCTCCAGGGCGGTCAGGCGGCCGAGCACCTCGGCGACCGGCAGGCCGACCTTTCGGGCCAGCTCGGCCGCGCTCACGGCCAGCACGTCTGAGAGGTGGATGAGCAGACCGTCCCGATCGGGTGGAAGGGCAAAACCAAGCCTGGGCGGGATCGACAGCGGGTCGTCCAGGACCTCTCCCACGTCGCCCAGGACCGCCAGCACGTCCCGCGCGTTCTGGACCAGCGCGGCGCCATCGCGGATGAGGCCGTGGGTGCCCACCGAGAGCGGTGAGAAGATGCTGCCGGGCACTGCCATTACCTCTTTATGTAGGTGGAGCGCCGCCGCAGCGGTGATCAGCGCCCCCGAGCCCTCCCCTGCTTCCACGACCAGGACCGCGTCGGACACCGCGGCCATCGTCCAGTTTCGCGCCGGGAAGTGGTGCCGGCGGGGGGTGCTCCCGGGCGGGAACTGGCTGACAAGCGCACCGCCGGCGGCGAGTATCTCCTCGGCGAGCCGGCCGTTGGCGGCTGGATAGACAAGGTCGACGCCGGTCCCCATCACAGCGACCGTCATCCCGCCCCCGTTCAACGCACCTCGGTGCGCAGCGGCGTCGATGCCCAGCGCCAGGCCGCTGATCACGATGACCCCGGCCCCGGCCAGGTCGGCGGCGAGCTGCTCCGCCGCCGCCTCGCCGTAAGGCGACGGACGCCGCGAGCCTACGATCGCGACCCGATGCCCGGCCGGCAGCGGCCACGTCCCCCTCGTATGCAGCGCCGGCTCCGCGGCGCCGGTTTCAGGTGGCGACGTCATGGAGCCGGTAACCGAGAGCCTCGAAGACGTGACCATCGCAGATCCACTCGACGCCCTCCAGGTCCGCCAGGGTGCGCGCCACCCGCCAGGCGCGGTGAAACCCACGGGCGGTCAGCCCTTTCTGTTCAGCCCATCGCTCGAGCGTCGACCGCGAGCCTGGTTCGAGGTTGGAGAGCAGCCGCAGCCCGGCCGGCTTCAGCTGGGCGTTCAGGCAGCCCTGGCGCTCGAGCTGGCGGCGCCTGGCCGCGAGCACTCGCTCCCGCACCGTCGCCGACGATTCACCGCGCGGCTCGCCAGCGAGCGACGCCAACGGCACACGGCGCACGGAGACCTGGAGATCGATGCGATCCACAAGCGGGCCTGACAGCCTGCGCCTGTAGGTGTCGATCATGCCCGGCGTACAGCGGCAGCTTCGCCGTGCGTCGCCTGCCCACCCGCACGGGCAGGGGTTGGTAGCAGCGACCAGCGTGAAGCGGGTGGGGTACCCGACCGAGCCGCCCGACCTGGTGATCGTGATGCGACCCGTCTCCAGCGGCTGGCGAAGGGCCTGGAGCACCGGCGCCTGGAACTCCGCCAGCTCGTCGAGAAACAGCACGCCCAGGTTTGCCCTCGAGATCTCGCCTGGGAGCGCGAACCCGCTGCCACCGCCAATGAGGCCGGCCATCGACACCCCGTGGTGAGGCGCGCGGAACGGGCGCGTCCAGTCGATTGGGCAACCCGACGGCAGGTCACCCAGGAGGCTGCGGATCTGCGCCACCTCGAATGCTTCCTCGAGGTCGAGCTGGGGAAGGATCCCGGGCAGGCAGCGCGCCAGCATGGTCTTGCCGGCGCCCGGCGGGCCGGTCAGAAGCAGGTGGTGCCCACCAGCCGCGGCGACTTCGAGCGCGCGCCGTGCCTCTTCCTGGCCGTGGATCTCGACCAGGTCGTGCTCGGGCGCCTCGGCAGGCGATTGGGCTCCGAGGCCCGTTCGCGAATAAGGCGGGATCATGACGCCGCCCGTCAGGTGCGCCACCACACCCGCCAGGTCTGCGCACGGGACGACTTCGAGACCGTCCACCAGCGCCGCCTCCCCCGCATCGCTTGCGGGAACGAAGAGGCGGTCGTAGCCGGCCTTCTTCAGGCACCGGGCCGCCACCAGCACGCCGTCGACGTGCCGCACCGCGCCGTCGAGCGCGAGCTCCCCCAGGAACGCCGTGCGAGGCGGCGCTTTAAGACCGGACTCCGCAAGCGATATGGCGACCGCGATCGGTAGGTCCAGGCCGGTGCCCTGCTTCCGAACCTCGGCCGGCGCAAGGTTGACGGTCAGCCGCTTGCCTGGGAAGCGCAGGCCGCTGTTCTTGATCGCCGACCGAACGCGCTCCCGCGCCTCCTTGACCGAGGTCGCGGCCAGACCGACCAGGTAGAACTTGGTGTCGCCGTTCGAGCTGTCGGCCTGGACCTCCACGAGTCGCGCTTCGAGGCCCGCGAGCACGCATGAATCGACGGCGGCCAGCACGTGCCGAGCCTATCCGCGCCGCCCGTTGGAAGCAGCCTTGCCTGTTAAGGGTCTACAGGATCACCAGGCCAGGCGTGGCTCTGGCCGCCAGCGGCCGCCTTCCTCGAGATAACCGGCGGGCTGGTCAGGCTCGTGGCTCAGCACCAGCAGCCACCGGTGCTTCTCTGCCTCCTCCAGGAGTCGCGCCTTCTCCTCCAGCAGCCGAAGCGGCTCGATGTCGGCCGACATCGTCCACGGAACTCGAAGGTGCGGCGTCTGGCAGACGAGGTCGCCGGTCACCGCGCACGCGAGCTCGCCTGATCGCAGCACGACGACCTGGCTCCCCGGCGTGTGACCGCCCACGTGGCGCACGTGGACGCCGGGCAGCACCTCGGCGTCGCCGCTCAGGAACTCGACCAGCTGGTTTCCGTCCGCAAGGGGAGTGAAGTCGTCGGGGATGTAGCCCGACTGGCTGCGGACGTCGGGGTGGAGCGCGAAATCCCATTCGCTACGCTGGACGAAGTGGCGAGCTTTCGGGAACGTGAGCTCCAGGCAACCGCCCTCGAGTCGGGTCAGCCCGCCGGCATGATCCCAATGCAGGTGTGTCGTGACCACGGCGTCCACCTCGTCGGGTCGGATGCCGAGCCGCTTCAATGAGTGAAGCAGGCCCTCAGGCTCGCGAAGCGCGACCTGTCGCGCCCGCTTCTCGGTGAGCTTGGTGCCGATCCCGGTCTCGCAAACGACGACCTTGCCGTTGACGCGAGCGATCAGGCCCACGCACGCGCAGTCGATCATGTTGTTGCCGTCGGCGGGCTTCTGCTTCTCCCAGAGGACTTTCGGTACGACTCCGAACATCAGGCCCCCGTCGGCCTTCCACCGGCCGGCGATCAGGATGTACAGCTCGAGGTCGCCAAGGCGCATAGCTCACTAATATGCAGCGCCAGTGGCTGTCGCTGCGATCCGCACCTCAAAGCTGTCCAAGGACTACGGCCTGGGTCGCGGGCTCTTCGAGCTGGACCTCGAGGTCGCTCCCCAGGAGGTGTTCGGCTTTCTTGGTCCAAACGGCGCCGGCAAGAGCACGACGATTCGCTGCTTGATGGGACTGATCCGCCCCACCGCCGGTTCCGCTCAGATCTTCGGGCTCGACTGCATGCACGACTCTGTGGCGGTGAAGCGCAAGGTGGGCTACGTCCCCGGCGAGATGCCTCAGTTCGGAAGTCTGCGGGGCAGGGAGGTGGTGGCCTACCTCGGCGGGCTTCGGGGTGGAGCCGACCCCAAGGTCGTGCGCACGCTGGCGGAGCGCTTCAACCTCGACCTCAGCCGGCGGTACCGCGAATACTCCAGCGGCAACAAGCAGAAGCTCGGCATCGTTCTCGCCTTCATGCACAGGCCGCAGCTGCTGATCCTTGACGAGCCGACCATCGGACTGGACCCGCTCAACCAGCAGGAGTTCTACGACCTTCTGCATGAGGCCGGCGCGGGTGGTGCGACCGTCTTCCTCTCCTCACACATCCTTTCCGAGGTCGAGCGCACGTGCGACCGCGTGGGCATCATCCGCTCGGGCCGCCTGGTCCGGGTCGCGCAGCTTGACGAGCTCCATCGGATCCGTCTCCATCATGTGGAGCTTGAGTTCGCTCCCGAGTCCGAAGTGCCGGAGGCCGCGATTCGCTCCGCAGCCGGCGTCGAGGATGTCGCCGTGAACGATCACGTGGTGACTTGCGTGGTCAAGGGCACCTTCGAGCCCTTGCTCAAGGCGATCGATGGCGCGACGGTGACCAACCTTATGAGCCACGAGCCAAGCCTGGAGGAGATCTTCCTCACCTACTATCGCGAGGGCGCTCCCGCCGACCAAGCGATCCGATGACCACGATGGTCCGGCTCTCGCTCCGCCTGGGCCGCTGGGGAATCATCGGGTTCTCGGCGATCGCGTTCATCAACACGCTGCTGCAGGGCGTCGCGTTCTACCGGATTGCGGGCACCACGCCCGCGGAGCGCGCGAAGTTCGGCCAGTCGATGTCCGTACTCGCTCAGCAGTTCTCGGTCATCATCCCGCCGCCCATTCGCCTCGACACCGTCGGCGGCTACGTGCAGTGGCGGGCGTTTGGTTTTTTCGCCATCCTCTTCGCGATCTGGGCGCTGGTCTCAGCCACCGGCGCGGCACGGGGGGACGAGGAGCGCGGAATCGTCGAGGTCGTGCTTGCAACCGGTCTGTCGCGAGCGCGGATGATCGGAGCTCGGCTCATCGCTTTTGCCCTGGGCAGCGTGGTTGCGGCTCTCGCGGCCAGCACCGGGCTGCTCATCAGCGTGGCGACCGGCGGCGAATCCTTCAGCACCCTCGTCGCGGTGGAAGCCGCGGTGCCCCTGGCGGCGCTGGCCATCTGCTGCTATGGCCTTGCGTTGCTCATCTCGCAGTTCACGAGCGCGCGAAGCGCCATCGCTGTGGCCGGCGTCGTGCTGTTGGACCTGTTCCTGCTGAACAGCCTCAGTCGCACATTCGAGGGCGTTGCGAGGTGGAACTGGCTTTCACCCTTCCATTACTACGAGCTCAGCCGGCCGCTGCCGCCGGGCGGAGAGTTCGACCTTGGCGCAACGATCATCCTGCTTGTTGTCGGCGTGGCTGCGGGAGCGCTGGCCGCGCTCGCCCTGACCTTTCGCGACCTGGGGTCGCCGCTCGTTCGCCTACCGGCTTCATCGCATCCGGCCAGCTATGACGTCGATACCGTGCCCGTGCTCCGGATCCCCATCGTTCGTGACCTTTACATCGATCGCATCAGTTTGGTTCTGTGGAGCGTCGGGATGTCAGTGCTTGGGATGGTCATGGTCGTGCTCACCAAAACCATCGTTGAACCACTGCTGGCGATCCCCGCGCTCAAGCCGTACTTCGACGCCTTTCTCCACGGAGCCGTCTATCCGTCGTTCCTCGGCTTCATTTGGCTCAGCGTCGCCCAGCTGCTGATGGCCGGATTTGCAATCGCCCAGGTCGGCCGCTGGGCCGCGGAGGATACGGATGGCCGCCTGGACCTGATCCTCAGCAATCCGATATCGCGGGCCCGAGTCATCCTCGAGCGCGCCGTCGTGCTCACCATCGAAGCGCTGATCATCGCCGGCATCAGCGGGGTCGCGGTCGGTTTGGAGTCGCACTACCAGGGCATCGACCTGGATCGTCCGCACCTGATCGCGGCCACCCTGCTGCTCGTGCCGTTTACGCTGGTGTTCGCCGCAGTCGGCGCACTGCTCGCCGCCCGCGCTCCGCGCGCCACCGTCGGCATCCTCGGCACTTTCACCTTTGCCAGCTACCTGCTCACTCAGCTGGGCCCCATCTTCAAGCTGCCTGCCTGGACCCTCAACGCCTCCGCGTTCAAGCTCTACGGCCAACCGCTGGCCGAGGGAGTGGACCAAACTGGTTTTGTGATCATGACTGGCATCATCCTGGCCGGCTTCGCTGCGTCGGTAATCGCCGCGCAGCGGCGCGATGTAAGAGCATGAAGGCCCGGAGGTGCCCGGTATGCTGCCTACGAAAAGTAGCCAGAATCGAAACTAGGAGGTAAACTGCCTCGCCATGCCGAGATCGATGTGGAAAGGCGTCGTCTCTTTCGGAATGGTCTCCATCCCCATCCGCCTCTACAACGCCACCGAGTCCAGCGCCAAGGTCTCATTCCGCCAGCTCTGCCCGGACCACCGCTCGCCGATCAACTACAAGCGCTGGTGTGCGGAGGGTGACCATGAGGTGAGCTTTGGGGAGATCCTGAAGGGCTACGAGGTCGGCAAGGATCGCTACGTCATCATCGACGAGAAGGACCTGGACAACCTCCCGCTTGCGACCGCGCACAGCATCGACATCCACGAGTTCGTGCCGGTCGACGACATCGAACCAGGCCTCTATTACAACAACGCCTACTACATCGAGCCGGAAGAGCTGGGCAAGAAGCCATATCACCTGCTGCGCAAAGCGCTGGAAGCGACCGGGCGGCTCGCCGTGGCCAAGATCGCGCTGCGCGACCGTGAGCATCTATGCGCACTGCACCCGACCGACGGCGCCCTGATGATGAACACGCTCCACTGGCCGGATGAGATTCGTTCCACCGAAGGTCTCAAAGGACTCGACGGCGAGGTCAAGATCAATCCCAAGGAGCTCGAGATGGCGAAGGCTTTGATCGAGAGCCTCGCCGACACTTTTGACCCTGGCCGGTACAAGGACGAGTACCGCGAGGCGGTGATGCGCGTGGTGCAGGCGAAGATCGACGGCGAGGTCATCGAGGCTCCGCCAGTACCGCAAACCGCCAAGGTCATGGACCTCATGGAGGCCCTCCGCGCTTCGGTCGACGCGGCCAAGAAATCGCGCTCGACTCGCGAGAAGGCGCAGCCCGCCGAGGCCAAGAAGGCGCGCCGGAAAGCCTCATAGCGGCCAGCGCCTAATCTGGGAGCTGTGGATTCGGACCAGCTCCAGATCGAGCTGGAGAGCTTTCCGACCGAGCTCCGGCCGATGCAGGCCGCTTCGGCGGAGGCGCCTTTCAGCTCGCCCGACTACCTCTTCGAGGTCAAATGGGATGGGCTGCGCTGCATGGTCTTTCGCGATCCGGAGGGCAGAGTCCACATCCACGATCGAGGCTTCAACGACCTCACGCACGAAGTCCCGGAGGTGACGGCGGCCGCCCGACGCATCCCCCCGGGCAGTGTCATCGACGGCGAGCTGGTGGCGACCGACGCAGATGGCCGGCCGGACTACACCCGCCTGCGCGAGCGGTTGACGCGAGGCCTGGCCCTCAAAGACGACATCCCGGTCGCGTACCTCGCGTTCGATGCGCTCTACATGGAGGGGAAGCCGCTGCTGCGCCTGCCGGCGGCAAGGCGGCGCGCGCGACTGCGCAAGACAGTCGAGGCCGGCGGCCACATGTTCGTGCCTGATCACATCGAGCAGGACGGGGTGGAGCTGTTCGAAGCCTGCCTGGAACGCGGCCTCGAGGGGGTGGTCGCCAAGCACAAGCAGAGCCAGTACGTGCCGGGCCAGCGCAGCCCGTTCTGGCTCAAGGTCAAAGCGGTGAAGTCTGATGACTTCGTCGTCATCGGCTGGACCGGAGAGAAACCTTTCGACGCTCTGGTGGTCGGGTACCACGAAGACGGCCGCCTGCTTCCATGTGGCTCTGTCGGGGGCGGCTTCGACGAAACGGCCGTTCAAGCACTTCGTGACGGGCTGGCGGCGATGGCGACCGATTCATCGCCGCTCGATCCGCCGCCGGTCATGACCAGACCCGTGCACTGGGTACGGCCGGAGCTGGTGGTCAGCGTCCGTTATTCGGAATGGTCGCCGGACGGCACACTCCGCTTTCCAATCTTCAATGGTCTCCGGCCCGAGGTTCATGAGGCCGAGGCGGTCAGGCACCGACCGCGAGTCTTCATGTCAGGACATGTCAAGCCAGGCTCGCCGGCCTACGACCTGACGCGGTTCCCGTTTTAGATGAGCGACCTGGACGCGGTCACAGGCGCCTTCAGCTACACGGGCGGCTTCATCGCCCGCAAGCTTCTGGACGCAGGCCGGCGCGTTCGCACGCTGACCAACCATCCGCACCGGCCCGGCGCCGAGTCGCTCGATGTCGAGATCGCTCCGCTTCGTTTCTCAGACCGCGCTGCGCTGGTCGAAGGCATGCGCGGTGTCGACGTCCTCTACAACACGTACTGGGTCCGGTTCCCGCATGCCGGAACGGGGTTCGGCGATGCGATCGCGAATACCCGGCTGCTCGTCGGGGCGGCCGCCGAGGCCGGCGTCCGCAAGATCGTCCACATCAGCGTGAGCAACCCTTCGCTCGATTCGCATCTCGACTACTACGCGGGGAAGGCGCGCACGGAAGCCATCGTCCAGTCATCGGGGCTGGAGTGGGCGGTGGTACGGCCGACGCTGGTCTTCGGGCTGGGCGACATCCTGATCAACAACATCGCATGGCTGCTCAGGCGAATGCCCGTATTCCTGGTCGCGGGCTCAGGCGCATACCGCGTGCAGCCGGTCTCAGGCGACGACGTTGCAGACATCGCAATCTCGGCGGCGGGCGAGACGGCCAACGTGACTGTCGACGCGGCCGGACCTGAAGTCCTCACCTACCTCGAGCTGGTGCATGCCATCGCGGTCGCGATCGAGCGCGAGCCGCGCGTGGTGCACGTACCGCCGGCGCTCACGCTGTTTGCAGGCGGGATGGTGGGAAGGTATGTGCGCGACATCATCCTCACCCGACAGGAGCTGGAGGGGCTGATGGAGGAGCTCCTGGTGTCGAAGGAGGAGCCGCGCGGGCGCGAGCGAATCGATGCCTGGCTCCTGCGCAACGCCGACAAGCTCGGCCGTAGTTACCATTCCGAGCTTGGGCGCCACTGGCGCTAGCTAGTCGAAAGGATCTTCTGTCAGGTCGGCCTCGAACCCCCCGTCCGGCCTCAAAGTCAGACCGACGACCGCGTAACGGATCGGTCCTCGCCACCCGGCCAGCAGCCGATATTCAGCCGCAGCTGCGGCAAGGGCGCGCCGCTTGCGGGGATTGACGGCTCCGAGCGGTGAGCCGAACGCATCGCTGCTCCGCGTCTTGACCTCGACCACCACCAGGTCTCGACCGCGCCGACAGATGAGGTCGAGCTCGCCACGCCGCGCGGTGAAACCCGCGCCAACGACCTCGTAGCCGCGGCGTCGCATGAGCTCGGCGGCCGCCTTCTCGCCGGCGCGGCCGAGGTCTAGCGAGCTTCGGCGAACTCTCGGAACGGTGCCCACGACGTGCGGTGAATCGGACTCGGCCCCAGGCGCCGGATCGCCGCCCGGTGCGCCGGCGTGGCATAGCCTTTATGCCCGGCGAAGCCGTAGCCGGGATACATCCGGTCGTACTCAACCATGGCGCGGTCACGCGCCACCTTGGCCACGATGCTGGCGGCCATGATCGAAGCGCAGGTGCGATCCCCCCTCACCACCGCCATCTGCGGAAGCGGCGCCTCGGGCACGTCCCAGGCGTCCACCAGCAGGTACTCGGCCTGCAGCGCGAGCCCGGCGACCGCGCCCGCCGTCGCGAGGTGGCGCGCACGGATCAGGCCCAGGCTGTCGACCTGAGCGTGGTCGACTGCGCAAATCGACACCGCCAGAGCCCGGCGCCGGATGAGCCGATCCACGCGCTCGCGCTCGTCTGCCGTGAGCAGCTTGGAATCGTCCAGTCCAGGGATCCTTGCGCCGATGGGAAGCACCACGGCGCCGCCGACCACCGGTCCGGCGAGGGGCCCCATCCCGACCTCGTCCACCCCGGCGACGACGCTGTAGCCCATGGCATTGGCCATGCGCTCATACCGCCACAACATCGGCCTCATCGCACAAACACCGACTCGAGCACGATCCGAGATTACCCAACCGCGGTCACGGATGCCAGCGCCTTAACAGCCGCTATTCCTCAGATTCTTCCTCTCCGTCGGGACCCTCTGCTTCTGCCTCGGCTTCTGTCTCGCGCAGAAGGCTCCGCCGCTCGCGGATGCGGGCTTTCTTGCCCACCTTGCCGCGCAGGTAGTAGAGCCGGCCCTGGCGCACGTCGCCATGCCTGAGCACGTCGATGCGGTCGATTCGAGGCGAGTGGATCATGAAGGTGCGCTCGACGCCGACTCCGTGCGTAACGCGACGCACCGTGAAGTTCTGGCGCAGGCCGCCGCCGCTGACCCTGATCACGACGCCCTCGAAGATCTGTATGCGCTCGCGAGTGCCTTCGACGACCTTCGCGTGAACCTTGACCGTGTCCCCCGCCCTGAGCGCAGGGACCTTGTCTTTCTGCTGCTCCTTCTCGAGCTGCTGGATAACGTTCATGTCTTCTTCAACTCCTTGGTATGTGCGCCATGTCTTTCCGCCGCTTGCTCGCGGCGCCATTTTTCGATCCGGGCATGGTCGCCCGAAAGGAGCACGTCGGGAACGCCGAGCCCGCGGAAGTCGGCCGGTCGTGTGAACTGCGGCCAGCCGGCTGCGCTCGTGGAAAAGCTGTCCTGCGCCAAAGACGCAGGATCGCCGACCACGCCCGGCACCAGCCGTGCCACAGCGTCGATCAATACCATCGCAGGGATTTCGCCGCCGCTGAGAACGTAATCTCCGATCGAGATCTCGCGACTCGC
>DASXTG010000162.1:0-13313 GCA_036505515.1 Candidatus Dormiibacterota bacterium | reverse complement strand
TGATGTGCAGGACGTCCGCCTCCGACTCAAAGATGGCGCGGAAGACCAGGCGACGGTCCCGATGCGCGTCGGGCTTCGGCTGATTGGCGGAGGCGGTCGGCGATGGCGACGGGCTCGGCGCTGCCTGCGCCAACACGCCCGCGACACCAAGGCTCAGCATGGCGGCGGCGGTGCCCGCGCCCACGGTCTTGACGGCGATGGCTGCGAAGGGGTTCATCTGCGTCTCCTCATCCGTTGATCGGCCCATGCGGGCCGACGCTCACGATGAGGAGGGGGTGTCAGGCGGTCGTTGTTGTCCGATCAGCAGTTTGTAATCGAGCGGGCGTCAGAGCCCAATCTGCCCCATGTACGACCGGTAGTTGCGCTCGATCTCGCTCATCGAGTCGCCGCCGAACTTTTCGAGAAATGAATTTGCCAGCGTGAGCGCCACGACCGCCTCGCCGATCACCCCCGCTGCCGGTACCACGCACACGTCGCTGCGCTCGTAGTGCGCCTCGACCTTTTCCTTTGTGCGCAGGTCGATCGAAGGCATGGGCTTCTTCATCGTCGAGATGGGCTTGATGGCCACGCGCAGGTCGACCGGCTCGCCGTTGGTCACTCCGCCGGTCAGCCCGCCGGCGCGGTTGGTGAGGTGGCGGAACTTACCGTCCTCGTAATCGATCTCGTCGTGGAACTCCGAGCCGGGCCGCGCCACGCCAGTGAAGCCGGCGCCAAACTCGACGCCCTTGATCGCGTTGATCGAAAGCACCGCCTGCGCGAGGCGGCCGTCCAGCTTGCGGTCCCAGTGGACGTAGCTGCCGAGGCCGGGTGGCACGCCGCGAGCGATGATCCGGAAGGTCCCGCCCAGCGTGTCGCCCCGCTCGGCGACCTCGTCGATCGCCGCGACCATCCGCTTTGACGCGTCCGCGTCCGGGCAGCGAACGGGCGAAGCCTCGATCTGTTCGACGGTCACGCTGTCCGGGTCGCAGCCGTCGAAGCCGATGTCGATGTCGCCGATCGACTGCGTGAAGCTCAGGATCTCGACCCCGAAGTGGCCCAGCAGCTTGCGGGCTACGCCGCCGGCGGCGACGCGGGTCGCGGTCTCTCGCGCGGACGATCGCTCGAGCACGTTGCGGACGTCGGTGTGGCCGTACTTGAGCGCACCCGCGAGGTCGGCGTGGCCCGGGCGCAACCGGGTGACTGGCTTGGGAGCAAAACCTTCCGTCGAAGCTGTCATCTCAGCGGTCCAGTTGACGTGGTCTTTGTTCTCGAGGACGAGCGTGACCGGGCTGCCGATGGTGTATCCCCCACGCACCCCGCTCACGATTCGCGCGATGTCGGTCTCGATCTTCTGCCGCCCCCCACGTCCGTGGCCGCCCTGGCGCCGTGCGAGGTCGCGCCGAAGGTCGTCCTCTGAAACGGCCAGGCCGGCCGGGAGGCCTTCGATCACGACTGTGAGCTGCGGGCCGTGCGACTCGCCCGCGGTCAGCCAGCGAAGCATTGATCGATCATAGTTGCGCTCGATTGGCTGCCGTAACTTCGCGCCCCCTCCCCGGCTCCGCCGGACCTTCCCACGGGGTGGGGAGGTGAAAAGAACCCTGGACGCCGCGCTGTTTGACGTCGGCGGGACGTTGTGGCCCAATTCGTGGCCACTGCGCGCCACCGATGGCGCCGGACGCCACGAAAGGGTCGCCAGCGCTCTGCCGGATGCGCCGCCGGAAACCGTCAAGGCGCTCGTGGTCGACCTCATCGAGCAGAGCAGGTTCGGCGACCAGGCCCGTGCGGTTACGACCGAGGTGGAGCTTCCTGTCGACGCCGTCACCCTGATCACTGGCTGCCTGACCCTTCACGGCCTGGAACCCGACCCGCATACGGTGGCGCGGATCCGCCGAGCCATGGCGCTGCCGGTGCACGACCGGATGCGACCGCTGCCGGGCGCGGTAGAGCTGCTGGCGGAGGCGCGCGCGCTCG
This sequence comes from Candidatus Dormiibacterota bacterium, assembly GCA_036505515.1. GTDB lineage: Bacteria > Chloroflexota > Dormibacteria > Dormibacterales > Dormibacteraceae > DASXTG01. Next base: position 11,363 of record DASXTG010000162.1, on the reverse strand, counting down.
GCCTGCGGACCGTGATCGCGAGCAACACCTACTGGCGCGACGCCGAGAGCTACTGGGAGGATTTCCGGCTGCTCGGCATGGCGAAGCACGTCGACGCCATCGTCACCTCCAACGACGCTGGATACCTCAAGCCAAACCCAGCGGTTTTCGAGATGGCAATTCGGGCGGCCGGCGCCGAGCCGAGACGCTGCGTCGTCATCGGCAACAAAGAGGAGAACGACATCCTGCCCGCGCTCGCGCTCGGAATGCGGGCGATCCTGGTCCACCCTGATGACCCCACTCCGGCCTCCAGCCGGGCGGACGCCATCGCCCCCGACCTGTGGGCTTGCTCCCGAGCCCTGAGGACTATGCTCGCCTCAGATTGAAGCGTGAGTTAGATCGGCCGGTCGACCGACATGTGATCGCGCTCGAGGTCAATGGCGAGCGCTTTGAGCTCCTGCTCCCGGTGCACAAGACGCTGCTCGAGGTGCTGCGCGAGGACATGCAGCTCACGGGCACCAAGCACGGATGCGAGCTAGGGGAGTGCGGCACCTGCACGGTGCTGGTCGACGGCAGACCCGAGCTGAGCTGCCTTGTGCTGCCCATCCAGGTGGAGGGGCGAAAGATCACGACCGTCGAAGGGATGGCTAGCGGGTCCCAGCTCCACCCGCTGCAGCGCGCTTTCGCGGAGCTGGGCGCGGCGCAGTGCGGCTACTGCACGCCCGGGATCCTGCTCGCGTCGAAGTCGCTGCTAGACGGCAACGCGCGGCCCACGCGCGACGAGATTCGTGCGGCGTTGGCGGGAAATCTGTGCCGGTGCACGGGCTACGTAAAGATCCTGCAGGCCGTTGAGCTTGCTGCCGAGCGGATGGGATGACCGACAGCAACGGATTCAGCGTCATCGGGAAGGCCCTGCCCAAGGTCGACGGGGCGATGCGGGTCACCGGACAGGCCATCTACGCCGATGACATGCTCCCCGGCCGCACCCTGCACTGCCGGATCCTGCGCAGCCCGCACCCGCATGCACGCATCAAATCTATCGACACGTCCGCGGCGCGACGGATCCCCGGCGTCCAAGCCGTCATCACCGGCGAGGACCTGCCAGTGAAGTTCGGCATTCTCCCCGTCACGCAGGACGAGCGCGCGCTCGAGCACGAGAAGGTCCGCTACGTGGGCGATCCCATCGCCGCGGTCGCGGCGACGGAGGAGGAGATCGCCGCCGCTGCCTGTGACGCGATCGACGTCGAGTTCGACGTTCTCGAGCCCGTGATGTCGATCGACGCGGCGCTGGCGAATCCGAGAGACGAACGCATACAGGATTACGGCGGCCCCAACAACATCCACAAGCTCGTCGCGCTGGAGTTCGGCGACGTGGACGCGGGCTTTGCGAAGGCGGACCACGTTCGCGATGACGTCTTCTTCTTCCAGGGCAATACCCACCTGCCCATGGAGCAGCACAGCGCCATCGCCACCTATGTGGACGGCAAGGTGACGCTGTGGTCGTCGACGCAGGTCGTGCACTACGTGCACCGCGCGCTGGCAAAGGTGCTCGAGCTGCCCATGAACCGCATCCGCGTCATCGGCGCTGCGCACGGCGGCGGCTTCGGCGGCAAGACAGATCCTTTCGCGCACGAGATCGTGGTCGCGAAGCTGGCCATGCTCACCGGCCGGCCCGTCAAGTGCACGCTGACTCGTGAGGAGGTCTTCTACGCCCACCGCGGGCGGCATCCAGTGCTCATGTGGGTGCGCACCGGTGTGACGAAAGACGGGCTCATCACAGCGATGCATTTCCGCAGCGCTCTCGACGGCGGCGCGTATGGCAGCTACGGCGTCGCCTCTACCTTTTATACGGGCGCGCTGCAGACGGTCACTTACGACATCCCCGCGTATCGCTTCGAAGGCTGCCGGGTGTTCACCAACAAACCTCCATGCGGGCCCAAGCGCGGCCACGGCACCCCTCAGCCGCGCTTTGCCATCGAGCTCCACCTGGAGAAGATCGCGCGCGATCTCGGCCTCGACCCTGTCGATTTCAAACGGCGCAACTTCGTCAAGCCGATGACGCGGACGGTGAACTGGCTCCGCGTGACCTCATGTGGACTCGACGATTGCGTGAAAAACGTCATTGATCAATCTGGCTACAGAAATCGGGAAAGGCGGCCGGGTCGCGGGATGGGCTTCGCGATCTCTTCCTATCTGTCCGGCGCCGGCACCGCGATCTACTGGAACGACATGCCGCACTCCGAGGTGCAGATCAAGGTCGACCGCGGCGGCGTGACCGCGTACTGCGGAGCGATGGACATCGGCCAGGGCTCCGACTCCGTGCTCGCCGCGATCGTCGCCGAGGAGCTGGGCCTCCAGCCTGATGACATCCGCCTCGTCACCGCGGACACCGACACAACGCCAATCGACCTCGGCTCGTATTCGTCGCGGGTGACGTTCATGGCGGGCAACGCCGCCATCGAGGCGGCTCGGAAGATGCGCGCGATGCTCGTCGAAGCCGCCGCGGCCAACATGGGCGGCGATCCTGAGTCCGTCGCGGTCGGCGCTGGGCGCATTGGCGACTTCAGCTTCGAGGAGGCGAGCATCCTCGCCGAGACGCGCTTTGGAACGCTCACCAGCGCGGGCAGCTACACGCCCCCGAAGATCGCCGGACCGTACAAGGGCTCTGGCGTCGGTCCGAGCCCCGCCTACAGCTACTCGGCGTGCGTGGTCGACCTGGATGCGGATGCCCGGACCGGCCTCGTGAAGATCAACAAGGTGTGGATCGCGCACGACGTAGGCCACGCAATCAACCCGCTGCTGGTCGAGGGTCAGGTCGAGGGCAGCGTGTACATGGGCCTGGGAGAAGCACTGATGGAAGAGCAGACATTTCGCAAGGGCCTGCACAAGTGGCCCTCGATGCTCGAGTACAAGTCGCCGACGTTCCTGGACATGCCCGAGGTCGAGACGTTCATCGTCGAGACCAATGATCCCGAGGGGCCATACGGCGCCAAGGAGGCCGGCCAGGGTCCGCTGCTGCCGGTCATCCCCGCCGTCAGCGCGGCTGTGTTCGATGCCCTGGGCGTCTGGATCGACGAGATCCCCGTCACGCCCGAGAAGATCGTGGAAGCAATGCGCCGCAAGGCCAAGGGCGAGCCGGCCCGGTATGGACCGCCGCGATTCCCCGACATTCCGTATCCACCTTGCATCAAGGTCGAACCACCGCCGAAGGACTTGAACGTTGCTGCGCCTGCCGCGATTTAGATACCTTCGGCCGCGCTCAGCGCGCGAGGCTGCGCGGATGGCGTCAGAGCTGGGCCCGCGCGCGATGTTCGTGGCCGGCGGCACAGACCTGTTCCCCAAGCTGAAACGCAGGCAGTTCGAGGTCGATGCGCTGATCGGCCTGGACTTTCTCGGCGACCGCGTGCGGCGCGGCGATGACGACACAGTTGTCGATGCCGGCGTGACCCTGGCGGCAGCATCGACCGCTGAAGCGCTCCGCGCAGAGTTTCCCGGCTACGCAGAAGCCGCCGGCCTCGTGTCCTCCCCGCCCCTTCGCAACGCAGGCACCATCGGCGGGAATCTGTGCGTCGACACGCGTTGCAACTATTACGACATGACCTATGAATGGCGTAAGGCCGCAGGCTTCTGCATGAAGAAGGACGGGGACATCTGCCTTGTCGCGCCGAGCAGCTCACGCTGCTGGGCACTGTCGTCTTCGGACACCGCGCCAATGGCCATCGCCCTTGGCGCGCTTGTGACGCTTGCCGGCCCTAACGATGAGCGCGAGCTCCCCGTCGCAGCGCTGTATCGCGACGACGGGATCGACTACCTCGCCAAGCAGCCGCATGAGGTCGTGACCGCGCTGCGGGTGCCGTCAGCCGGCGGCACGCGATCCGCGTACGTGAAGCTCCGGCGCCGGGGATCGATCGACTTCCCGATCGCCGGCGCCGCCGTTGCCATGCGCATGGACGGCGACACGGTCGCCTCCTGCAGGATCGTCCTGTCGGCGGTTGCGTCGTACCCGCTGGAGGCGCCGGCAGCCGCCGCGTTCATGGTCGGCAAGCGAGTGGATGAAGAGACGGTCCGCAGCGCTGCCGAGATGGCTGCCAAACCGGCCAAACCTCTGGACAACGCCGATCTCAGCCACTTCTGGCGCAAGCGAATGGTGCGCGTGGTTGTGGAGCAGGCACTCGCACGTGCCGGCGACCAGCAGCCGCGGTTCGACGGTTAAGCTTCTAGGTCGAAACCCAAAGTGACACACACCCAAACGCGGCAATCAGGGCAGGGAATGGTCGAGTACGCCCTCATCCTCGCCCTGGTCGCTTTGATCGTGATTGTCGCCCTGATTGCGACGGGAGGGCAGCTGATAAACCTGTTCTCCAACATCAGCGCGACGATGTGCCTTTACAAAATAGGTTGTTGAACCCGGCCAGGGCCCGGGAATCGGGCCAGGGCCTGGTCGAGTTCGCGCTGATCCTGGCCCTGGTCGTGCTCGTCGTCATCATCGCCCTGGTCGCGACCGGCGGGCAGGTGGTCAACCTGTATTCCGACATCATCGGGACGATGAAGGGGACGGCCGGCCTCTAGTCCGGCCTCGCTGCAGCCGCCGCCGCAGCTGCCCTCTGGGCGTTCTGGCGGATGACATCCATGTCGCGGTGGGCCAGCGCCTCTGGCGGGAACAGCGAGTTCGTGAGCCCGACGGCTTTCACTCCCAGCCGCAGGTAGTCGCCGATCTGCTCGATCGCCACCCCGCCCGACACCCACAGCGGCACCGCGCCCAGCGGCCCGTGGAGGGCTTTGACGTAGTCGGGACCGCCAATGGGGGTGATCGGGAACACCTTGACGAGCTTCGCGCCGGCCAGCCGTGCCTGGTAGATCTCGGTCGGCGTGAGCGCCCCCAGCACGCACAGGATGTCCTCGGTGGCGCAGGCCTCCGCCACCTCGGGGAGCACGACCGGCGTGACGACGAAATCCGCCCCGGCCTCCTTCGCCTGCTTCACGGCTCCCGGGTCCCACACGGTGCCGACCCCGATCGGGGTCTTGCCCATGGTGGTGGCGACGAGGCCCCGGACCATGTCGTACCAGGACGGCACCGTGGTCGTGACCTCGATCGTGCCCACGCCGCCCTCCATCACGGCGAGGCACGCCTGGAAGCCGGCCTCGGAGTCCTCCGTGCGCAGCACGCCGCAGATGCCGTTGGGAAAGATTTTCTCGATGCTCCGCACGCCGACCCAATTATCTGCTGTGCCACCGCGGCACCCCTCCCCATTGCCGGGCCGCAGTATGCTGGTACATACGTATGACCGGGGCGACGGCGACAGAGAGCACCCGAGATCAAATCATCCATGCCGCGGCCGAGTCGCTCCTGGAAAACGGCTATTCCGGCACCAGCGTGCGGGCGATCGCATCCCGAGCCGGCGTGGCGATCGGAAACCTCCAGTACTGGTTCCCGACCAAGTCCGAGCTGCTTGTGGAGGCGTGGCGCTACCTGACTGCGCGCTCGGTCGACGAGCTGCGTGGAACGCTCAACCAGCTCACCGACCCCCTCGTGGTCCTGGAGATCGGCGTGGAGTCACTCTGGGCCTCGCTGCGGCGCCTCGGTGACATCCAGCTCGCCGCCTTCGACCTCCTGGTGCAGGCGCCGCGCACCGAACGGCTGCGCGCCTACCTGCCGGAGCTGTTCACCCGGTACCGGGAGGTCATCCAGGAGCAGCTGGACCGCCTCGAGTCGGACGGCCGCATCCGCCTGACGGTGCCGCGCGAGGTGCTCGTCCCGCTGGTGCTCAACACGGTCCTCGGCTTCGGCCTCTACTACGTGGTGACGCGCGACGACGAGTCCTGCCTCCGCGCCCTCTCGGCCTTCCGGCAGCTGGCCGGAACCCTCATCGAGCCCGTCCCATGACCGTCGAAACGCTCGACGTCGAGCTCGTTCGATTGGAGCAGCTCTGGACGGATGGGCTCTCGGAGGCATATCGGTCCTACATGGACGTGGTCGGCGACTCAGAGCCTGCGGCAAGACCAAAGCTGGCCCTGGCGGCGGCGCTGGTCGAGGTCGGGATCCGGCTGCAGGGGCTCGGGGGACGGGCGGCGCCCGCGGCGACGCTGCTGATGGGGGATCTGTGCCTGGCCCGGTCGGCTCGCCTGCTCGCTGACACCGCGCCGCAGCCGGTCCAGGTCGCGTTCGCCCGCGCCATCGAAGAGCTCTCAGCCGCCGCTGCCTCCGGACGCGCGAGCAGGCCGGTCCGCGACCTCCTCGTAGACGCTTTTCACGCCCGATGATCTCCAGCCGGCTTCGATTCGAGACGTCGCGCGCCACAGAGTTCGTCAACCTGACTGAGCGCTTGCGCGATGAGGTGCGGCGCTCCGGCCTACAAACCGGGCGCGTCCACCTCCAGTCCCTGCACACGACGCTCGGCCTGGCCGTCAACGAGAACGAGCCGCTGCTGCTCCGCGACTTTCAGAGTCTCCTGGAGAGGCTTGCTCCTGACGATGCCCCATATGAGCACGACGATTTCGAGCGCAGGCTCGAGATCGCCGTCGACGAGCCAGTGAACGGCCACGCGCACTGCCGGCAGCTGCTGCTGACCGGCTTCGCGACGCTGCTGGTCGAGGAAGGCGAGCTCGTGATGGGCCGCTGGCAGTCGGTGTTCGCGGTCGAGCTGGACGGCCCTCGCCACCGCCAGCTGGCGATGCAGATCGACGGAGAGTTCCTGGAAGCAGGGCGCACAGATCAAGACCTGGTCGAGCTCGAGATCACACGCCAGCTCCTCGTCGACCCCGACCCCGTCGCGGTGCCGATGCGCCGCCTGCTGGAGGCCGGCGGCAAACGGCTCCGCCCCAAGCTGGTGCAGCTCACGTCGCAGCTCGGGCCGCGCCACGAGCCCCTGCGCGCGGCGGCGCTGGCGGCCGCGGTCGAGCTGCTCCACAACGCGACCCTCGTCCACGACGACTACGTCGACGAAAGCACCCACCGCCGGGGCAGGCCCACGGTCGCAGCGGCCGAGGGGGCTGAACGGGCGATCGCGGTGGGCGACTACTACTTCGCGAAAGCCACGCGCCTGATCGCTGAGATCGGCAACGGCGGGGTGACTTCAACGATTGCAGAGGCGCTGGAGGCGATCTGCGCGGCCCAGATCGACGATGTCGCGCTGCGCGGAAGATATCCCGGAGACCGCGACTCATACCTGCGCGTGGTTCGGGGCAAGACTGCGGCGCTGTTCTCGGCCGCCTGCGCGTCAGGCGCCCAGCTCGCCGAGGCCGAGCCCGCGGTCGTCGAAGCGCTGCGTCGGTACGGCGATCTGGTCGGCGTTGCCTTTCAGATGGCGGATGACATGGTGGATTTCAGCGCCAGCTCTGGCAAGCCGGTCGGCCTGGACATCCGCCAGCGCGTGCTGTCGCTGCCCCTCATCTACGCTGCAGAGGATCGCGAGGTCGGTCCGGAGGTGCGCACCCTGCTCGAAGGCGCACTTGGCGACCAAGAGGTGAGCCGCGTCGCGGAACTGGTCACGTCTACCGGCGCCCTGCAGCGCGTAGGCGACGAGGCTCGGGCTCTGGTTGATGCCGCGGTCCAGGAGCTGGAAGCGGTGGAGCTCGATGGGCTGCGTCCCACCCTTGTCGGCCTGGCGCGCTCGGCTGTCGACCGAGACGCTTAGCTGTCGACCGAGACGCTTAGCTGAGAGCCTTGCAGCCTCCGGCGCCCGGGTGCGTGACGGGGGCTACGTGCGGACGGGCCCCGCGCGGTCCAACGGGGAATAGCGGCGCCGCGCTGGTCGGGTTGCTGTGGCAGCCGTTGGCGCCGTGGGTGCCTTTAGGTGCGGCCGGCTTCACGCCATGCAAACCGCGATCGAGAGGGTCGACGATCAGCTCAGGCGAGATCGTCTGAACCCTAGACACAACCGTCACGACCGACTCAGCCGAGGCCGCGGTCGCCTCGACGATCAACGGCGCGGTGACAGGAGGTGCCGGCTGGCTGCGCGTCCCTGAGTCAGGCGTGAACGCAACGATGCCGACGGCGACCGTAGTCATCACACCAGCCGACACGATCGCGGCCAGCCGCTGGGCCCTCTCCGGCGAAACCGATGCTGTGGCGACCCAGCGTCCGAGCCGCTCGGTGTGGGCTGCGGCATATGCAGCAAGCGCCAGGACGAAGGCCGACAACCAGACCCCGGTCATGGTGATGTAGTCGTCGAGCCGTTTGAGGGCAGCCCACAGCCGCCGACGTGCCGTGGCGACCGAGACGCCCAACGTGGTCGCGATCTCTCGGTTGGTGCGGCCCTCGAGGTACGCGAGTGTGATGACACGCCGCTCCTCGGGACTCAGCTCGGACAGGCCGCCCCGAAGCGTGTGTCTGTCGAGGGCTGCGGCGAGTGCATCCCAGCGCTCAGAAGCTCCATTCCTCGCCGCCGAATCGACGACAAGGAGTCCCCTCGCGCGGCCGTGACCACCGAAGCGGCGGCGGCGATCGACGAGGTGGACCCCGCTGACCAACCAGTGCCGCACAGCGTCCAGGCGCGGGTGGCCGTTGGTGGGCTCGCCGTCTATAAGCGGAGGCTCGGCGCCCATGTTCGGACCGTCGCTTGGCACGACCCTCATGGGATTTCCGTGGCGGACATGGGCACAGCCGAGCCTACACCAACGCCGGGCGTTTTGACGGTGATTAGCCGCCCATCACCGATTTGAGATAGCGCTCGGCCGACCGCACGACGATTTCTTTCGCGCCGGTCGGGATGACCCGATCCCACCAGGCCCCGTAGATGCGGTCGTAGTCGAGCTTGCTCACCGACGCCGCGATCCGCTGGACGCTCGCGGGTGGCAGCGGGATCAGGTTGGGATAGCTGTACATGAAGCCGACGAAGTTCCGGTCCGGGATCACCTGGATGATGTCGCCGCACAGCAACGCCCCGCGACCATCGGCCAGGAACGGGACATGGAGGACGGTTCCGCCATCGAAGTGGCCGCCTGAGTTGATGAGCCGCATCCCGTCGTGCAGCTCGTGCTGGTCGCCCTCCCAGTGGACGATCGACGGCGAGCTCCTCATCACCCACTCGCGGTCGCCTGCGTGCAAGTACACCGGTGCGTCGAAGGCTGCCGACCACTCGGCGAGCGACGAGTAGTAGTGCGGATGGGAGATCGCGATGGCCGCGATCCCACCAAGGTCGTTGATGAGCCTCTCGGTGAACTCGTCGAGCAGGCTGACGCAGTCCCAAAGCACGTTGCCGCCGGGTGACAGCACAAGAAGGGCGCGCTGGCCGATCGCGAACGATGGAGAAGTGCCCACCCCGACCAACCGTTCCTCAACACGCCGGAACTCGTTGTGATGACCTTCGCGAAGCGCGTCCATGGTGGTCCAGCGCTGCCCTCCCGGCCCGATGTACTGGCGCGGCTCCTCACAGATCAGGCAGTGGTCCGGAGGTGCTTCGCCGCTGTCGGCGAACTGCGTGCCGCAGGTGACGCAGATGAAGGTGCTCATTCCTTTGCGCCCGAGATGATCCCGACTGTGCCCATGCTCAGCGATTCGTAACGCACTCCGTGCCACCCCGCGGTTTCAGCCATTTCGCGCAGCTCGCCCGGCGTCCGGTACGAATCGACGGTGTCGCTGAGGTATCGGTACGCCGACGGCTGTCCAGAAATCGCCCCGCCGATCGTGGGCAAGAGCGATCGCAGGTACAGACGGTAGGCGCTGCCGGCAAGACCGCTGGGCGGCTTGACGAACTCCAGCACCACAGCACGACCGCGAACCACGCGCAGCACCTCGCTCAGTCCGCGCACGGGATCGGCGAGGTTGCGCAGGCCGAAGGCGATGGTGGAGGCATCGAAGTTCTGGTCATTGAACGGCAGTCGGAGCGCATCGCCCTCTACGAATTCGAGGCCGGGATGATCGCGCCGAGCGACCTCGAGCATCCCCGGGCTGAAGTCGAGGCCGACGACCCTTCCGGTCGGGCCCGCGATTCGAGCCAGCTCGGCGGTCAGTTTGCCCGAGCCGCACGCGACGTCCAGCGCCGACCCGCCGGCACCCAACCCGGTCGCGCGAGCGGCGCGTCTGCGCCAGCCGGCGTCGGTGCCGGCCGACAGCACCGTGTTGACGAGGTCGTAGCGGCGGGCGATGCGGTCGAACATCGCCCGCACCGCCGCCGGGTCTCGCTCTCCGATGGTCGCTAGACCCTCTGCCAGATGGAGGCGATGCCCTGGCCGACGCCGATGCACATCGTCGCCAGGCCGTACTCGGCGTCGCGATGCGCCATCTCGCGAACGAGCGTGCCGACCAGGCGCGCACCGCTCGAGCCCAGCGGATGCCCGAGCGCGATGGCGCCGCCGTTGACGTTCACCTTCTCCTCGTCGAGACCCAGCAGACGAACGCAGGCAAGCGATTGCGACGCGAAGGCCTCGTTGAGCTCAACCACGCCCATGTCGGACGACTGCAGGCTCGCGACCTCCAGCGCCTTCATCGACGCGGGCACCGGGCCGATGCCCATGTAGTCCGGGTGCACGCCGGCGGGCGCGGCGGCGACGAATCGGGCGAGCGGCTGCAGCCGGCGCTGCCGGGCCCGGTCCGATGACATCATCACCAGCGCGGTCGCGCCGTCGTTCAAGGGCGACGAGTTGCCGGCCGTGACCGATCCGTTCTCGGCGAACGCCGGCCGAAGCCTGGCCAGAGCCTCCAGCGATGTGTCAGCACGCGGGCCCTCGTCATCCGTCAGCCGCACCGGCTCCCCCTTTCGCTGCGAGACCTGCACCGGCACGATCTCCTCCGCGAGCCGCCCCGACTTCTGGGCCGCGATCGCGCGCTGGTGGCTGCGCAGCGCAAATTCATCCTGGTCCTCGCGCGACACCTCGTACTTTTGAGCCACGCGCTCGGCGGTCTCCCCCATCTGCAGCGTGCCGTACAGCTCGGCCATCTTCGGGTTGACGAGACGCCAGCCAAGCGCGGTGTCGTACGCAGTCTGCGGGCCGCGCGGGAAGGCGCCGTCGGGCTTGGCCAACACCCAGGGTGCGCGAGTCATGCTCTCGACGCCGCCGGCGATCACGACGTCGGCGCCGCCCGTCTGGATCTCGCGTGCGGCGGAGATCGCCGCCTGCATGCCCGAGCCGCAAAGGCGGTTGACGGTCTGCCCCGGCACCTCGACCGGGAAGCCGGCCAGCAGGAGAGCCATCCTGGCCACATTGCGGTTGTCCTCACCCGCGCCGTTGGCGCAGCCGAGGATGACGTCGTCGACATCAGCCGGTTTCAGGTGCGCGCGCTCGCAGGCCTCCCTGAGGACGATGGCCGCCAGATCGTCAGGGCGCACGTCCTTCAGCTGGCCGCCGTACTTCCCCATCGGCGTGCGGGCCGTGGCGACAATGACAGCCTCCCTCAGAAGCATGTAGCGATCACCCTCCCCCTGTGGGGGAGGGCAAGGGGTGGG
>DASXTG010000161.1:0-4098 GCA_036505515.1 Candidatus Dormiibacterota bacterium | reverse complement strand
GCGCGGCTACTCGCTCTCGTACTTGAACGAAATCCGCAGCTTGACCCGGTAGGTGACCGCGCCACCTTCCTCGATGTGAAGATCCTGCTCGACTACCTCGGCCACCCGCATGTCGCGAACGGTGCGGCCCGCCGTGGTGACTGCAGTGACCGCTGCTTGCTCCCACGACTGGTCACTCGTGCCAATGATGTCGATCACTTTGTAGACGCTCACGGCCATCCTCCTCGTCATCGGCTCGACGGATCCCTGCAACCTAACAGTTCGCGATCGTGGTGCAGCTGTGCGCTACAGATCGATCCAGTCGGCGCCATCGCTCTCGTTTCACCCAGGTGACGATCGATCAGTTTCGGAGAAGCCGTCGCGGTGCCGGTTCCCTAGCATGAGGGTCATTCCCATCAAGACTCGCAGGGGAGGAAGCCTGCAATGAACGACACGCAGAAGTCCGCCAGGAGCACGACCACGACCGACAAGAAGTTCGAAGGATTCACGGACGAGGAACGAGGCGCGATGAAGGAGCGCGCCCAAGAGCTGAAGGCGGCTGCGCGTCGCGGCCCGCGCGGGAAGAAGACGGACGAGGAAAGCGCCGTGCTCGCGAAGATCGCCGAGATGCCGGAATCGGATCGCGCCATGGCCGAGCGGCTCCATGCCATCATCAAAGCCAGCGCGCCAGCCCTCTCGCCGAAGCTCTGGTACGGGATGCCCGCGTATGCCAGGGACGGCAAGGTCGTCTGCTTCTTCCAGAGCGCGCAGAAGTTCAAATCGAGGTACGCGACGTTCGGCTTCAACGACACGGCGAACCTCGACGAAGGCGCCATGTGGCCGACCGCCTTCGCTCTGACGGAGTTGACCGCCGGCGATGAGGCAAGGATCGGCGCGCTCGTGAAGAAAGCAGTGAGCTGAGGACCGAGCAAGCCACTCGACCGCGGTCGCCGACCACGGCCGCATCCCGGAGGACTCGGTGCGCGGCCAGTACGCCGATGCGCGGCAGGTGCTCAGCGAACTGGAGGCGCTCGGCGTGGAGGAGGCTCGTCATGGAGTACTTGGTCACTATGACCACTCACGTTCCACAGGGCACGGCCGAAGACGCGGTGACGGATGTCCGCGCCCGGGAGGCGGTGCGCTCACGGGAACTCGCGGCGCAGGGGCACCTGCTTCGGCTGTGGCGTCCCCCGTTGCAGCTGGGCGAGTGGCGCACACTCGGCCTGTTCGCCGCCGACGACCCTGCCCGGCTCGAGGACGTGCTCGCCTCGATGCCGCTGCGCGTGTGGCGTACCGACAACGTGACGCCGCTGGTGTCGCACCCGAACGACCCCGCACCCCGCGGCGCACCTCAAGGCGCGTTTAGGCACGAGGCGCGAGAGTTCCTGATCACGTTCACGATCACCGTGCCGGATAGCGTCCCCGCCGTGGCCATCGCAGACCGTAAGGCGCACGAGGCACGACGCGCGTCAGAGCTCGCCCAACAAGGCCACATCCTGCGGGTGTGGCTGCTGCCCGACGGGCGCACGCTCGGCCTCTATCAGGCTCGCGACGCGGCAGCGCTGGAGGCCATTGTTGCCTCCCTGCCCTTGCGCGACTGGATGACTGTGGAAACGGTTCCGCTCACTCCGCACCCGAACGACCCGGCGAGGGCCGCCACCGAAGGTGACTCGGTCCGGAAGAGCGGATGAGTCTGCCCAGCCTCTCGTAGCCTGCTTTCAGTGGCGCACTTCAGCTCAGCACGATCAAGGACTGCCAAGCTTGGTCCATGAGTCTCAAGGGCTGGCTGCTCATAGCCGGCATCGTAGTGATCTTGTTCTTTGCACTTGGCTCCGTCACGAGTGAGAGAGAAAAGGCGTCCGGACTAGTGGCCGGATATTGGATCGCCATCGCGAACTGGGCCTGTGTGTTGGCGTTCCCTAACTGGCGAGCCGGACTAGTCGATCTTGGCATCCCGGTCGGATGGTCGTGGCTCTTAGCGCCGATCGGAATACTTGTTGTGATCGCGGCCAGCGTGATCGCATGGGAAACGTCCTACGCAGAGGTGGCCTCGGGTTGGTGGTGGATACCTGCATGGATCGGTTACGCCGCCCTACTGATCGGCTACGGTCTAGTGGCTGGTCCGACGGCTCTGGCTTAGGCGGCGGCGCGACGCCGGGCCCTCCAGCCTCCTATCTCCGAGGGAGGGCCGGGGGCCGGGCAGCGCCCGGCAATGCTCGTCGACAGTCAACGGTCCTTGCTTGGCAGGGCTGGGGCGAAAAAGTCGATGAGCAGTTGCGAGACGCGCTCATGCTCGTCGTGATGCACCCAATGCGACGCGTCGGGCAGGCGCTCGACGCGGTCGAGGTTGGGCACGTCGCCGTGCTCAGGCTCGGCTAGTTCTGGGCCGAGGTAGCGATCGCGTTCCCCCCAGATGACCAGGGTGGGCGCCGAGATTGGGCGAAGCGCCGCTTCGGCCTTCTTGGGCGAGGTCCGCACCGAGGACCGGTAGTAGTTGATCATTCCGGTTGCTGCGCCTGGCTGCGACCACGCCTCGACGTAGCGTTCGATCTCCTCCGGTGTATAAGCCGGGTGGGCGTCGCGCAGAAAGTGCCGGAAGAAATGCCAGTGATTGGCGTGTACGACGGTTTCGGGCAGCTCGGGGAGGTCGAAGAAGAAGAAGTACCAGGACTTGCGGAGCTGGCCCGGGTGGTGCAGTCCCTGCGATAGCTTCCGCGGATGGGCCGCGTTGAGAATGGCCAGCCGGTCCACCACCTCGGGGTAGGCCATCGCAGTGGCCCAGGCGACGCTTCCGCCCCAGTCGTGACCGGCCAGCAGCGCGGACTGGGCACCGCGTTCGTGGACCAGGCCGCGGATGTCGGCGGCCAGCCGGTCGGTGTCGTAGGCGGCGACGCCGTCCGGCCGCGATGACAGGTTGTAGCCGCGCATGTCAGGTGCGACGACGCGAAATCCCGCCGCTGCGAGCGGTTTGATCTGCAGCCGCCAGCCGTACCAGAATTCGGGGAAGCCGTGCAGCAGGATGATCAGCGGCCCCTCGCCAGCCTCGATGTAATGCAACTTCACGTCGCCGATCTCGGCGTAGCCCTCACGAAATTCGCTGCCCTCGTCCAGCATCATCGCCTCCGTGGAACCAGCTTCTTCCCGTCCCAGGTCGTGCCCATGCCCTGGCTGCTTCAACCCGCCAGCGCTTGCCCGGGGCTCGGGGTGCCAGAGGGCGGTTGATCGAGCCTCCTCCGCCCCCATCTTCTCCGCAGGCGCCGAAATCCTGGCGAGCGGCTGCCGGGTCTCGGCGAAGTCGATCGCATGCGACGCCCGTAGGGCGGCCTAGGACGCGGTGGCCCCAGCGGAAGGCCACTTGAGCTGGGAACTCAGCATGGGAGCGGGTGACGAGAATCGAACTCGCACTGTCAGCTTGGGAATTACACTCATCGGCGCTGTTGTTCTAGGTGACCCCGCGGCGCAGACCGTCCGCCCGTAAGCGGGGCTGACCGCTACGACTCCCGGCTAATTGCACGCTAGTTGCACGGGGGTCTTGCCTGCCTGACCTGGAGTCAGCGTCGGAGTGCGGCTCCTACGACCTTGGCTCGACGACACTGGTCACGACCCAGCGGTGCTTGCCGATCTTGCGGTCACGGATGAACCCGAGCTTCTCGTAGGTCGACAACGCGCCGTTGAACAGGAAGCCAGCGGGCACCGAGCCGACGTCCTCTGGGTATCCCTCGACGGTCCCCCCGCCCAGGCCCGCGATGAGATCGAGCGCGCCGGCCAGCGCCGCAGTGGCCACGCCCTGACGCCGGCGCCCCTTACCGACGTAGCAGCACGCGATCCGCCAGTCGGGCGAGGCGGTCCGGCCTTTTTCGTACGCCGCTCGGTTCTTGATCCGGGGCACCTCGTCGGCTGCGCCGAACTGGCACCAGCCCACGCAGTCGTCCCCATCGAAAACCAGGGCGGCGTGGGCCTGGCCCTTGCGGACTCGCCGTTCCTTCGCGGCACGGTTGTGCGCCGCATCGGTCCGGGAATCCTCGGGGTGGAAGCCCATGCACCAGCAGCCGCCAAAGATGCCGTTGTTGTGCTCCACCAGCGCGGCGAACGCGGCCCACGTCGACTCATTGAGAGCCT
>DASXTG010000160.1:0-5720 GCA_036505515.1 Candidatus Dormiibacterota bacterium | reverse complement strand
GCGGAGTCGGTCTTGTTCACGTGCTGCCCGCCCGCACCGGTCGAGCGGTAGGTGTCGATGCGGAGGTCCTGCGGGTTGATGACGACGGCATCCTCGTCCGAGCTCTCGAGCTCGGGCATCACCTCGACCAGAGCGAACGAGGTGTGACGGCGGTGGTTCTGGTCGAACGGGGAGATCCGCACCAGTCGGTGCACGCCGTGCTCTGAGCGCAGCCGCCCATACGCGTGCGGTCCGCGAACGATGAGGGTCGCGCTCTTCAGACCGGCCTCCTCGCCCGGTGACTGGTCGACGATCTCGGTCTCGAACCCATGCCGCTCGGCCCACTTCAGGTACATGCGCAGCAGCATCTCGACCCAGTCCTGGGCCTCGATGCCGCCCTGGCCGACAGACAACGTGATCACCGCGTTGTGGTCGGCGTACGGATCGGTGAACAGCAGGTCCAGCTCTCGCGAACGCAGCTCGGAAGCCACCGCCTTTCGTTCAGCCTCTACTTGAGCCGACAGCTCCGGGTCGCCCGCGGCCAGCTGGTCTATCTCGATCAGGTCACGGGCCCGCCGTTCGAGCTGCTCCCAGCCCTTGAGCAGCTGTCTAAGTTCTGCGGCTTCGCGAGCCATCTGGCCAGCGCGACGAGGATCGTCCCATGCGCCTGGCTGGGCTAGCTGCCGGTCGAGCTCCTCCGCACGCTTGAGCTTTCCGGGCAGGTCAAAGGTGCTCCTGGAGTTGGAGAATCCTGTT
Source organism: Candidatus Dormiibacterota bacterium (assembly GCA_036505515.1). Classification (GTDB taxonomy): domain Bacteria; phylum Chloroflexota; class Dormibacteria; order Dormibacterales; family Dormibacteraceae; genus DASXTG01. The sequence goes on along the minus strand of DASXTG010000160.1, from coordinate 4,985 downwards.
CAAGAGCTCTTTGGGTTCGAGTTCAGCGTCCATACATCCTCAAATCTAGCGTGGCCAGGGTGGTCCGGCTCTGCCGGACCACAACTCCGCGTTTCATCCGTCGCAAGCGCGGCCGGGAGAAGGGGGGTTCCGCGGGGGATCCTGATCCCCCCGCGCTATCTTCCATGGCACCTCTTGTATTTCTTACCCGATCCGCACCAGCACGGATCGTTGCGGCCGATCTTACCGGCCGGCGCGCCCTCCGCCACCGCGGCCCCCACAGGAACGACACGGCGCTGCCGGGAACCGCCGTTGCGACCGGCGCGGCTCGCTCCGTCCGGGTCGCCAGGACCGCTCTCCACAACGTGCCGCGAAACCGCTGCCGCCACCGGCGCCGGCGCGTTGCGCTGAACCTGAACCCGGAAGATCTGCGCCACGATCGAGCCCTGGATCCGCTCCCGCAGCTCGTTGAACATCTCGAAGGCCTCGTTCTTGTACTCGATCAGAGGGTCCCGCTGGCCGTAGGCGCGCAGGCCGATGCCCTCACGGAAGTGCTCCATCTGGGTGAGGTACTGCATCCACTGCCAGTCGATCATGCGCAGCATCACGTCCCGCTCCACCAGGGCCATCAGATCGGCGCCGATCTCCTCGACCTTCTTGTCATAGGCGTCCGAAGCAGCGCCGTTCAGATGCTCTGACAACGCCTCGTGTCCCTTCACGAGGACCTCCTCGGGAACCTGTGAGTCGGGCGCGATGGGCAGGTATGCAGCGAGGTAGCGCACCAGGGCCTCCATGTCCCAGTTTTCCCAGTGCCGGCTCTGGCAGTGGACCTCGATGCCCTTGGCGATGATCTCCTTGACGTAGCCGAGGATGTTGCCGCGCACGTCGGCGCCCTCGAGCACCTTCCGGCGCTCCTCGTAGATGATCTGGCGCTGCTTGTTCATCACGTCGTCGTACTCGACCACGTGCTTGCGAGCATCGAAGTGCATGCCCTCGACCTTCTTCTGCGCCCCGGCGATCGACCGCGCCACCCAGGGATGCTCGATTGGCTCCACCTCGAGGCTGTCCATGAGCCGACCGATGCGGTCGGCCGCCGGACCGAAGATCTTCATCAAATCGTCTTCCAGCGAGATGAAGAAGCGGCTCGACCCGGGGTCGCCCTGCCGCCCTGAGCGCCCGCGCAGCTGGTTGTCGATGCGCCGGCTCTCGTGCCGCTCTGTGCCGATGATGTGCAGCCCGCCTACGTCCGTCACCCCCTGGCCGAGCACGATGTCGGTTCCGCGTCCGGCCATGTTCGTCGCGATGGTCACCCCTTTGGGCTGCCCCGCCTCGGCGACGATCGCCGCTTCCCGCTCGTGCTGCTTGGCGTTGAGCACGTTGTGCTTGAGTCCGCGCTTCTCGAGCATTCGGGAGAGCCTCTCGGACTTCTCCACCGAAACCGTTCCGACCAGGACGGGACGGCCCTCCTGGTTCAACTCGATGATCTCTTCGATCACCGCTTCGAACTTCGACTTCTCGGACTTGTAGATGACGTCGGGGTGGTCTTCGCGGACCATCTTGCGATGCGTTGGTATGGCGACCACGTCGAGCTTGTAGATCTTGTGGAACTCCTCCGCTTCGGTGAGCGCCGTGCCCGTCATGCCGGCCAGCTTTTCGTACTGGCGGAAATAGTTCTGGACGGTGATGGTGGCCACGGTCTTCTGCTCCTGCTGGACCTTGACGCCCTCCTTGGCCTCCACGGCCTGGTGCAGCCCGTCCGACCAGCGGCGGCCGGGCATCGTGCGCCCGGTGAACTCGTCGACGATGATGACCTCGCCGTCTTTGACCAGGTAGTCACGATCACGTAGGAAGAGCGCCTTCGCCTTGAGGGCCTGGTTGATCTGGTGCGACTCGATCACGTTTTCGAGGTCGTAGATGTTGCGGATGCCGGTCCAGCGCTCCATCTTCGCGATGCCGGCCTCGGTCAGGGACGCCGACTTGTGCTTCAGGTCAACCTCGTAGTCCTCGCCTTCGGTCAGCCGGCCGGCCCACCGCGCGTACTCGTAGTACTTGTCGGTCGACTCGCTCGAGATGTCCGAGATGATGTGCGGCGTGCGCGCCTCGTCGATCAGGATCGAGTCCACCTCGTCGACGATCCCGTAGTGCAGCTCGCGCTGGCTGCACTGGGCGAGATCGCGCGCCATGTTGTCGCGCAGGTAATCGAAGGCCAGCTCCGAGTTCGTGGCGTACGTGATGTCTGCCTGGTATGCCTCGCGCTTGGACACCGGCCGCAGGTGCTGCAGGCGGCTGTCGGGGTGGGTCTCGTCGACGAAATCCGGGTCGTACAGGAAGGTGCCTGTCGAGCCGACGTTGATCCCCACGCTCATGCCGAGCAGGTGATAGATCGGGCCCATCCAGCCCGCGTCGCGGCGCGCCAGGTAATCGTTGACCGTGACCAGGTGCACGCCTCGGCCGGCCAGGGCGTTCAGGTACAGGGCGAGGCTCGCGACCAGGGTCTTGCCCTCGCCGGTCTTCATCTCGGCGATCTTGCCCTGGTGCAGCACGATGCCGCCGACCAGCTGCACGTCGAAATGACGGAGGCCGATGGTCCTGCGCCCCGCCTCGCGGCACAGCCCGAACGCCTCGATCAGCAGCTCGTCCAGGTCTTCCCCGTCGCGTGCGCGCTTGCGCAGGTCCTCAGAGCGCTGGCGCAGGCCGGCGTCGTCGAGTGCCTTGAGCTCCTCCTCGAGCTCACTGACGGCGGCTGCCACCGCCAGGTGGCGCCTCACCTCCCGTTCGTTCGGGTCCAGGAGCTTGGTCAGGTTGAGCACAGGTGGTCCACCAAATCAAGGGTACCCGGTGCTGCGGCACCGGAAACTCAGCCCAGAGGCTCGGCCGGAAAAGCCCTCGACGGATCTTCGGCGCCCATGCGGCCCATCTCCGGGCTCAGCTCCTGTGCTGCTCGCTTACGAATCGATCTGATGCGCTCGCTGCGCTGCTCGTGGCTTCACCCGGATCTGGACCACCTGGATCACCGAATCTCTCGCCGAGGGTTTTCGGCCGCGCCTCTAGGTGACGATCGGCTCCATGATCGCTACGGACCCGTCGGCCCGACGGAAGGCGATCTGGATCGCGCCTGAGTTCTCATCCAGGAAGACGCGAAAGCTCTGGCCGTCCGAATCCAGCTCTGCGATGGCTTCCTGGATCGACATCGGCAGCAGCTTCTGGCGAATCCGCTCCGGCTCGGCCGAACGCGCAGGACGCCCTTCTTCCTGCGCCGGGGCTCGAAGCGGCGACACCGCCTGCTTCCTGCGGGTGCGCTTTTCCTTCAGCTTGACAACCTGCCGGTCGATCTTGTCGAGCGCCAGGTCCAGAGCAGACTGCGCGTCGGCGCCTCGCTCGTGGGCGGACAGCACCGGCGCGCGGCGTCCGTCGATGTGCACGTTGATACGGCACACGCTGGTCGAAAGTCCGAAGCGCTTGCGCTCTTCGGTGAACTCGACCTCGACGTCCGCCACTCTTCCGAAATGGCGCTCAAGGCGGGCCAGCTTGCGCTGCGCGTATTCCTTCAGCTCAGGACCGAGGCCGTCCGTGCGGTCGTTCAGGACGACCCTCACAGCCTGAGTATATGACCCTCCGCTAGCGGGTGGAAGGCTTGTAGCCAGGGGGTGGCGGGAAGAGCATCGTGATCTCTTTCGGCAGCGGAATCCCCTGCTGGAAAATGCGATCGAGGATCTTCGGGCGCAGCCCGGTCGGCCTGAATTCGGCGATCACCTTCCCGTCGGGCGTGGCGCCCTTTTGCTCGAGCTCGAAGACGTCCTGCATGGTGATGATGTCCTGCTCCATGCCGATCAGCTCGGTGATCTGGGTCACCTTCCGAGAGCCATCCCGGAGCCGGCTGAGCTGCACAAAGATGTTGATCGCGCCCGCGATCTGCTGGCGAATGGCGCGCACCGGCAGGTCCACTCCGGCCATGAGCACGAGGGTCTCGAGTCGTGCGAGGGCGTCGCGCGGAGTGTTTGCGTGCAGCGTGGTCATGGATCCGTCATGGCCGGTGTTCATGGCCTGCAGCATGTCGAGCGCCTCTCCGCCACGACACTCGCCGACCACGATTCGCTCCGGGCGCATGCGAAGCGAATTGATGACCAGGCGCTGGATCGTGATCTCGCCCTCGCCGTTGATGTCCTTCGGCCGCGTCTCCATCCGGCACACGTGCTCCTGGTGGAGCTGGAGCTCGGCGGCGTCTTCGATGGTGACGATGCGGTCCTCCACCGGAATGAAGCCTGAGAGCACGTTGAGAAAAGTGGTCTTGCCAGTGCCGGTTCCGCCGGAGATGACGATGTTGGCTTTGGCGAGCACCGCTGCCTTCATGAAGCCGAAGCCCGCCTCGTTGCAGCTTCCAAAGCGGATCAGGTCCTCCACCTGGTAGGGATCGCGCGAGAACTTGCGGATTGTGAGCAGCGGGCCGTTCAGGGCCAGCGGCCGGATGACCGCGTTGACGCGGGATCCGTCGGCGAGGCGGGCGTCACACAGCGGCTGGCGCTCGTCGATGCGCCGGCCTACGGTGCGCACGATGAACTGGATGACGTTGAGGAGCTGATCCTCGTCCACGAACTTGATGTTGGTCAGGACGACCTTGCCGGCCATTTCGACGTATACGTGGTCGCTGCCGTTGACCATGATCTCAGTCACGCGGTCGTCACGAATCAGGGGTTCGATCGGCCCCAGCTGCTGGTAGTACTCATCGATGTTGATGCCAGGGATCCGAACTGCCATTGATCAGCCTCCGCTCGCGGATTACCTAAACGCCGACCAACTATAACGGGGAGGGCGCGGCTTCCTCGCGTTTAGACCGTCACCCGCGCCACGGAGGCTCCGATCACCGGGCCTGCTCCTGCCGCCTTCAGCGTCGCCGCGCACGCTTCCAGCGTGGCGCCCGTGGTGGCGACGTCGTCGACCAGAAGCACCGACCGGCCGCCCAGGTCGGTGCCCTGCCAGGCAAACGCCCCGCGCACGTTCTCCTGACG
>DASXTG010000159.1:0-8739 GCA_036505515.1 Candidatus Dormiibacterota bacterium | reverse complement strand
CAGGCCCCGGTACGTATGGAGCTCGTCGATGACCACAAACTCGAGGCTCGAGAAGAGGCGCCGCCAGCGCGTGTGGTGCGGCAGGATCCCTGCATGCAGCATGTCGGGGTTTGTCATCACCACGTGCCCGGCCTCTTTGATTGCGGTCCGGCGGCCGGGCGCGGTATCACCGTCGTATGTGTCGACGCGAAGGTCGATCGGGAGGCCTTGCTTGAGAGCGCTGAGCTCGGCCAGCTGGTCTTGCGCCAGCGCCTTGGTCGGGAATAGATACAGCGCCCGGCGGGCAGGGTCCTCGAGCAGGCGCTGAACGACCGGTAGGTTGTAGCAGAGCGTTTTACCTGAAGCCGTGGGCGTAACCACCACCAGGTGCCTGCCGTTCCGAACCGCGTAGTAGGCATCCGCCTGGTGGGTGTATAGGCGCTGGATGCCGCGGGAGGCCAGCGCCGCGGTGAGCTCAGGGCGCAGGTCTGAGGGCAGTGGCGCAAACTGGGCGGCTGCTCCCGGAATTATGTGGTCCAGGGTCACCTCCCCTGGGAAGTCGGCGACGTGGAAGGGAGGGAAGCTGGACATGCCGCGTCAGGGAGGTTAGACGAACATTCGTTCGGAGTCAAGCGAGCTGGAAGGGGTCCCGGAATACACGCCGGGATCGGAGGCGGACTTTGAGCGCCTGTACCGCACCTCGTACAGGCGCATCCTGGGCACGCTCATAACGATGCTCCGCGACCGCGCTGCAGCCGAGGACTGCACGCAGGACACCTTCGAGCGCGCGTTCAAGGCCTGGGGATCCTGGCGTCCGGACGCCCCGGCAGAAGCGTGGCTGCACAGGATCGCCATCAACGTGGCGATCACGAATCAGAGGCGGCAGCGGCTGCAGGAGGTGGGTCAGGTCCTCCGCCGCATCGGCCAACCGGCCCCGCCCCCGGACCCAGCGGGCATCGCCGAGAGCTCGGAGCTCGTCAAAGCCCTGCGCAAGCTCCCCGCGAAGCAGGCGGCCGCAATCGTGCTTCGCCACTACCACGGCTACACCAACCGTCAGATCGGGATCGCCCTTGACGTCCCCGAGCGCACGGTTGCCTCTCGCCTGGCCGCCGCCCGAGTCCGCCTGCGGAGCACGCTCGAGGGCGGCCGCGAAAAAAAGATTGGGTAAGTTCGTCCCCAGTCTGGTTTCTTCTTGCCAATGAACGGGTCAAACGACTTCGAGCGGGAGCTGGAGCGAGAGCTGCATCGGGTCCTGGATCCGATCGCGGCGGAGTCCATCCCCCTTCGACGGCCTGTCTACTCAGGAGGGCTTATGAGGAAATTGCTGGGCGGCGCCGGAGCGGCGCTTGCAGTCAAGATCGCAAGCGGCTTCGCTGTTGCAGCGCTCGCCGCCACGGCCGCCGGTGCGGCGACGGAGGTCGCCGTGACGGGCAGCCTCAACCCAGCCGACTGGGGCAAGCAGGTCACGCAACAGGTCCAGCTCTGCAAGGACACCTTGCGGGCTTCTGGCACGCGCGGCATCGGCCAGTGCGTGAGCCAGTTCGCGAAGCAGCACGGGAAGATCGTCAGCGCCGAGCACAGGGCCAGCAACGCCCGCCAGAACCAGGGCAACGGCAATGGCAATGGCAATGACAAGGACAAGGGCAAGCACAAGGGCCAGAACGAGCAGCAGCCGGGCAACAAACCGTCGACGCCTCCCGGACTGGTGCACCAGGGGCCGCAGGGATCTCCTGAGAGCTAGTTAACCAGGGTGGGGATGTGGGAGGCCGGGCCCGCGAAGCCCGGCCTCTTTTTTTATTCAGCTCCCCGCTGTGCGGGGAGCTCCGGACAGCCGCGAAGCGGGCGCTCCGGTGAGGGGACGATCACTAAACCGATTTCGTGGTGGTGGTGACTCTCCAGCGCTGACCCTTGGGGGTGTCGGTGACGATCACCCCCATCGCGCTCAGCTCGTCGCGCAGGCGATCGGCGGCCCGGAAGTCCTTCGCGGCGCGTGCACGCTCGCGCTCCGCCAGCATGGTCGCGGCGCCCTCGGGCAGCTCGCCGGTGGGCGTAGCGCGGCCGAGATCCAACCCGAGCACCCGATCCCAGCGCAGCAGCAGCCGAGACTTCTCAGCCGCGCTGAGGGCCGAACGCGACACCTCTGACACCAGCGCCATCGTCGCGGGCAGATCCAGGTCGTCGGCGATCGCGGCTCGGAACCGCGCCTCGAATCGGGCGGCGTCCTCGCTTTCCGGCGATGATCCCGACGCGCCGTCGCGCGACCACTCCGAGACCCGTTCGCGAAGCTGCCTCAGGGCGCGATCGGCGCCCGCCAGGCCTTCCTCGCTGAAGTTCAGCTTTGTGCGATACCGTGCCTGCAGCGCGAGATATCGAAACGCGAGCGGGTCGAATCCGCGCTCGACGAGCTCGGTGATGCGGAAGAAGTTTCCGGCCGATTTGGCCATCCGCGCGCCCGACAGCAAGAGAAGGCCGCCGTGCATCCACAGGCTCACCACCCTATGCCCGGTCGCGCCTTCCGACTGCGCGATCTCCGCCTCATGGTGAGGAAAGACGTTGTCGGCTCCGCCGGTATGGATGTCAAAGCGTTCGCCTAGGAGCGACATGGACATCGCGGAGCACTCGATGTGCCAACCGGGGAACCCTGGGCCCCAGGGGCTCGGCCACACCTGCAGCCGGTGCTCGCCCGCCCCCTTCCAGAGCGTGAAGTCTCCGGGGTGTTTCTTGCGAGGGTCGACCTCGCCCCGGACACCCGCGAGCAGTTGGTCGGTTGTGTTGCGCGACAGCTTTCCGTAGCTGGAAAAGCTCGCGATGTCGAAATACACGGTGCCGCCGACCTCGTAGGCATGTCCCTTCGCAATCAGCGTCGAGATGATCTCGATCATCCGCGGTATGTACTCGGTCGCACGCGGATATGTGTCGGCCGGCCGAATGTTGACGAGCTCGGCGTCTTCCATGAACGCAGCGGTGTAGTAGTCGGCGATCTCGGCGGGCGACTTGCTCTCGAGTCGCGCGGAGACCAGCATCTTGTCCTCCCCGCGGTCGAACGTGTCGTCGGTCAGATGGCCCACGTCGGTGATGTTCATCACCTGGTGGGTCTTGTACCCAAGGTACTCGAGGCTGCGCCGCAGGAGGTCCGGGAGCATGAAGGTGCGCAGGTTGCCGATGTGGACGTACCTGTAGACGGTGGGCCCGCATGAATAGATGGCGACCCGATCCCCGGCCAGCGGCCGGAGGTCCTCCTTCTGCCGGGAGAAGGTGTTGTACAGGCGCACGGCGGTGCTTTGCAAGTCGAATCTATGCTGCCAGTAATGAGTCTCCAACCTCACCGTCCCCTCCGGGTCGGGCCCTTCGGGCCAGACCCACCTCCCCGCAGAGCGGGAAGGTGAAGACCCACACGCTGGACGGGGGCTCGGTGCGCGAAGACGAGGTGGTCGGCCGCATCCTAGTCCACGACCTGGGGCCCGACCTGCGCAAGGGCGCCGTGCTCACTCACGACCATCTTCAACGCGTGCGCCAGGCGGGTTCGGTCCACGTCGTCGAGCTCGAGCCCGGCGACGTCCACGAGGACGAAGCGGCTCGGCGAATCGCTGAAGCGCTCCTGAGCCCCAGCCTGGAGACGAGGCCGCCGGTGCAGAGCCAGGCGCGACTGATCGCGGTGCGCCGTGGCCTGCTTCGGGTGCGCCCGGAGCTTGTCGACGCCATCAACGCCCTCGGCTCCCTGTCCGTGTTCACGCTCATGGACGGGCAAGCGGTCGCCGAAGGCGAAGAGGTCGCCGGCTGCAAGGTCACCCCGGTCGCTGTCCCCGGCGCGCTGATCGAGGCCGCGGAGCGGATCTGCCTCGAACAGGGCCCGGTGCTGGAGCTGCTCCCGTTCCGACCGCTCCGCACGTTCGTGGTGGCAACTGAACGCCTCAAGCCCAAGGCGCGAGAGCTGTTCCGCTCCGCGGTCACGAGCAAGCTCGGGTGGTATGGGGCTGAGGTCATGGCCGTGCGCGAGGTGCCGCGTACCTCTGAGGCTGTCGCCGAGGCCTATCGCGAAGCGGCGGATATGAAAGCCCAGCTCGTCTTGTTCGCGGGCGCCTCGGCGATCGACCCACTTGATCCCGCATACGCGGAGCTCTCGCGAGCCGGCGGGCACCTCCTCCAGCTGGGAGCTCCGATGCATCCCGGGAGCATGCTGTGGCTGGCCCGGCTCGGCGACGCGGCAGTCGTCGGGGTGGCGTCATGCGCGGGCTTCGGCCGCTCGAGCTCCCTCGACCTTCTCCTGCCTTTCGTCTTCGCCTACGGCCGCGCTGACGCCGGCGACCTGCGCCGGCTCGGCCACGGCGGGCTCATCGAGTCAGGCGCCGGACGGCGCTTTCCGCCCTACTCTTGAAAGCCGATCTCCGGCATCGTCAGCTCCGGCCATCCCTTCGGGGACATCGCGGAGAGGTAGCCGTCGACCGCTGCCACGAGCGGCGTCAACGCGACGCCTTTGTGCTCGGGCAGGTAGGGCCGCAGGTAGTTCGCGCCGCTCCGCCATTTGTTCATCGCGCCCCTGCGGTTGCGGCGGCTGTAATGAAGGCAGCCCGCGGCAACCTGGATGAGTCCCTTGTAGAAGCCCGACTCGGGACCTCGGCGGTCCGGCGTCCACTCGCGCTCCCACACCTCGTGCGCGTCCCAGTAGCGGCCGCTGTTGAAGAGGTCGATGCCCTCCTTCAGACCTGAGGTCATCGCGATAATCGCTCAATGACGGACACCCCGCCCGAGTACACGCGGGTCAACCTGTCCAGCGATCCCATCTATCGATACCTTCGCATCACCAAGGGCGGCCCAGGAGGTGCGCCGGGGAAGGTCTCCGAGCAAGACCTGGTCGACAGCGCATGGCTCCAGCGTCTCCGCCGGATCCACCAGCTGCAGAGCGCGTGGTGGGTGTTCGCGACTGCTGAGCACTCGCGCTTCCAGCACGCACTGGGGGCGATGCACCTGGCAGGCGAATGGGCGCGACACCTCTACCCGACTCTCAGCGCCGTCTGTTCGGGAACTCCGTCGAAGGCGTTGGTGGAGGAGACCATGCGCATGGCGGGTCTGCTCCACGATGTCGGGCACGGTCCGTTCGGGCACTTCTTCGACGAGAACTATCTCGACACGTGGCGAATCGACCATGAGGTGATCGGGCGTGCTCTCATCACGGGCCCGCTGGCAGCGCTGGTCGGCGGGCTGGGCGCGTCGCCGGGTTACGACTTCGAGCCGGGCGAGAGCATCGACCCGCGCTGGGTTGCCTACCTGATTTCCTCCGCCGAGCTCGATGGATTCACGGCACCGCCGTGGCTTGCGGCTTTGAAGCCGGCGCTGGTCGGCGCGTACTCAGCCGACAACATGGATTACGTGCCTCGCGATTCCTATATATGTGGTGTCGCCGCGGGCCCGGTCGACGTCCAGCGCATCCTTCATTACTCCTTCATCTCCGAGCGCGGCCTCACGCTCCATGCCCACGCCGCCGAGGCCCTCTACATGTTTCTCAGCGCTCGCCTTTACCTCTACCACCAGGTGTACTTCCACCGGACGGTGCGCCGCATTGACCTGCAGCTCCGCGAGGTTTTCCGCCCCACGGTCGACCTTCTGCTCGGCGGCAATCCGCTCGACCGCCTGGACCACTACCAGGCGTTCACAGAGTGGTCCCTGTTGTCCGAGGTCAACCGTTGGGCTCTCGGCGATGTCGACTCGCAGCGGCGGGAGCTCGGGCTGGCATGGGCCGACGTTGTCGCGCGCAGGCTCAAGTGGCGGCTCATCTATCAGGGCCACACCGATGCGCGGGATATCCCTGGGGCGGCTCTTAGCATCACGCGTAAGCAATTCGCGGACCAGCTTCGCGAACGTCTGCCGTCGAAGCTCCGCGGGATAGAGTTCGAGGTCGACGTCGCCGCCCAGGAGTCACGCGCATTCAACCCGATGACCGAAACCGCGGACATCCTGATCTATGAGCCTCTCGAGGACCGCTATCAGCAGAGTCGAGTTCTAGACCTGTTCAAGCGTCTGCCAGTGCGCATGGCCCTCTTCCGGATCTTCGCGCACGATACCGAGCACGGCCGCGAGCTCATCAAGGCGGCCAACGAGGTCCTCGGGGCTACCGGCTGAAAGCGCCTGAAGTGGCCTGTACCAGCCATTTACGTTGCATCTGGCGGCTGATTTCCGGCGAGCGTCCTTCGGACGCTGACGCCTGTGTTGCAGGGCCCGGCGATCGTCATCAGGCATCTATCGATGCCATCCTCCTCTCGCCACCCGCGCCTTGGCGTCGCCGGTCTCAGCCGCCATCTGCTAACGAAACGGCCGTTACAGTCCACTAGTAGTCGTCGTCTCCGCCGAACTCGTCGCCCCCGCCCATGTCGTACTCGCCTCCGACGTGATCATGTTCGTCGCCGCCGAAGTCGTCGCCGCCGTAGTCGTCGCCCGACCGGACGGTCGCGAAGGTGGAGATGAGCCGCCGCAGCGCGGGCTTGCCGCAGTGCGGGCAGGCCGGGTCGGTCGACGAGTAGCTGGGCAGAAGCGCGGACGATCGCTTTCCGCACTCCTCGCACCGGTACTCGTAAATCGGCATCCCTACGATTATGGACACCTGAAATGGTCGAGCTCGAACGCATACGCGCGGCGGCCGAGAGGGCGCGGCCTCACGTGCAGCGGACGCCTCTCGTGGCTGTCGACGGCGCGCTGCTCAAGCTCGAGTGTTTGCAGCCGACTGGAAGCTTCAAGGTGCGCGGCTTCTTCGCCGCCGCGCTTGCGCTGCCCCGCGATCAGCTCGAACGAGGCTTGATCACCGTCAGCGCCGGCAACGCCGCCCAGGCCTGCGCGTACACGGCTCACCAGCTGGGTGTGCCCTGTCGCGTCGTCATGTACGAAACCGCGCCCGCGGCCAAGATCGATGGCGTCAAGCGTTGGGGCGGGGAACCGATTTTGATGCCGCGCCCAGCGCTCCTTGAATGGCTGGCGAACGAGAGTTGGAAGTCGGAGCCGGAGGCTTTCATCCATCCCTTCGCCGCACCGGAGGTGATCGAAGGCCACGGCGGGATCGGCCTCGAGCTCATGCAGGATGTGCCCGACCTCGCTCGTGTCGTAGTTCCGGTCGGCGGTGGTGGGCTGATCAGCGGCGTTGCCTCCGCCCTCAAGGCGCAGCGCGCCCAGATCGAAGTCATCGGCGTCCAGTCGGATGGCTATCCGCTGTGGACCCGAGCCTTTGAGGCAGGCGGACCAGTCTCGATCACGCCGGCAACGATCGCCGACGGCACGACTGCGCCGTTCGATGCGCGGATGTTCAAGCTTCTGAAGAGCTGTGTGGATCGATGGCTGACGGTGCCGGAGCCACGCCTGCGGTCGGCGATACCCGAGCTGGCCGCGGCGGGGAAGGTGGTGGCCGAGGGCGCTGGCGCCCTGGCCTTCGCCGCGCTCGAGCAGCTGCAGCCCGGGCCGCGGACCGTCGCCGTCGTCAGCGGTGGGAACATCGATCCGAAGCTGCTGGCCGAGCTTCTATCCGGGGACTAGCGCGAGGGGCTCCTTGTCATGCCCCACGGCCCATACCGCACCGCGGCCACCAGCATCCAGACGAAGAGCGCCGCGCCCGGAATGCCAATGATGATCTGGGCCCAGGTGATGCCGGCGGGCATCGCCACCGGGTTGATGGTGCCGGGAGCCGCAAACATGGTCGCGAAGCTGATCGGCAGGGAGGCCGCCCCCAGCCCGAGCAGCACCAGGATCACGTAGTAGATCCATGTCCACCTCTTCAGCGCGCCGATGATGGCGACGACGCAGATGGCGAGCCCGAGCACGCTGCCGATGATCAAAGACACCGTGATGAACCCGCTCATGGTCGCCATGAAGTCCGCAGGCGGAGGCGGTGCGTCGGGGTTGAGCTGCTGGTTGCGCGCGATGATCTGGTTCGTGTAATCGACGATCGGGCCGACGAGGAAGAACGGCACCGCGATCGCCCAAGCCGCCTGGATGACGTACCACCCGGCCACGGCGTACTGAAGGCGCCTCGTCCACGACGTCGGAACGCGCGGGCTCGGCGCAGTCTGAACGTACATGGGCGGAGAAATTCCGCCGACCGGCACCCACGCCGTGCCGCTCCAACGCGTGCGGCCGTCCGCTGACAACGTGCTCATCCACTGCTGCCCATCCCAGTAGTAGAGACCGTCGGGCGAGAGCTTCAGCTCAGGCACCGACGACCTCTGAGCAGATGGCCAGCGCAGACTGCACGTCAGCGGCGGATATGCCGCTGTGGGTGACGAAGCGCAGACGATTCGCGTCCGTCGCCCCGCCGAGGAGTCCGCGTGCCCGGCACTCGTCTTCGAAGGCGCGGCCGGTCATGCGTGTTACGTCGAAGTACACGATGTTGGTCTGCACCCGCGACAGGTCGCAGTGGATGCCTGGCAGCTCTGAGAGGCCTTCCGCGAGCGTGCGCGCATTGGCATGGTCCTCGGCGAGCCGGTCGACCATCGTGTCAAGAGCCACCAATCCGGCAGCCGCCAGCAGCCCGGGCTGGCGCATGGCGCCACCCAGGCGTTTCCGCCACCGACGCGCCTCCTCGACGTCTTCCTCGCTGCCGCAGAAGACGCTGCCGGCGGGACACGACAGGCCCTTCGACAGGCAGAACGTGACTGTGTCGCTGCAGGCAGCAATCTCGGCAGCGTCGACGCCAAGCGCCACCGCGGCGTTGAAAATTCGCGCGCCGTCGAGGTGCACCCGGAGGCCCTGCGCTCGAGCTGCGGCCGAGGCCGCCTGCAGGTC
>DASXTG010000158.1:0-3891 GCA_036505515.1 Candidatus Dormiibacterota bacterium | reverse complement strand
CCTCACGGCACCACGGTCACGCTGACCGCCACCTCCACCTGTCCGGGGCCTCAACCGGTCTATCGCTTCTGGATCAAGGCGCCGGGCGGCGGCTGGACGATCGTCCAGGACTACAGCACCAGCAACACCTTCACCTGGGTCACGCCGGCCACCCCGGGCACCTACTACCTCGAGGTCGATGTCCGCAACTTGGGCGGCACCGACACCTACGAGAAGGTCGCCAACATCACCTATGTCCTGACCTGAGTCCGCCCGACAGCCCGGATATGATGCCTCGCGTCGGAATGGCGACGGCGACACTCCAGGCCTCAGGATCTTCCCTTCTTCGTTACAGCCGCATTGCGCTCGCAGTCACGGTCGCATGCCTGCCGCTCTACGTCGTGCGCTGGCGCGTGGGCCCGGTGCCTACCACGCTGCTCGAAAACCTGGTCATCGTCACGGTCGCCCTTTACGTGGTCGGACGCATCCAGGCAGGAGCATGGAGCTGGCCGAGGACCGGCCTCGAGATTCCCGCCGCGGCCCTCCTGCTGGCGGGCGCGATCGGAATCGTGGTGTCACCTGACCATGGGGGTGCGCTCGGCATCTATCGCGCCTACTTCGTCGAGCCGGTGCTGCTCTTCTATGTGGCGATCGACCTGCTGCGTACTGAGCAAGAGTTTCGCGTGGTGCTGCTCGGCCTCGCGATAGGTTCCACGATCTTCGCGGTCATGAACTACAGCAGCTGGGTCGTAGCTCTCATTACTCACACCGTCCAGATCGCCGACGCGCCCGAAGCCCTGTACTTGAGTCCCAACGCGGTCGCGATGTACATGGAGCCGCCGCTGGCGCTTGCAACCGGCTTCGCGCTCTTTGCGAGTGAACCTCGCGATCGAAAAATCGCCCTTGCATGCGTGGTGATCCTGCTCGTCGCGCTCGTGCTGACGCTGTCGCGGGCCGGCCTGGTCACGCTGGCCGCGCTGGCGGTCGTAGCCGTCGTGAGCATGCCCCAGCGCAGGCTGAAGCTCGTCTTGCTGGGTGGAGCGCTCGTCGGTGGACTCGCCCTGTCGCGTTTCCCGCCGGTGGCTCAGCGACTGGCCAACCAGTTCGACCCGAGCTACCGATTCAACACATTCGAGGAGCGCGTGGCGATCTGGAACGACACCCTGCACATGCTCCGCGACCATCCCATCTTTGGCGCAGGGCTGCGCGCCTATACACAGGTGATGGAAGCCTATGTAACGCGCGGCCGGATGCCGGAGCTCTATCCGCACAACATCTGGCTCGCGATGTGGTCCGAGCTCGGCCTGCTCGGCCTCGCTGCGTTCGTTGTCCTCATGGCAATGCTGCTGTGGCGAGGTTGGCGCGCGTTTACTCGCGCGACTGGTTTCTATCGGGCCTTGCTGTGGGGCACGTCAGCCGCACTTGTGACCGTTGCAGTCCACGGCATGTTCGATACGCCCTACTTCAAGAACGACCTCGCCATCGAGTTCTGGATCGTGGCTGCGCTGCAAGTCGCCGCGATCCGGACTATCGCGGGGCACCTCGACCGGAAACCCTGATCTCGCGCGTTGAGGTTGGTGGAGTGAGGAGGCTGCGACTCGCGGGCGCTGTCGCCGTGAGCCTGCTGTTCGGCATGACCTCGGTGGTGCAGGCAGCCCCACAGTCAGCCCAATCCCTCCCTCAGACTGCTTCGCTCGCCGCGGCTCCGCCGGTCCCCAACGGCGCCTGGACCGTCTACCACCACGACAACGCGCACACGGGATTCGACAGCACCCAGCCGGCCGCCGCGACGGCGACCACGGGATGGGTCAGCGGCGCTATGGACGCCCAGGTCTACGCCTCACCCTTGGTTTACGGCGGGATCGTCTACTCCGCCACCCTCAACAACACCGTTTACGCATTCAACCAGGCCGACGGCCTGACCATCTGGAGCACGCACCTGACCGCGCCGACGACCACGGGGTGGTCGTGCGGGAACGTCGCCCCCATGGGCATCCTCGCCACACCCGTCATCGACGTTGGAGGGGGCCGCATCTACGTCGCCGGCCTGGGGTCTGACCACCTCTACCGCGTCTACGGCCTCAACCTCACCACCGGGGTGGTCGAGCTCACGACCACGATTCCCACCAACATCGGGACCGGCTTCGACTGGAGGATCGAGCAGCAGCGGGGAGCGCTCGCGGTCGCCAACGGATATGTCTACGTTCCGTTCGGCGGCCGCGCTGGTGACTGCGGCGCCTACCACGGCTGGGTCGTGGGCGTGCCGACAAGCGGCAGCCCCAGCCTGGCCGTCTACGAGACACCGTCCACCGCCTCCGGAATCTGGGCCGCGGGCGGCGTGCTCGTCGATGACTCGACGGGCAACGTCTTCTTTGCGACGGGGAACGCGATTCCATGTTCGGGGGCCGTCAACAGCGACTCCGTGATCCGCACCAACGCCACCCTCGGCTCGGCCACTTTCTTCCAGCCCAACGACTGGAGCGCGCACTGGTGCCAGCCCGACCAGGACCTCGGTTCGGTGAGCCCGGTCCTGATCAGCCCCAACCTCATGTTCATGTCGGGCAAGTACGGCCAGGGCTTCCTGCTCAACCCCACCAACCTCGGCGGCACCAATGGGCAGCTGTTCCCGGCGAAATCACCCTACGTCGGAGTGGACGTCTGCGTCGGCAACAACGGCAACGCGACGTTTGGCTCGTTCGCCTACGCGGCGCCTCGCGTCTATCTCACCTGCGACGGCAACGGCCTCGTGTCGCTCACCGTCAACACGTCGACGCCTTCGTTCAGCAGCTGCGACGCCTCATGCACGGCAACGGGGTCGTGGCACATCGGCGGCAGCACGACCTTCGGGCCGCCCATCGTGGCCGGGGGCGCCATCTGGGCCGCAGTCAACGGGGGCGGCCTCTACGGTTTCAATGCCGCATCTGGCGCGCAGATCTTTCACAGCGCCAACTTCGGCATCAACCGCTTCTCGACGCCCAGTGAAGCGGGCGGCCAGATCTTCGTCGCCTCCAGCAACGTGGTGCGATCTTTCAACATGGTCAAGGCGTGCGGCGGCGCGGGTCTGAGCGCCACTCCGCCGACGTCCGCCGCCACCGGCAGCGCGGTGCTTCTCACCGGCTCGGTGAGCCCTTCGTGCCCCAACCCCCGGTACCGCTTCTGGATCCAGCCGCCGGGCGGCGCCTGGACGATCGTCCAGGACTACAGCCCAACCAACACATACAACTGGACCTCGACCAGCCCCGCCGGTCTGTACTACCTCGAGGTCGACGTGCGGGATCAGACCTCGACGGCCACCTACGATTCGGTCTTCAACATCACGTACACGCTCAACGGCTGCACGGGCGCGGGCATCAGCGCGGCTCCACCGCCGCCCCAACAGCCCGGGCCAACGGTGGTCGTCACCGGCAGCGCCACCTGTCCCGGCACCGCGACCTTCAGGTTCTGGACCAGGGCTCCGGGCGGCGCGTGGGTCATCGCCCAGGACTACAGCACCAGCAACTCGTACAACTGGCCGACCGCCGCGCTGGCGCTCGGCAGCTACGGGCTCGAGGTCGACGTCCGGAACCAGGGTTCCACCACGACTTACGAGACCACGGCCAATACGACTTACGCACTGGCGGTTGGAGTCTGCTCGACTCCAACGCTCAACGCGAATCCGACATCGCCTGGTGCGACCGGGGCGGGTGTCACGTTCACCTCGACTACGACGAACTGCCCGAACCCGCTGTTCCGCTTCTGGGTCCAAGCACCGGGTGGCCCGTGGGTCATCAAGCAGGATTACAGCGCCGCCAACACGTTCAACTGGACTGCGACGGGGCTCGCCGGCTCATACGGGATCGAGGTTGACGTCCGAGACCAGGCCGAGGGCAACAGCGTCAGCTATGACGCGGTCAAGAACATCACCTACCAGCT
>DASXTG010000157.1:0-2421 GCA_036505515.1 Candidatus Dormiibacterota bacterium | reverse complement strand
GTTGCGTGGGCTGCCCGACGATCTGGCCGTATTCCCGACCCACGGCAGTGGCTCGTTCTGCGGCACTGGCGGCCGCAGCGGGCACGAGACGACGCTGGGACACGAGCGCAAGACCAACCCCTTCTTTCTGACCACCGAGGTGATGCCCTTCCTGGCGCGGTTGCTCAGTCAACACCGATACCCGACGTACTACCGCGACATGGCGGCGATCAACAGGGCGGGGCCACCCCTCATCGGCAGGACCTTGCCGGCGCTGGCAAAACTCACCGCCGACGACGTCGCGCACCTGACGGATGATGGCGCGGCGGTCGTCGACGTCCGCATCGGGCGCGAATACGATCGAGGTCACATCCCGGGCAGCTACAACGTAGGCATCGACGGCCCGGTCAGCGCCTGGGTGGGATGGCTGGTCGCGCGCGGCCGGCTCATCGTCCTTGTCGGCGCGGCGGACAAGGACCTGCGTAGGGCGCAGAGGGAGCTGCTCCGCATCGGATACGACACGATCGCAGGAGTCCTCGACGGCGGTGTGGACGCGTGGCGCGAGAGCGGGCGGGAGCTATCGAGCTTCGAAACTGTGGACGTCGAGGACATGGCGCAGTGGGTGCTGAGCGCGGAGCCGATGACCGTGGTCGACACGCGCGACGAGCACGAGTGGGTGGCCGGCCATGTTCCCGGCGCCGTGCACATGTACGTGCCCGACGTTCCGCATCGAGCCGATGAGATTCCGCGCGAGGCCCCGGTCGCGGTGCACTGCGCATCCGGCTATCGGGCCGGGATCGCGGCGAGTCTCCTCGAGCAGGCCGGGCTGAAACGGATCATCCACGTCAACGGCGAGTTCTCCGACTGGGACCGTCTTCACCTCGCGGAAAGCAAGGTTTAGACTCAAGCCCGCTAGGCGGCGGATCGCGGGGGCAGGAGGTCGGGCCGATGGGGAAGAGGATTCTCGTCTCGCTTGTGGTCGCGGTGCTGGCGATGGGAACCACGCCGATCCAGGTCGCCGCTACCGTGACCCCGTACACGGGCACCCTGTCCGACGGGGCGACCTACAGGCTCGACGTTCCCAGCAACTGGAATGGCACCCTCCTCCTTTACAGCCACGGCTATGTCACCCCTGGATCTTCCAATCCAGCCCTCGACGTGCGTGACGCCGCCACCGGGTCGTTTCTGCTGAGCGCCGGCTACGCGCTGGCCGGCTCCTCGTACGCGACGACCGGCTGGGCGCTGGAGCAGGCGATCCCCGATCAGATCGAGACCCTCGACACTTTCATCTCGCTCGTGGGCACGCCGGCGCGCACGATCGCGTGGGGCCACTCGCTCGGCGGCATCATCACCGCGGGACTGCTGCAGACGCACCCCGACCGTTTTGACGCCGCGCTCCCAATGTGCGGCGTGCTGGCGGGCGGCGTCGCCGTGTGGAACGAAGGCCTCGACGGCGAATTCGTGCTCAAGCAGCTGCTGGCGCCCAACTCGAGCCTGCAGCTCGTCCACATCACGAACCCTCTCGCCAACTTCATCCTGTCGCAGCAGATCGTGGCGGCGGCCCAAGCGACGCCCCAGGGGCGGGCGCGGATCGCGCTGGCCGCAGCGGTCGGCGACCTGCCAGGCTGGTTCGACGCCGCGACCCCGGAGCCCGCGGCGGACGACTACGCGGCGCAAGAGCACAACCAGTACCTGTGGCTGTCCCAGGTGGACGGGGCCTTCCTCTTCTACCTGCGCGCCGAGCTCGAGGCGCGCGCGGGCGGCAACCCGTCCTGGAACGGGGGCGTGAACTACGACAAGCAGCTAGGCCGCTCGATCAACCATGACGAGGTCGTGGCGCTTTACCAGCAGGCGGGCCTTAGCCTCGATGCCGACCTGGCGGCGCTCCGCCAGGCGGACAGGATCAACGCCGACCCGGCCGCCGTGCAGTACCTGAGCGACAACATCACCTTCAACGGCGACCTGGGCGGCAAGCCCGTGCTGACCATCCACACCACCGGCGACGGCCTCGTCCTCAACTCCGACGAGCAGGCTTACCGCTCGGTGGTACAAGATGCCAATGACAGCCAGCTGCTGCGTGAGGCCTTCGTGCATCGTGCCGGGCACTGCACGTTCACGCCGGCGGAGACGATCGCGGCCCTGCAGGCGCTGGTCACCCGTCTGAATACGGGTAAGTGGACGAGCCTCTCCGATCCAGGGGCTTTGAACTCCGCGGCTACTGCCCTTGGCCCGGCGTTGAACGTGGCTCCGCCGTCCTACCTCGCCTTTGAGCCGGCGCCTTTCCTGAGGCCTTACGACCTGGCCGAGCACTAGCGGCAGCGCGCACCTTGCGCGCGCGCCAGATCTCCTCGGACGGCCACTGGCGCGCCCACTCGGCGGTCACGAATTCGTAATAGGGGTGGTCAACCGCGTCCTCGGACGCGTACAGCTCGCGGAAATCGA
>DASXTG010000156.1:0-3656 GCA_036505515.1 Candidatus Dormiibacterota bacterium | reverse complement strand
CTACCGGATGCTCGGATCCTTCCAGGACGCGGAGGACGCCCTCCAAGACACGCTGCTGGCCGCCTGGCAGGGCCTCGACGGGTTCGAGGGACGCGCCTCGATCCGCACCTGGCTCTACCGGATCGCCACTAACCGGTGCCTAGACGCACTTCGGGCGGCCAGCCGACGCCCGGCCAAGGAGTGGAACATTCCCGAGGTGGAACCGCCCGAGCCGACTCGGCTCGGCGAAGTTGTGTGGCTGCAGCCGTTTCCCGACGCTCTCCTCGAGGGTGCGACCAATATGCCGCTCGACCCTGAAGCACGCTATGAACAAACCGAAGCCATCTCGCTGGCCTTCGTGACCGCCCTGCAGGTGCTGCCCGCTCGCCAGCGCGCCGTGCTCATCTTGCGCGAGGTCCTCGGATACCACGCCAACGAGGTGGCCGACATGCTCGACTCGACCGTCGAATCGGTCAACAGCGCCCTCAAACGGGCCCGCGCCAGCCTGCAGCGCCGCCTGCTGCCGACCGACGCGCACGAGCCGCCTCCCGCTCCCGACTCACCCGCCGAGCAAGCGCTCGTAGCAAAGTTCGTCCGCGCGTGGGAGTCGGCAGATCTCGACGCGCTGGTGGCCCTTCTGACGGACGACGTCTTCGCCTCGATGCCACCGATGCCCCTCGAATACGAGGGTCGAGACGTGGTGGCCCGCTTCTGCGCCAGCATCTTCCGCGCTGGCCGGAGGTTCGACCTCGTGCCGACCCGAGCCAACGGCCAGCCGGCGTTCGGAGCCTACCTACGCTCCACTTCCGGCATCAGCCACGGGACCGGGCTCTACGTCATCACCCTCACCGGCGACCGGATCTGTGCCATGACCCGTTTCGACAACAGTGTGCTCCCGTGGTTCGGGCTGCCGCGATCCCTCCCCGGGTGAGCAATCAGTGGGAATTCTGGATCATGTTCGAGTGAGTCCAGCTGAGTCCAACGGTGCGCTACCGGTGCGCAAGCATCCGTGCTCAGGCTGCCCTGGACTTGGTGACCTTGGCGACTACCCCGGTCTTTGGGCCGACATCCACATGGACGCGGAGGCTGAGGGTGCGGGCCAGCGTGAGGAGAGTGTCCATGGAGGGGTTGTGCTCGGCGGCCTCCAGCCGCGCCACCACCGGTTGGCTCCAGCCCAGCAGCCTGGCTAGCGCGGTCTGGCTCAGCCCGCGCTCGGCCCGGTAGCGGATCACTGCTTCGGCCACCGCCCGAGCCAGCGCAGTGCGCTCCCACTCCGCCCGGAACTTCGGGTCCTGGAGCATCTCGTCCAACACCTCAGCGTTACTGATGAGCCGCCTGGTCATCCTTCGATCTCCTTCAGCCGTTCCTCGGCCCGGCGCCACCGCTCGGTCAAACCCGCGCCGGTCATGCTCAGCTTCTGGCGCGACGGCCAGTATCACCATCGCGTCTGCAACTCGCCGATACAGCGCCCGCCATGGCGACCGGCCCGAGCGAGGCCGCAGCTCTCGGATCCCGGCCCGGCTGCCCTTGACCTGGCTCGTGTGCGGTGAGCCGAGCTGGCCGCCGAAAGCTTCCAGCTTCGCGACCGGGCTCATGACCGCGCGACGCTCCGCCGCCGGGAGCCGCATCAACTCCTCCCCCGCGTCCTCATCCCAGTCGACCCTGAACGTCATCTGCAGACGATAGCAAGTATGTGATCAAGACAATAGCATATCTGCTATCAGGTGCGCTATCGCCGGAATCTCCGCGCGCAGGGCGATCCTGCGGTTCGGCGTGGGCTGCTATCAGAATCGGGTGCAGTGGCTCTGGCCGAAAGCGTGCTGCAAACGGCCACCGACAATGGCATCTGGCTGCGCACCAGCATGATCTGACACTGGCAGTCGATGCACGCCTAGCCGCGCTAGCAAAGTTAGCCTCCGACATAGCATCGAGCATGGCCTGGACCACCGCGGACATCCCCGACCAGTCCGGCAAGGTCGCCGTCGTGACAGGCGCGAACGGTGGTCTCGGGCTCGAGGTCGCCAGGGGACTCGCGCGCAAGGGGGCGCACGTCGTGATGGCGGCGCGCGATCAGGAAAAGGCGGAGGCCGCACGCGCTTCGATCCACGATGCGATCCCCAAAGCCTCACTGGAGCTACAGCCGCTCGATCTCGCGTCGTTGGCCGCCGTCCACCAAGCCGCCGCTCGCATCCTCGCCAACCATCCGGGGATCGACATCCTCGTCAACAACGCGGGTGTAATGGGAATCCCGGAGCAGCGCACCAAAGACGGGTTCGAGATGCACCTCGGAGTGAACCATCTCGGACATTTGCGCTCCCGGCGGAGCTACTGCCGGCGCTGCTCCGCAGTACCGGCGCTCCCGTCGTCTCCGTGACCAGCACGGGGCGTCATGTCGGAACCACAGTCGACCCGGACAATCCTCATCTCGTCGGACGCTATGACTCCTGGCGAGCGTACGGGCAGTCGAAGCTGGCGAACGTGCACTTCGCGATCGAACTCAATCGGCGCTTCCGGGAGGCGGGGGTGCCAGCGAAAAGCATCGTCGTGCATCCGGGATTCACGAACACAGACCTGCAGGCGCGCAGTGTGCGGGAGACGGGGGGTGGCCGGAGCCAGCGCTTCTACCGCGCCGCCGTTCTGCGGGTCGGGATGACCCCAGCCCAGGGTGCCCTCTCGCTGCTCCGCGCGGCGACGGATCCGGGCGTTGTCGGGGGTGCCCTCTACACCCCGCGGTGGGTGAACTGGGGTCCGCCGGTACGCCGGCCGATGTTCGGGCGCACGCGGGACCTGGATGCGATGGCCAGGCTCTGGGAAGTCTCCGAGCGCGAAACCGGCATTACGTTCGACGTGAAGCCCGCGTGACCCGTGCTCGTCCTGGCTAGGCGCCTGGTCCTGGACCGGGCGACTACCCGGACGCAGCGCATTGGTGGTCGCCAGCGCGAACCTAGGTGATCCCGCCTGCGTACTCGTAAATGCAGAACCCGGGCTCCGTCCCGACCAACACCCAGACGCCGAGACCACTGCCCGACGGGTCCGTGTCGAGAATCGCCTGTGGGCACGTGGCAGCGAACTCGGCCGGCGAACACAGTGCGAAGGGCAGGGTTATTCGCCGACCAGGCAAGGTCCGTTGCCCGAAGTCGGATGGGGCATAGGTCCGGTAGGGCGCTTGCTCGGCGGCGGGCGGGGTGGGCTTCGGCTCGGACACGTAGGCAGTCCCTTCAATGGACACAAGCAACGTCTGATGTCACTACACACCGCGCGAGATCGGCATTACCCGGCGTGACAATGCCAGTCGCTGCTCGGTCGTCGCTCATGATCGCGTGAATCATGCCGGTACGTGTCGCCGCGCCTCGGCGACTGCCTGCTCAAGCGTCAGCCCCGCCCCCGCGCGGCGCTCAGCCTCGTACGCGCCGCCGAGGCGCTCGCGGGCGTCCGAGATCAAGTGCTCATAGCGCTGCCGTTCGGTTAGGAGCATCCGGAAGCCGAGCCGGCGTTCCTGATCCTCTGCGATTCCCCAAAGGCGCGCGGCTGCGCGATCGTCCCCCTGCAGGAGCAGCGCGCACGCGATGCCGGCGACGCAGTAGATCTGCACGCGCTTGCTTCCAGTCGCGACGGCGTACGCGAGCGCTTCGGCAAAGCGGCGCAGCGCCGTCTCGGGATCCAAACGATCGAGCGAG
>DASXTG010000155.1:0-2211 GCA_036505515.1 Candidatus Dormiibacterota bacterium | reverse complement strand
CGGTGTAGCCGAGCTGCGCGTCCCCGGGCTTGTCCGTGTATCCCTGGAGCTGTCGCGCATCCTTGCCGTCCGCCACCAGGGCCGGGTTCAGGAACGCGTTGATCGACTGGCCGGAGATGCGAACGTGCAGTCCGACGAGCGTGCCCTTCTCGTCGAGGCCCGCGGCCAGCTTGCACTGCGAGATCGGGCGGTAGAAGTCGTGCCCCATGTCCTCCTCGCGCGACCAGATCATCTTGACCGGGACATCGGGGAACTGCTTCGCGATGTTGACCGCCTGGCGAACGTAGTCCTGGAGGCCGCCGCGCCGGCCGAAGCCGCCGCCAAGGTCGTGCCGGTAGACCTCGCACCTGGCCAGCGGAACTCCCGACTGCTCGGAGAGGGCGGCCAGCGAAGCCTCCGCGTTCTGCGACGGCACCCAGCACTCGGCCCGGTCCGCCGAGATCTTCACCGTGCAGTTCATCGGCTCCATCGTCGCGTGGGCCAGGAATGGCGTGCGGTAGACCGCTTCGATCTGCTTCGCGGCGCCCCGGATCGCGTCGATGGCGTCGCCGTCGCTCCGGAAGGCGTACGCCTCCTTCGCCGTCAGTCCCTCCTTCAGGTGCTCGGCGATCATCGCGCTCGACTGGGGGGCGGCGGCTCCTTCGTCCCAGACGATCGGCAGCGCCTCGAGGGCAGCCCTGGCCCGCCACCACGTATCGGCGACGACCGCGACGGTCGAATCGTTCACCTTGACGACGCGGCGGACGCCGGGCCGGCCGGCAATCTTCGCCTCGTCGTAGCTCGTGAGCTTGCCACCGAACACCGGACACGCCTTGACGGCCGCGTGCAACATGCCCGGCAGCGTGAGATCGATCGCATAGACCTTGCGGCCATCGAGCTTGTCGGCCGTGTCCAGCCGCTTCATCGGCTTGCCGGCGATCTTCCAGTCCTTCGGATCCTTGAGCGTGATGCTCCTGGGATCCGGCGGCGTCAGCTTCGCGGCGGCGGCGGCGACCTTGCCGTAGGTGGTCTTGCGCCCGGAGGCCGCGTGCGTGATGACGCCGTTGGCCACGCCGACCTCGCCGACCGGCACCTTCCACTCGTCGGCCGCCGCCTGCAGCAGCATCATGCGCGCGGCCGCGCCGCCGCGGCGGACATAGTCGTGCGAGGTGCGGATGCCGCGGCTGCCCCCGGTTCCCATCTCGCCCCAGATGCGCTTGCGCGCGAGGTTCTGGCCCGGCGTGATCGACTCGGTGGCCACCTTCTTCCAATCACACTCGAGCTCCTCGGCGACGAGCTGGGCCAGGCCGGTGAGCGTGCCCTGTCCCATCTCCGAGCGCGCGATGCGGATCACGCAGGTGTCATCGGGCTTGACGACGACCCAGGCATGGACCTCGGTGCCGGTGGTGTCAGCGGTCTTCGCCTCGGCCGATCGTGAGCCGATGGACAGGCGGACTCCGAGGGCCAGGCCGCCGCCCGTGGCAGCCGTGCCGACGATGAAGCTGCGACGGGAAAGACGTGGAGTCTTCATGATCACGCCTGCTTTCTGCCGGCGGCCATGTGCACCGCCGCCCGGATGCGCTGGTAGGTGCCGCACCGGCAGATGTTGGTCATGGCGTCGTCGATGTCCTGGTCGGTCGGCTTCGGCTTCCTCTTCAGCAGCGCCGCCGCGGCCATGATCTGCCCGGACTGGCAGTAGCCGCACTGCGGCACGTCGAGCGCCGCCCAGGCCTTCTGCACGGGATGAGAGCTGGTGGCCGACAGGCCCTCGATGGTGACGATCTTGTCGGTGGCCTTGACCCTTCCGAGGGGGAGGACGCAGGAGCGCACGAGCTGGCCGTTGACGTGCACGGAGCAGGCGCCGCACTGCGCGACGCCGCAGCCATACTTGGTGCCCGTCAGGCCCACCTGCTCGCGGAGGACCCACAGCAGCGGGGTGTCGGCCTCCGCCTGCACGTCGTGGACCTTGCCATTGATATTCAGCTTCGCCATGAGCGTCCTCCCGAAGGGCGTCGGTCGAGAACCGCGCCCGTGATCGTCGCGCACATCGCCGGCGATGCGAAGCAGTTTCTCCGCCGGCGAGCTACCGGCGCTTCACGCCACCCCGAGGTCGCGCTTCTCGCGCCCGGAGAGCTGACGCTTCACGCGGACGGTCTGGCGCTTCGGAACGAGCGTGACACGCCAGTCCCTGGTGACTCGACGGATATACGTCTCGCGCGTGACGGTGCGAAC
>DASXTG010000154.1:0-5964 GCA_036505515.1 Candidatus Dormiibacterota bacterium | reverse complement strand
GGAGGACGAAGAGCTCGAGGGTGTCGAGTATCGCGAGTCGCTCAAGCCGCTGCTCGCCAAGCTGCCGCCCAGGGAGAAGAAGATCCTGCTGCTCCGCTTCTTCGGCAACATGACTCAATCTCAGATCGCCGAGGAGATCGGGATCTCCCAGATGCACGTGTCCCGGCTGCTGGCCAGGACCCTGGCCCAGCTCCGCGACGACCTGATGGTCGACGAGTAGCGGGGCGCGCGCGGCGGGCGGCTCCGTCCCGACCCCGCTTCCAGGACGACCTCACCCTCACTAAAGGCCAGCCGGACCGGTGTGTTGCGCTCGGCGACTAGCGCCACTCGCAGCGAGCCTAGTCCTGGAGTGCCTGGGTTGTTGCGGGGACAAGAAGGAGGAGCGCGCCCAGCGCAGACACCGCAACGAGCGAGAGACCGAGCCACCGCAGGCCGCCCTGGACCTGGTACCAGCCCACGGGGATCATCAGCAGCTGCCACACCAACGCAGGCGACCTGCTCCATCGGCGACGGTGGCGCAGGCCCCAGGCGCACAGCAGCAACCCGCCTCCACCCATCGCCGCGAGCACCCCTATCAAGATCGCGCCAACGAAGCTGTCGGGGTTGCCGGCAACGCTGCTCACCAGCAGCGCGAATCCGAGGGTGAGCATCGCCAGCCCCTGCACCGCAACGATCAGCGCGGCCAAGGTCAAGGTCGACGAACGGGTACGGGTCTGCACCCAGCGAGCTTACCGACGGCGAGATGGACGCGGCGCCGTTACCGGGAGAGCCAGCCGGGTGTGAGGCATGGCCGTTTTGGCCCCGCGGAGCGGGTACCAGGCAACGATGACGCTCGCGCCGCCGCGCCTGGGGCGACCCCACCGGCCTGCCAGACCGCCACCGGGCGATGCGCCAGCGGCAATCCGTCTAGCCGGGCTGGAGGGGTCTATGCCGGGCCGACATGCCGCTGCGGAAGTTATAGCGGCGAGACCCGTCCATCACAGGACTGAGACCCGGCAAGGCGCGATCTTCACAGGAGCTGGTAGGCGACTGCCCCAACGGGCACACTCCCGCTGGTGGAGCAGCCCTGTTGATCTGTAGATCGAAGGAGTTACGGCAATTGCGCCTGGGAAACGCAGCATGTGACGAAGCCGACACCCTTCGAACCGAAAAACCTTCCCGGAAGGTCTTGTGCCTGGCTTCCGCGTTTGAAAGCCTCATGTCTGGCGTTCGGCGCGCCTTGCCCTCTGCGAGGCGCACTGAATCGACGTCCGCCATCGCTCCCCTCGCACCGTTTCGACCTCGGTGTCAGGGAAATGGTGGGTTCGTGATTGCGTTCACAATCACAAACCGTGGACTTGGCGCGCGTGGCTCGCGTCGGAGTTGACTTGGAGGAGTTGGACAGCATGGACTGGCGCCACCACGCCGCGTGCCGTGACGAGGACCCCGAGCTGTTCTTCCCGATCGGCAACACCGGCCCCGCGCTGCTGCAGATCGAAGAGGCAAAGGCGGTGTGCCGCCGTTGCTCAGTGATCGACGAGTGCCTTGCGTGGGCGCTGGAGACAGGTCAGGACGCTGGTGTTTGGGGTGGAATGAGCGAAGACGAGCGCCGCGCGCTGAAGCGCCGCAACGCCAGGGCGCGCGCCCGTACCGCATGAAGATCCTGCACGCCGCAGCCGCTTAGACCCCGCCCAGCCGGCGGGGTCTTGTCTTTGCCGCCGCCCCTGTCGGGGCGGGGTCTCCGCCGATGCGGACCACGCGTGGCTCTCGGCCTATGGCGGCCGCGCCCGGGTCTCGGCCGATGCAGGCCGCTCGTGGCTGTCGGCCTGCTCCTGGCCAGCCTCAGTGGCCGACAGCGGCGGGCGCAACGGCAAGTCCACGATCACCCGGGTTCCACCCCCTGGCCGCTCCCCCATCTCGAGCTGCCCGCCGAGCTCGCCTACCACAAGCGTCCTGACAATCTGCAGGCCAAGCTTGCCCGACGCATCCGGGTCGAAGTCTTGCGGCAGCCCACATCCATCGTCGGCCACGACCATCCGCAGCCGGCCGACCGACCTGGTCGCGCTGACCTCGAGCTTTCCTGATCGCTGGCCTAGACCGTGCTCGAACGAGTTCTGCGCCAGCTCGGTCAGCACAATGGCGAGCGGGGTGGCGGCATCGGAACCGAGCATGCCGAACCCGCCGTTCATGACGACCTCGACACCGGCCTCCGCCCCTGACACCTCGGCGACCATCGCGAGGATGCGATGGGCGATCTGGTCGAAGGCGACCTCCTCATCGGCCGACATCGACAGGGTCTCGTGCACGATGGCGATCGACCCGACACGGCGAACGGCCTCCTCGAGTGCCGAGCGTGCGGACGCCTCGCCGAGGCGCCTGGCCTGCAGCCGCAGCAGGGCGGCGACGGTCTGCAGGTTGTTCTTGACACGATGATGGATCTCCCGGATCGTCGCGTCCTTCGTCAGCAGCTCACGCTCCCGCCGGCGCAGCTCTGTCACGTCGTGTGCGAGGACGAGCGCGCCGACGCGATCGCCTTCAGGAGTCAACGGGATGGCGCGAAGCTGCACGAAAGCCTCGTTCGCCTCGACCTCGATCTTCCGTGGAGCACGACCACTCGCCACCACCTCCACCGCCTCGTCGACCGGGCCGGCGACGGGCGCAAGAGTGGCGATTGTTCGGCCGAGATGAGCCCCCAGCAGATCCCCCGCATAGCCGAGCCGTCGAAAGGCCGACAGCGCGTTCGGGCTGGCGTAAGAGACGATGCCCGCGGCGTCGAGACGGAGCAGCCCATCGCCAACTCGGGGGGACGCCTCGAGATCCACCTGAGCGTCCCGCTGCGGGAACCGGCCCTCGGCGATCATCCTTGCTAGGTCGGTGGCGCACTGCAGGTAGGTGAGCTCAAGCCGGCTGGGCGTACGGACACCGATCAAGTTTGTGTTCCTACCGATCACCGCCAGGATGGCATCGCGTCGCCGAACTGGGATCGCTTCCACGCGGACCGGTACATCGTTGCGCCACTCCGGATCCCCTTCCCGCACGATCCGGCCCTCGTCGAGCGCGGCGTCGATCATGGGACGGCTCCCACGCCGGACCTCGGTCCCGACGATGTCGTCGAGATAGGCGGTCGGACCGGTGGTCGGCCGCATCTGGGCGACGGCCACATAACGAGCACCCTCAACCGTCGGCACCCAGAGCACGAGATCGGCGAACGACAGGTCAGCGAGAAGCTGCCAGTCGGCCACGAGTAGGTGCAGCCACTCGAGATCGTCTTCGGTCAGCGCTGTCCGCTGCCGTACCAGATCGTTCAATGACGGCACGCAGGAAGCCTACGGCCTGTGCGGCTCGGGCCCGCCGGACAGGCCGATTCTGCGGATGCAGCCCATTCCTTCAGCGGCGCCCGCGTCAAAGGAGCCAGTCTAGGCCGAAGTTTGGGATGATATGGCGTTGGGGTCGCCGCTTTGGTGGGGCCGCTAGATCGTGCTGCTGGCTGCGCGAGACCTTGCGGATCTGAACCGGGCGGTGACCAGGCGAGTTACTCATGAAGAACGCGTCGGGGATTTCGACGAGAAGAGACGAGGCAGTGACGCGCACGGCAACGGACGCAACATACTGGGAAAAGATCGTCGAAGGAGATTTCGCAGTACCGGAGGACCGGCCGCTGGACGATCTCACCGTTGAGCTCGTCGAGCTGCTCGGTGACACGGATCCGCACGTCAGGGACGAGCTGGCCTGGCGCGTGTTTACGACCTGGATCCATCGGGGCGTGTACGACGACCTGCTTGCCGGCGTCGGCGACGGGATGTGCGAGGGGCTGACGGTCGGCGTCGGGGAGGACGCCACCGACACCGTCTTCCGGCGCAGCTTCTCTATATTGATCTTGGCTGCAATCCTGACCAGGGACAGCGAAATCCACGCTGTGCACCCAACCAACGTGCTGCGCTGGGGTGACCAGGGACTCGGCTGGTTCGTCAAGGAGCGGGATCTTCGTGGGTTTGTGCCCGGCTGCGGCTGGGCTCACGCTGTCGCGCACGGCGCGGACTTCATCGCGGCGCTCGCCCGCTCCCGCCATCTCGATGAGGGTGGCCTCATGGTCATCCTCGATGCGATCGCGGACCGCCTGCTCGCACCCACGTCCTACCCGCTCACCCAGCAGGAGGACGACCGCCTTGCCTATGCCACGATGGCGCTGCTCCAGCGCAATGTGGTGGACATGGCATTGCTCGGACCCTGGGTGGAACGGCTCGCGTCGTCCTGGGAGCAGAGTGAGCCCACGCAACAACCCGTTCCCGCCCAGGTGGCGAACACGATCCACTATGTCCGTGCGCTTCATGCTCAGTTGCTGCTCGGCGTCCAGGATTTGCCATGGGCGACGGACCAGTCCTACTTCCAGGGCATGATCGGGGTACGGGTGGAGCTGCTCGGCGCACTCCAGCATGCTTTGCGCACGGTGGGGCCGTGGTATAGACCGAGCCCTAACCAGCCCTGATGGCCGGCGAGCCGCTCTTACGCGCGTTCGGCTGGCTTTCTCAGCGAGCCGCCGAGCGGGAAGCGGCGGGTCTGCGACGGCGCCTCCAGCCACGCGGGGCGGGTGAGACCTCGCTCGATCTGGCCAGCAACGACTACCTCGGGTTGGCCCGCCATCCCGCCGTGGTCGCGGGGGCATGCGCTGCTGCCTTGGCCTGGGGAGCGGGATCCACTGGATCGCGCCTGGTGACCGGATCGACAACGCTTCACACCGAGCTGGAGGCGGCACTCGCGGAGTTCGGCGGCTGGCCCACCGGGCTCGTCTTCTCCTCGGGCTACCTCGCCAACCTCGCGACGATAACCGCTCTGACCGGTCCGGACAGCCTGATCATCTCTGACGCGGGCAACCATGCATCGATCGTCGACGCGTGCCGGCTATCCCGCGCCCGAGTGGTCGTCACACCTCATCGAGACCCCGCGGCCGTGGATTCCGCACTCGCTTCGCGCGCTGAGCCACGCGCGATCGTTATCACCGATGCGGTCTTCTCCGTCGATGGCGAGCTCGCCCCGCTGGTCGAGCTGCACGCGATCGCTCGCCGACATGGCGCCGGGCTTGTGATCGACGATGCCCACGGTCTCGGAGTGATCGGTGCGGAGGGGCGCGGAGCCGTCCACGCCGCCGGCCTAGCCGGCGAGCCGGACGTGGCGGTGACCGTCACGCTGTCAAAGTCGCTCGGCGCTCAGGGCGGAGCGTTGCTCGCGACCACCGAGCTGGTCGAGCACGTGATCGACGCGGGACGCGCGTTCATCTTCGACACCGGGCTGGCGCCGGCCGCGGTCGGCGCGGCACTGGCCGCCCTCGGTGTCCTAACGGCGAGCCCGGCACTGCCGGCCGCGGTGCGCTCCCGGGCTCGAGATCTCGCGGCAGTCGCGACGGAGGTGGCCGGCCTCCCGGTCACCTCGCCGGATGCGGCGGTCGTGTCCGTCCTCGTCGGCGCGCCAGCCGCCGCGGTTGCGGCCGCCGCGGCCTGCCTCGACGCCGGCGTACGAGTCGGCTGCTTCCGACCGCCCTCCGTACCCGACGGCACATCCCGCCTGCGCCTGACAGCGCGTGCCGACCTATCCGGGGAGGACATCGCCGCGGCGAGGACTGCGCTGGCAGCCGCGGCGGTGGCGGCGCGGCGATCAGATGCGGGGCGAGCGGTGGACCCGACGCAGGTCAGTGCGTTTCGGTGATCTTCTTGAGCGCCCGCGGGAGGTCAGGGTCGAGGCCGCGCCCGATAGCAATCTCGTACGCGAGGAGCTGCAGCGGCAAAATCTCCAGAATCGGCGAGACCTCTTCGGCGATGCCCTCGACCAGCGTGAAGCCGACCGTTCCGCGGACAACCGCCTCAGGAGTCCCCACGACACAGACGTCTGCCGATCGGTCTCTGAGGCGGTCGAGCCCGCCGTACAGCGCCCGACCGCCGGCGCCGTCAGGCACCACCGCGACAACCGGGATCTCGCGGTCGACCATGGCGA
>DASXTG010000153.1:0-2758 GCA_036505515.1 Candidatus Dormiibacterota bacterium | reverse complement strand
CCGTGCGTCCGTTCATACTACGACTCCTTGGTAGTGTCGTTGCCCGTTCGGTCAAATAGACCTGACTGATTCCCGCAATCGGTTGAAGAAACGTCGATTCTCCAGCATGGGCGCTTGCCCACGGTCGTGCGGACCGCCCTGAGCTTCCCCTGCTTGACCCAATGGGCAACCAATGATTTACCGATCCCCAGGCGCCGGGCGGCCTCGTCCAGGCCTACCCAACCCTCTGGAACGGCGCCGCCGGCCAGCCGGCGACGGACTTCCTCGGTGAGGAGGATCCGCCAGGGCGCGGAGGGCGTCGCCTGCTCGCCCGCCAGCACGCCCTCGCGCAGCCAGCGATGCACCGTGTGCATGCTGACCCCCAGCTCGCGCGCGGCCTCATCGGCTGTGAAGGGGCCGTCTCGTCCCTCACATGACTTCTTCTTCAGGCAGACCGGGATGTCGTTCTTGTGGCGAAGCGACGACACGCTCGACTTGGTGAAGGCCAGGCCCAGACCGCTGCGATGACCCTGGCGGTGGAGGATGCGCGCGATCTGCGCGTCGTCGAAGTCGCACGCCAGCTTGCGCACGAGCTCGACAATCTCCTCGGCCGTCCTATGCGGTCGCGGTCGGCCGTCGCCCGCACGAAATCGCGCCACCTCGCGATCCGTTACCGCACCGCCCTTCCACACGATCCGCACCCGGTGACGTTGCTCCTCGGTCCGCACCTGCACCTCGTCGATGAGCGCCCGCAAGAGGCGCTTGCGGTCTCGGACCGTCGTCGTGGACGCATGCCAGACCGCCTCCAGGTTCCGGCCCAGCTCCTGGGCTCGCGCCAGCTCCCTCTCGGTCAGCGGCCGCCGGCCTTGACCCGCCCTCGCGGCCTGGTCGCGCAGTGTGTCCAGCTCCAGCAAGCGCTCGTTCCACCGCCGCTCCAGCTCGCGCGCCACCGTGCGGTTCTCAGGCTCGACCGCCATGTACTGCCGCTCGGCCCGCTGCGCCTCGTATTCGGCCTTCTCGATCCGCAGCTTCCACGCCCGTTCCGCCGTCTCGATCTCCTCACGCAACCGCTCGCCCGCCAGCGCCGCAGCCTCCGGCCCGGCCGCCTCCGCCGCCAGCAGGAACGCCTCGACCACCGTCGCCTCGATCCGCTTGCCGCCCACCAGCTGGCACTCCGGCCCGAGCACCCGCTGTCGCGAGCACCGGTATTGCAGCGTTCGCCCGGCGTTGTTGCCGCCATAGTTGACGTACATGCGCCGACCGCAATGGCCGCAGCGCATGAGTCCTTGTAGGAGCGCCCGCCCCTCGCGTGCCGCGCCCTGGTGGCTCTCGTCTGTTGGTTGGCTCCTCATCATGGCATTGCCACGCAGCCGTTCCTGATTGTCGAGGTACTTCTCGAAAGAGATGTAGCCCGGATGATGATCCTGAATCAAGACCGGCCACTCCTCGCGGGCCCGGCGCAGACCGCGCCTGAGCACGACCTTCTGCGTTTCCGGATCGAGCTCGCGTCGCGACTCGCTCCGGCCGAACACGAACGCGCCGGCGTAGATGGGATGACGGAGCGTCTGGTAGATCAGCCGGTAGCTGACCGACCTCCAGACGACGGGGTGCGTGCGCGGGACTGCGCGCCTGACGGGGAAGGTCAAGCCCTCGGAGCGCCACCACAGGAAGACCTGCCTGGCGGCGCCCAGTTCGTCGAACTTCTCGAACACGCATCGCATCGCGGTCTGCACCGCCTCGTCGCTCGAGAGCTGAAGCCGGCCCAGCTCATCGAGCTCGTAGCCGGCCGGCGGGATGGTGAAGGCCTCACCGCGGCGCGCCTTGTTCCAGCGTGCCTCCACCATCCGGTGCACGATGCTGTCGCGCTCCAGCTCGCTGACCTGACCGCGGATGCCGAGCACCATGCGGTCGGCGCTCGACGAGGGATCGTAGAGGCCCTGCTCGTCAGCGATCAGGGTGTTGGTCCAGCGGCACAGATAGACCAAGTGGTGCCAGTCGAGGTCGTTGCGCGACAGGCGCGACAGCTCGAAGCTCATGACGATGCCGACCTCGCCGCGGGCGACTGCGGCCACCATGTCGCCGAAGCCGCCGCGTGATTGGGGCAGCGCGCCGCTTTGGCCCTGATCCTCGTCGATGATGGCGATGCGTTCGCGGCTCCACCCGAGCTGCGCGGCCTGCTCGGCGAACCCGTACTGAAGCCGCTGGCTCTCGAGGTTGTTTAGGACCTGGCGCAATGAGGACTGTCGCACGTACACGAAGGCCACGCGTTCCTGGTGCTCGGCGCGAACCTTGAGTCGATCGGTGTCGGGTGCGTTCATCGCTTGGCTCCTTTCGGGTTCGAGGCGCTCTGGGCCGCGCGCGCGATGAGCTGCGCGACGAGCGCGATGGCTTCCCTGCGGCAGCGCTCGGGCAGCCGCTTCCACAACGCGCGCAGCCCCTCGCCGCGAAGATCGAGAGATGTCTGTGTTGGCATCGAGGTCCTCCCGTGTGGAGAGGACCACGTCGATCCGACCGATGCAATGGGGCCGCCGTCTTCAGGTGCGGCGGCCAATTGCGTCGACGAGACGGAACAGATCTCGCAGCGCCTCGACGCTGAAGACGCTCTCGGTGGGCTCGTGCGACGGCGCGCCGTCGGCGTCGGTCCACGTCCGCGGGAGCCGCATGGTGGTCCCGTCCGCGAGGCGCACCACAACCATCGCAGCTCCTCCGAACACCGCCTCCAGCCGCTGCCCCTGCAACGGATGATGGCGGCGCGTGACCGTCACATCGGACGGCGTGA
>DASXTG010000152.1:0-2811 GCA_036505515.1 Candidatus Dormiibacterota bacterium | reverse complement strand
CTGCGAGGCATGCCTGGTGTGGCCGAGCGCCACCTGCGCGCCGTCCAGCGCGCGCAGGAACTCCGGCCGCCAGACCGACGCCCACCGGCGGGTGTCCTTGACCACCCGGCAGCGGCTGAGCTGGACGTCGCTGCGGTGGATAGGGTCGGGGCCCCCGCCGCCATCGCAGCCCGGGGCGACAGGGCGCCCGGAGCCGTCACCGACGAGCACGAAGCCGGCGGCGTCGCGGCCGCGCTCCTCCGCGAGATGCCCGAGGGCGACGAACACACTCGACGCCCAGGCCGGGTCCGGGTCGTGCGCCGAACGCACCATGCCGAAGATCCCACACATCCTGTTCCGCTTCCTCCGCGCCAGAATCGAGCCACGGTTTGCAGGCTGATTCGTACGCAAGGGCGGTAACGGCGCTCTAACGGGACCAATCCCGAACCCAGGATCTGCCGTCTGACCAGGGACGGTGCGAGATCCGGCCAGGAGTTCAGCGTCCCGTGTACTGATAGAAGTGGCAGCCGGCGATGCTGGGTCACCAATGGTGACCACGCAGCTTTGACAAGCGCGCGTCAATTCCGACGGGCGCTTTGCTGTTGAACCCGACGAAAGAGAACCGGCAGAGAACGAGCGGGAGCCCCGAAGCGCCAAGCGCCTTATCGGGCTCACTGCTTGCTGACAACGGGCCTACGTCTGAGGGAGTCCTGGCGTCGTGGCACTCGGAAACACGTCAGGCAGTTGAACAACCTGAAGGTTCCAACGAGCTAGTTCTTCGTCGTCTACGTGAAGCTGCAGATGGTAATGTCCGGGGCGCTCGAAGACCACATTGGTGACGTTCCCAGCGATGTTGATAATGCTCGGATCACCGTGGCGCAGAAGGATGTCGGCTCCCACGCGGAAACCTCCCTCAACCCGGAGTGGCAGCGCTCGACGATCCTCGTCGTGCAAGGTAACGACGAAGTGATGATCTTGCTGGTAGGCATGCCATGGGACAACGAGTGAGGCTCCGATTCCGAGCGTCTGGACGATGGCTGGATAGTTCGGGAAGCGAAGCATGTTGAAGAACCCGCCGTTGGTGTAGAGCTTCCCGCCTACGGAATCAACATGGTCGGCAGCGAAGAACGCGGCTGCCCTGATCCGGTTCAAGGGCTCCTGGGGCTCCCGGTCATGCTCGGACTCCTGCGGCTCCCGGTCGTGGCCCGGCTCCTGGTCGCTCATGGTGCCTCCTGAGCTGGTGTGATACAACTAGCACGAACTTCGTATGACAGAGTAGGGGAAGCGATAGATCTCAGCAAGTACGAGGCGATCGACTGGGACGATGAAGAGGAAGAACCAGACGA
This sequence comes from Candidatus Dormiibacterota bacterium, assembly GCA_036505515.1. Lineage (GTDB taxonomy): Bacteria > Chloroflexota > Dormibacteria > Dormibacterales > Dormibacteraceae > DASXTG01. The sequence continues at coordinate 1,486 of DASXTG010000152.1, read as the reverse complement.
GCAGACGAACAACCTCCTTCACTGCCTTCGCCATGGTGTCGATGAGCGAGTGGTGGATGAGGTGCTGTCCGAAGAACCCGTTGAGATCCGGTTACCTCTGGAAACGGCCGAAGCGGCCTTCGTCGGGCCAGATCGGGCATGGAATCAGATGTGGACACTACTGTTTGATACGTCATACAAACGTGGTGATTGGCTGCGGCCGGTGACAGGATGGTGGGCCAAGCCAGCCGAGATCAGAGAGTGGGAGCGAGTCAAGCGGCGCAGGTGGAGGGGACAACGATGAGCGACGAACACCAGCGCAGCGAGCGCGAGCGGCGGGAGCTGGCCCGGCAGCACGCCGGGGAAGTGGTCGAGGGCTCGGGCAGGGCTGTAGCTCCCAGACGGCTAGACCAGATGATCTCGCTCCGCCTTGAGCCAGAACTAGCAGTGGCCCTACGAGAACTCGCCAACCGACGCGGCGTCACGGTGAGTGAACTTCTACGCGAGGGCGCCATTTGTCTACTCGAAGCGGACCGCGCCTCGACAGCTCCATCCTTTACTTGGACCGTCGTCTCCGTCCCGGGCCTGCCGAACCCACCTCAAAGGCAGCCCGCATAGCTAGATGGCTGTGCGAGAGTTGGTCGGGGCATGCGCCTCAGGTCCGTGCAGGGACTAGGTTTAGATCCTGTCCTGATGACATCGCCCGGATGCTCGGCTCCGACCAGGCAAAACCGCAGGTGAGCGCAGCGTTCAGAGCTGGATACCGGCGCTCTGACGGACTTGGCTAGAACGAGGTGGTACACCACGGAGCGGGGTCGCTGGCGAAGAGCCGGTCCGCGCGCCAGAGTGCGCCCGGTGTCCGCTCGATCACGCGACCGGCCGCGGCCAGGGTCGTGAAGCGGACCCCGCCGAGGTAGGCGGCGCCCAGCTCGGCGACGTCCAGGCGGAGGTCCGGGTCGTCGCCGGTCGGCTCGCAGGAGGCGCCGTCGGGCGCGCCCTCCAGCGCGAAGCGCCCGTGGTTGGCCGGGCGCAGCTGATCGATCACCTCGACGACCAGGCGGTCCCGTGTGGCGTAGCGGCGGGCGGCCAGCGCGACCGGCGCGTCGAGCAGCCGCACCCAGAGGTCCTCGCGTGTCTGGTTGGTCCGCAGCCGCCGGGAGTCGGCCAGCAGCCAGCGCAGCGGCTCGTCGACCGGCCGCGCGAGCAGCTTCATGGATGCGGCCAGGTCGAGGTCGAGGCAGTACCGCCACAGCGCGGCGCGGGCGGCGGGCGTCAGCGCGTAGAGCTCGCGCACCCGTACGGTGTTGGCCGGCAGCTCGCCATCCCAGTGGTTCTCGACGCGGTAGCTGACCCAGCCGTCGATGGCGCCGCCGCGTGTCTCGTAGACCACGTCGAAGTGCTGGCTGGCGCCGCGCCGGTACCACTCGGGGTCGCGGAAGTAGATGGCCCAGACCTCGGGGCCACGGGACAGCTCGCCCGGCTGGGCGCGCCTGACCCGGTCGTAGAA
>DASXTG010000151.1:0-4180 GCA_036505515.1 Candidatus Dormiibacterota bacterium | reverse complement strand
GCGCACCGCGTAGACAGCGCCGAGCGCGCCACCAACCGCATTGCCGAGCATCCAGAACGGCGTCGCAATCGCGTAGTACAGCGGCGGCTGAAACGCTTCGTAGGAGAACTCGAAACCGTGGCGGCGGATCCACAGCACGTGCGCCGGCGCCGAGATGCCCGGCGGGATGGACTGGAAACCGCCCGACAGGTCGGGCTCCGCATAAGCGGCGTCAACGATGAACCCGTAGACGCCGGTGCGCTGCATCACCTCGAGGGTCTGGGGCCGGATCGTGGTCACCGAGTCATGCGGGTAGACCCCAGCCGCGTACTGCGCGATGACGTCGTAGTGTGCGGGCTCGTCGACGCGCGACCACACGGGCTGGAAAACACCGAGCACCAGCGCGGGCACGAGCCCGAGCACGTATGCCGCCGCCAGGGCCTTCATGGGCAGTTTGAGAGCGTGAGGTTCTGGACCGCGCGCTCAAAGTCGTCCGGATTCGTGATCTGGGTTGACGCGAGAGGCGAGCCGTATCGGTCGACGGCGCGGTAGTAGAGCGCCGGGTTCGCGACCTGCGGCATGACCAGCGGGTCGGCCACGCCGCTCGGGTTGAGGCAGGAGTAGCCGCGCGCCGCCGCGAGCGCCTGCAGGTCTGCATTTTCGCGCTGCATCTGCACTGCCTTTGCAGTCGCGAAGGTGAACAACAGCGCCGCGCTGCTGAAGCAGGCGAGGAACACGCAGGCGACGGAAGCCGGGCGCCATGTGCCCCGCCACGGCAGGTCGCGAGCGGCGTCGGCTAGGAGCAGGAGCAAGAAGATCGCGCCTTCGTAGACGTAGCGGCCCGATCCGGATTGCTGGTAGCCGAGCTGTGCGCGCGTCAGCCCGGTGATGACATAGAGCGCCAGGAGGCCGGCAGCGACGCCGAGGGCGAACGGATCCATGCCCTGGCGGCGCCAGGCCCGCGCGACCGCAATCAGAGCGGCGACCATCAAGACGAGGCCGACCCATCCGCCTTCGCCGATGATGCCGGCCACGGCCGATCCGAGTCCCCACCCTACGTACGCGGGCAGCAGTGCGATGTTGGCGGCGGTCGGCGGGGGATTCGGCGGCAATCCCGCGCGTCCGAATGCCAGGTACCAGGCCGCGAATGCAACCCCGACCGGCGCGAGCCACAGCAGGTCCTTGCGCCGCTGCGGCGTCAGCGCCAGACGGACCGCGACGGCGACGCCGAAGAAGAGGCCGATCCCGGAGAACATGATCGCTCCGGCCAGAAGCGCCGCGGCGAGGCCCATACGTCTGGTCTCCATTGCGAGCAGCGAACCTAGCCCGAGCGCCGCCGCCCCCACGAATGTCATTTGAAACGCCCACAGCAGGTTCTCCCAACCGGCGCCGAGCACCAGCAGCAATGCAGCCGCGGCCACGCCCAGCAGGTCGCCCGCGCGCCGCCGCACGAGCTCGAAAAGGAGCCACGCGCTCGCGGCGTGGAGCGCCAGCAGGACGGCCATGTATGGGAGGTAGCTGCGCATGCCGACTGTCGACAGCAGGGCTGCATAGATGAGGCGCGGAAGGATCACTGGATGTTCGTTGTGGGGCTCGAGATAGGTCGTCCACGTCCAGTCCGGGGCGCTGAGGATGAACGTCCACTCGTCGAAGTAGAAGTTGAAACCCCTCGAGAGCCAGAGGATGGCGAAGGAAGCGGCCAGCGCCAGGAGCGCGACCAGCAGACGCGCATGTTGGATTCGAACGTCGCCGGCCTTCACGGTGCCGACAGCTTGAGATGGCGCTGGTGCATCACTTGGCGGGGCACGACCAGGATTCCGAACCACACCGCGATGGCGATGAGCACCGGCAGCGGACCAAGAGGCCAGGCCAGCTCTGCGGCCGCGGCCACCACGAGCAGCCAGGCCCGCTGCCAGGCTGGGGGATGATCGTGGCAGAACAGCCAGGCTGCCGCGATCAGGACCGCGAAGTCCTGGAGGTGCCAGTAAGTCGCGCCCACTGCCGATGTGACCAATCCCAGCGCCACGAGGCGCGACATTCCCGAGCGGCGGTTCAGGTAGGCGCCGGCAAGCCCGACCGCCGAGACCAGGGCCTGGGCTGCGTAGCTCGACGGCCCTGGCCCGAGGACGTAGGCGAGCGTGAAGTAGCGATTGTTGACGACACCCTGCGCCTCGGCCAGCAGGCTGCGGTAGTCGCTCAATCCCTGCGCGCCGATGATCAAGAGCGAAACGCCGGCGAGAACCGCGCTGGTGAGCGCCCAGCTGCCCACGACCCGCCACCGACCGGCGACAAGCAGCACAGCCGGCAGCGCAATCGCGAGCTGCGGCTTGAAAACGATGCCGGCGAGGGCGACGCCAGCGAGATAAGGCCGGTTCGATTCCGCCAGCCGCCAACATGCGACGACCGCGAGCAGGACGAGTGCGACCGGCTGGCCGAGGGCCAGGCTGTAAAGGAGCGGGTACCAGGCCAGGGCGCCGAGCAGCCACAACCATCTGGTCCGACCGTGGCCGGGAGCGGCCAGCCACCAGGCCGCGACCAGCGACGCCACCAAGAGTGCGACCCAGGTCCAGAATGCCGCCGAGAGCCCAGCCGCCGTCAGTGGAAGGACGAGCCATGCCAGCGGGGGCGGTGAGAGAAATCGCTCGCCGTCCCCGAAGGGCGCGCCGGGCCGGAGCTGGCTGAACAGCTGGTGCTGCAGGTCAAGGGCGTAGATGTGGCTCCATCCGTGCTCCAGGCCGATTCGAGCCCCGATGTAGACGAGGGTCAGGTCGCTGTCGGTGGCGTCATGTATGACGGGCTGGAAGACCCACCAGGCGGTGACCGCCGCGGCGAGCAGAAGGAACCAGCCGAGGGCCGCGAACCCAAGGTTCCGCCACGTGCCGGCGTCGAGCCGCCGCAGCGGGCTATCCCCGCTCGGCGAGCGGTACCGGTTTGCGGGGTTCGGGACCTATGTACTGCGACTGCGGGCGAATCAGCCGGTTGTTGGCGACCTGCTCGAGCACGTGCGCAGTCCAGCCGGCTGCGCGGGCGACCGCGAACGTCGGCGGAAAGAATTCTTTGGGCAACCCGATCGCTTGCAGGACGCCGGCCGAGTAGAACTCGACATTGGTTGCTTGTGGTCGTTCGGGATGCTCCTCATGAAGGATCGTCAGCGCCATCTCTTCGACCTTCGAGGCCAGGTCGTAAAACTTTGGGTTCAGTCGCTGGCACATCGCCTTGAGGATCTTTGCTCGCGGATCGTAGGTCCGATACACGCGATGACCGAAGCCCATGAACCGCACCTTGCGCTTGCGGGCATCGCGCATCCAGCGCTCGGCGTTCTCGGCACTGCCGATCTGCTCCAGCTGGTCCATGACTGCCGACGGCGCACCGCCATGGGCGGGCCCTTTCAACGCGCCGATCGCTCCGACCAGGCACGAGGCGAGGTCGGAATCGGTGGAGGCGATGACGCGGGCCGTGAACGTCGATGCGTTCATGCCGTGGTCCGCGAGCAGCACGAGGTAGGTGTTGAGGGCGCGCACGAGCTCGGGCTCTGATTCTTTGCCGTTCAGCATGTGCAGGTAGTTGGCGGCGTGCCCGAGGTCTGCCCGCGGTCTGACTGGCGGGAGTCCCTGCTGCCGGCGATGGAAGCCTGCGAGGATGGTTGGGAACGACGCCGTCGCGTGGACGGCGTGCGCGATCGTCGGCTTCTCGATTCGATGCTCGACGCCCTGCACCGACACCACACTGCGCAGCACGTCCATCGGGTCGGTGTCGGTCGGAAGCGCGTCGAGTGTTTTCGCAGCAGCTTCGGTGAGTGATCGCGACCCCGCCAGCTCGAGAGTCAGGGCGTCGAGCTCAGCGCGCGATGGCAGGCGGCCGTGCCACAGGAGATGCGCGACCTCTTCGAAGGACATGTCCTCCGCGAGATCGGCGATGACGTATCCGCGGTACACGAGCCGGCCGTTGGCGCCGTCCACCAGCGAGATCGCGGTCTGGGCGGCGACGATTCCTTCGAGCCCGGGTACGTATTCGCCGGTCATCTCTGGGCCAGGGGGATCGGTTTCTTGCCCGGTTCGGGCCCCTTCCACACGGACGCGGGCCTGATGATGCGAAGGTCCGCAAGCGATTCGAGCACGTGGGCGGTCCAGCCGGCCACACGGGATGTGGCGAACAGGCACGTGAACATCTCTTTCGGGATGCCTACGCCGGTCAGCACCAC
>DASXTG010000150.1:0-3774 GCA_036505515.1 Candidatus Dormiibacterota bacterium | reverse complement strand
GTTGAGGATCTTGCCGCGAATGGGAAGCAGGGCCTGGAACTCGGAATTCCTGGCAAGTTTGGCAGTGCCGAGCGCTGAATCGCCTTCCACGATGAACAGCTCGCTGCGAGACACGTCGTCGGTGCGGCAGTCGGCCAGCTTGGCAGGCAACGACGACGTCTCGAGCGCATTCTTGCGGCGCTGGGCTTCCTTGTGAGCACGAGCCGCGATCCGGGTCCTCGCCGCCGAGACGACCTTCTCGAGGACAAGCCGCGCCTGAGCCCGATCGCCACGCTTGGTCGAGGTCAGCCAGTTCTTGAGCTCGCCCTGCACGACTGACGCGACGATGCGTGAGGCCGCGGGTGTGCCCAGCACCTCCTTGGTCTGGCCCTCGAACTGAGGCTCGGCCAGCCGGACGGTGACGACGGCGGTCAAGCCTTCGAGGATGTCATCCTTGATCAGGGGGTCATCGTTTTGGCGCACGAGCTTGGTCGAACGCAAGACATCGTTGAGAGCGCGGACCATCGCTCGCTCGAACCCGGCGAGGTGAGTGCCTCCCTTTGGGGTAGCAATGATGTTGACGTAGGACTTGACGACGCTGTCGTAGCCCGTTCCCCAGCGCAGCGCGACATCGACGGCCAGCTCGCGCTCGACCTCCGTGGGGGTCATGTGTCCCTTGCGGTCGAGGACGGGCACAGTCTCGGTAAAGAGGCCGCTCCCGCTCAGTCGCAAGGTGTCGGTGACCGGCCGGTCTGGGGCGAGGAAGTCGCAATATTCGCTGATCCCGCCCTTGTAAACGAAGACCTGTTCATCTGCATGGGTGCTACCGCCGCGCTCGTCGCGCACCGAAATGGACAGGCCCGGCACGAGGAAGGCTGTCTGCCGCGCTCGAGCATGGAGGTCCTCGATGGAGAACCTCGCATCCTTGACGAAGATTTGCCGATCCGGCCAGAACCGCACCCTGGTCCCGGTGATGCGTTTCGCCAACCGCCCGAGCTTGGTCAGGCCGGAACGCTTGGTGAACGGCGTGTCCGGCCCTGGCCCAGCGAAGACGCCAGGGGTGCCGCGCCTGAAAGACACCGACCAGGTGGCTCCACCGCGGTCTACCTCGACGTCGAGCCGCGATGACAGCGCGTTGACCACCGATGCCCCGACTCCGTGCAGGCCGCCTGACGCCGCGTAAGAGCCGCCGCCGAACTTCCCGCCGGCGTGCAGCTTGGTCATGACCACCTCGACGCCGGACAACCCGGTCTTGGGTTCCTTGTCGACCGGGATGCCACGCCCGTCATCGCGCACCTCGGCAGAGCCGTCCTCCCGCAGCACGATGTCGATGCCGCCGCAGACCCCGGCGAGCGCCTCGTCGACCGAGTTGTCGATGATCTCCCACAGGCAGTGCATGAGACCTCGTGAGTCCGTCGACCCGATGTACATGCCAGGTCGCTTCCTGACCGCTTCGAGCCCCTCGAGGACGAGCAGATGCCGCGCCGTGTAGCCGGCATCAGGCTCCCCACCCGACAGGATCGCGCTGGTCTGAAGGCTCACGGATTTCCTCAGCTGTGTCTGGCCGCGCTGCCACTGGGTGCATCGGCGGTCGCGGCTGCCGCCGTACCCCAATCATCCCCCGGCACACCGATAACCTGTGTCAGCGACGCGGCCTCGCCCGCATGAAGGGCTCCTTCACCCAGACCTACCGGCTGAACGTGCGCTTCATACCCCAGGTATTAGGGGACCTCCACCCGACCTAGGAGTGACATCGCCCGGAAGGCAGGCTCCTCCCGCACTGCGCGTTAGCCCCGATCGGGCAGTGGGCCTCGATGAGGGTGTCTTTCAAGATGAAGCCACAATGCGAAGGCGGCAGCCACGCAAAGGTGGTCGCCGCCTTCATGACGTCCACAAGATCAGCAGGTCAGATCGCGGACGGAGAAGTGGATCGGATTAGTGCTCGTCGTCCGGGGCTATCGCGGGTGTGGCCGCGAGCTTCTCGCTCTCGTCCTGGATGTGGAGCGCAACCTCGCGGAGCCCATCGGAGTATTTCCGACCGTGATGCGCGCAGAAGAGCAACTCGCTGCCGCTGCCGAGCACGACGCGGATGTAGGCCTGCGCACCGCAGCGATCACAGCGGTCAGCCGGCGTCAGCGCGGCAGGTTCGGTAAGGGCGATTGCAGTGGTCACTTCTTCTCATCCTCGTCATTCGGGCCGGGCCATCAGCTCCAGCCATGACAACAATCCAAACAGGGTTGCGCTTCCCTCCTGGTCGACTCCGTTCGCCAGACTCCTCCGTGATCTCACACTCAGTGCTCGCTCCCTTTTAAGAAACGCCAGACAGAAGCGCTCGGTTCGCCCCGCCGGTGTGAGCGACATCACGGGTGAATAACTTGTGCATGCCCCGCTGTCGCCGCGCTCACGTCGCAGCGAGCGGACTGTCTATGACGGTCGGACCGACAATCCTGGTTGGTAGGTGACCTCAAGCGTCATGACCTTTATGCATTCCTCATCGGATCTGTACATATCTGTCGCATTCGTTCGGTGAGCGCTTGGAGCAGCTCACGAGCAGAGGTGCCGCTCCCGGCCCTTCAGTGACGCGTCCTCGATCCGGCGGTTGGTGAGCACGTGGTCGCTAAGCCGTGCCCGGACGGCGACGGAGCGTCCCGGCTCTCGGGGTCAAGATCTCTAGTTTTGGTGAGAATATGCAGCGGACTTCACTGGGCCACCAAAACTCGCGATCATGTGGCCCACTTCGTGACTACAGACCTGGGTGCGGCTCACTCTTCAATCCCCGGTTGGTGAAGATGCTCGCCGCCGCCGATCGCGGGCTCGACGACCTCGCCGCCTTCCTCGACCCGGAGCCACCCCGCGGTTCCGTACACGACCAGCGGGATGTCACCCCCTCGCTGCGACACCTTGAGCACTCCGTTCTCGATGCTGTAACTGAACAGCGCGCGCTCGAACTGCCTTTCGCCCTGCGGTGTATGTACCGAGAAAAACCTGCGAATGTCGCCGTCACTCATGCGGGTGACGCTAGCGCGAAGGTGGGGCCGAAAGATGCAGCTTTCGGCGCCGGTCCAAAGCGGTCGGTCAGTCGAGGTAGTCGCGAACTAGGGACGACCAAAACGGCATGCTGACCTGCGGTTATGCAGGTCGCGCCAAATCAGCTGGGGTGAAATACCACGACTAACAGAGAGGAGAGAACGACTAGTAGGCGGCCCGGCCGCGAGCTAGCAGCTCGCAGACCGCCGCCTCGAGCGCCTTGCGCAGCCACATCGCGCATCGGACCTTCAGCGACTGGCCGGCTTTGTCCATAGCGGGTCGGACAATGAGGTGGCCGGTGGTGCAGCCGGGCTCTGTGCGGCGGTCGGGCCTTGCGCTCCGGAGGGGCCGAGCGCGAAGCCGAACAGGTCGTCCTCTTCGGCGGTGCTGCCCACCCCGGGCGTGTTTTGGGTGAAGAACTGGCTGCCGGATCCGGTCAGCCCCGCCGCAGTGCCGGGCAGCACGTTGACCGCGCCGGCAGCGATGAAGTTGTCGATGATCTCGAACGGTACGCCGACGGGCAGGTCGGCGAACCCGTTATTGTCGAAGTCGCCGGCGGCCAGCGCATAGCCGAACCAGTCGCCGGGTTCGGCGTTGCTGCCCACCCCGGGGGTGTTCTGGGTGAAGGTCTGGCTGCCGGATCCGGTCAGCCCAGTGGGGGTGCCGTACAGCACGTTGACCACGCCGGCCTCGAAGATGCGGGGGATGGACTCGAGCGGTGCACCGATGGCCAGGTCGGCGAACCCGTCGCCGTCGAAATCACCGGCG
>DASXTG010000149.1:0-1983 GCA_036505515.1 Candidatus Dormiibacterota bacterium | reverse complement strand
AGGCCGAGGGCCTTGGCGGTCTTGAGGTTGATCACCAGCTCGAACTTTGTCGGCTGCTCGACGGGCAGGTCGCCGGGCTTGGCGCCTTTGAGAATCTTGTCCACGTAGGTGGCGGCGCGCCGAAACAAATCAGCAACGTTCGGGCCATAGGCCATAAGGCCCCCGGCATCGACAAACTCCCTTGTTGTGTACACCGCCGGCAGCCGATGCTTTGCCGCCAGGTCCACGAGGCGTCTGCGCTCAGCAAAGAGCATGGCGCTTCCCAACACAGTCAGAGCCCCCGCGCGCGCCCTGGTCATGTCCGAGAAGGCCCTGTCGAAATCGGCGGGCCCTCGCGCCTCAACGAATTGAAGCCGCACCCCCAGCGCCCGCCCCGCGACTTCTGTTTCCTTCAGGATGTCCTTTCCCGTGCGTTCGGGGAGGAAACCTGGCTGCCAGAGGACAGCGACCCGACTGACCCCCGGAACGGCCTGCTTGAGCTGTTCCAGACGCTTGCCGACCAAAGCCGGGTCGAGGACGGTCGACCCCGTGACATTGCCGCCCGGCCGCGCAAGGCTGGTGACGAGCCCGCTCGTCACCGGATCGCCAACAGCAATGAAGACAATGGGAAGGGTCCTGGTCGCTTGCTTGGCGGCCAGGGCGGCGAGTGTGCCTGCGACCACGATGAGATCAACCTTGAGGGCAACCAGTTCGGCTGCGAGAGCGGAGAGCCGCTCGGACTTCCCCTCGGCATCTCGGTAGTCAACAACGACGTTGCGGCCCTCGACGTAACCGAGGTCACGCAGTCCTTGAAGGAAGGCCTCTGTTATGCGGGGATCGCCGGCCGCCAGGTTGAACCCCAGCCAGCCTATTCGAGCGACCTTGGCCGCCTGCTGGGCCTCGGCGGCGAGCGGCGCGGCGAGAAGGCCGCCAGTGAGCATCGCCATGAAGGTGCGCCGCTCAATCACTGGGTCCTCGCGCAAGTGTTCTGCCAGTCAGGCGCGAGGGGATGCGGAGCGTGGGGAAACCGGGCCGGGTCCATGCAGGAATCCTCCTTACGGGCTGGGCGGAGTGTAGCAGAGCGGAGGTCCGCGAAGCGCGCGCGAGAAGCACGAGGGCGATCGACAGGTTGGAGCGAACTGTGTGAAAATGCTAGGGCGCCGTGCAGGCCGCCCTCGCGGTAGTCTGACGGGAGCGCACTCGAACCGAGGAAGGAGCCTCGTAATGAAGAAGTATCAGCTGATGGCGCCGGGTCCCACGCCCGTCCCGAGCGAGGTGTTGCTCGCCATGGCCCGGCCGATCATCCATCACCGCGCCGCGGAGTATGACGCGCTCTTCCGCGAGGTGCGGGAAGCCCTCAAGCGCCTCGTGCAGACGCGTGAGGAGGTGCTGACTCCGGCGTGCACCGGCACCGGGGCCATGGAAGCGGCCGTCTCCAACACGCTGTCCGCCGGCGATCGAGTGATCGTGGTCAATGCCGGCGCCTTCGCTCAGCGGTGGCTGGCCATCTGCAAGGCCTATGGGCTGAACGCCGTCGAGTTGGAGGCGCCCCATGGCGAGACGGTGGCGGCGGAGCGCATCGCCGAAGCCATGCGGGCGAACCCGGGCGTCAAGGCCGTGCTCGTCCAGCACAGCGAGTCGTCGACCGGTGTGCTCCATGATGTCCGCGCCTATGCGCAGGTGACGGGCGGCACCGACGCGATCTTGATCGTGGACGCCGTGTCCAGCCTGGGCATCGCGGATCTGCCCATGGACGCCTGGGGCATCGACGTCGTAGTCTCCGCGTCGCAAAAGGGGCTGATGCTGCCCCCCGGTCTCGGCCTCCTGGCCCTGAGCGAGAAAGCGTGGGGGGCGACCAAGCAGTCCAAGCTCCCGAAGTACTACCTGGACCTCGTGGAGGAGCGGAAGTACGCGCAGAAGAACGAGGCGCGCTTCACCCCGGCGGTCTCGATCATGGTCGGCCTGCGCGAGGTGCTCCGGATGATCGAGGCGGAGGGCCTGGTC
>DASXTG010000148.1:0-25186 GCA_036505515.1 Candidatus Dormiibacterota bacterium | reverse complement strand
ACGCGCGAGCACAGGGTCAACCTCGCAGGCGTGCGCTACATCCTGGCGCTGCTGAAGCGCCTCCAAACCGCAGGAGTTGAGCCACCGGAGGGTTTAAAGAATCTGGATGTGACCCTACTAGACGTCTGAGTTGCGACCCGGCGTCGGGTTGATTGCTGGCAAACGCATTGAACACGGATTGAGCAAATGTCGAAAAAGCGAAGGCGATTAGAGATAAAAGTGGATCCCCTGCCTCGCCCGTTCATGGACGAGACGGCGTCATGTCCCGTGTGCGGGCGCGACGCCGCGGCGATCGGGAGGCGTCAGCTCCAGATCGTGTTCCGTTGTGAGGGCTGCAAGGTGGTCTTCAAGCGCAACCGGAGCTGGCCCTACATCTACTAGCCCCCCTCGTTCATTAACCTGAGGGGAGAGTGCGGAGGCAGGTAGGCAGGGCGGCGCTGTTCGGGTTGGTGGCCGGCCTGGCGACGTTCGCGATCGCAGAAGCCGTCCGGCCGCGTGGCGGCACCAGCGTGCTGGTCGACTGGAATGACGTCAGGACTGCGGCTCGGAGTCGCCTCGGTGATCCTGGCCTGCCTGCGTCTTCGCTCGCAGGAGCGGCACGGCGCTACCGCACGATGGCTCGAAAGCTGGAGGACCCCTTGCTCGAGTTCGTGGGTGGGTTGCCCAGGGGCGTCGAGCTGCCGACTTTCGAAGCGCTAGACCGCCAGGGCTGGCTCGACCTCAACCTGAGCATCCTGCGGCGTGTCATCGATCCCGTCCTGGAGCACGGGCGGCTGCCCAACTCGCTGCTCGTCGAGGTGGGCCGCAACGGGCTCGACCACTACGTCGCGCTCTTGCTGGCGTTCCTGGGCCGGCGGGTCCTCGGGCAGTACGACCCGCAGCTCCTGGGAGCGGAGCCGGTCGACGCCGCGGGGCTGTACCTGGTCGAGACCAACGTCGAGGAGTGGGGCCGCAAGGCGGACCTCCCGGGCGACGATCTGAGGCGCTGGCTGATCCTCCACGAGATGACCCATGCGTGGCAGTTCGCCGCCCATTCCTGGCTGCGAGAGCACATGGAAGACGCGATGCGGGTCATCCTCGAGTCGACCACGAAGCAGGTTTCGCCGGCTACCCGCATCGCCGCCTTCGCCGGGGTGCTGCCCAACCAGTTGCGGGTGATGCGAAAGATGCAGGGAACGATGTCGATGGTCGAGGGCTACAGCAACCTGGTGATGAACGAGCTGGGGGGCAGGCTCCTGCCCGGTTTCCAGCGCCTCGAGGACGCGTACCGCGCCCGGAGCACGAACAAGAGCCTGCTCGAGCTGCTGGTCCTGAAGCTCACGGGCATGGACCTGAAGCTGCAGCAGTACCGGCGCGGCGAGGCGTTCGCACGGGCGGTGTACGACGCACACGGCATGGCCGCTCTAAACCTGGCCTGGGAAGGGCCGGAGCAGATGCCGCATCTCGAGGAGCTAGGCAACGCTGAGGCCTGGTACCGTCGAGTGACCGCGGGGCGCCCGCGCGTGAGCCGCTAGTCCTTCAGCTCTTCCTGCGCCGTTTCCTCGGTGATCGGCATCACCGCCACCGGCAGATCGGAGATGTCGAAGTAGCGAATCGGCTTGCTCATGCGCTTGGCGATGCCCACCTGCACCTTCACGCCCAGCGAAAGACGTCCGAACACCCACACCTCGTCGCACTTCGCCAGCAGGTTGTTCATGGCTTCGCGGACCACGTCCTTGGGCACTGTGTGCATGAGGTAATAGTCGAACAGCATGAAAGGGCTCACGGGCACCAACCCCGAGTCGAGCACGAACTTCTGTATATGCGCCCGCCAGTAGAAGGCCTTGTTCGACATGGCGACGTAAACGAGCCGCTTGGGATGGCGCAGGGTCTCTTCGGCCTGGTCGCGCGCGCTGGGTTTCGTGGCGGGCTGAAAGATGCGCTCGAGGATGTCTTCGGCCGCCTTCCCCGAGATCGTCGCCATCTGGCTGGGCATACTATCAGCCGTGCCAGCGGCCTCCCGGTTCGACCTTTCCGGACGCGTGGCACTGGTTACCGGAGCCAGCCGTGGCATCGGCAGCGCCATCGCCAACGCGCTCGCCGAGCAGGGCGCGCAGGTCGTGCTGTCGAGCCGGAAACAGGCCGACCTCGACGCCGAGGCCGAGCGCATCAACGGCCGCTTCCCCGAGAAGGCGGTCGCGATCGCCGCCCATGCCGGTAGGCCCGAAGAGCTCGAGCGCCTGGTCGCAGAAACGATCCAGCGCTTCGCGCGCATCGACATCCTGGTCAACAACGCCGCGACCAACCCTTACTTCGGACCTGTGCTCGATGCCGAGCTCTCAGCCTGGGACAAGACCTTCGAGGTCAACCTCCGCGGCATCTTCATCCTCACAAAGCTGGTCTACGCGGCCTCGATGGAGAAGCACGGAGGCGCCGTCGTGAACGTGTCCAGCGTCGGCGGCTTGCGGCCGGGACATGGGCTGGGGGTCTACAACATCACCAAGGCGGGGGTGATCATGCTCACCAGGCAGCTCGCCCGCGAGCTTGGCGGTAAGGTCCGCGTCAACGCGGTGGCTCCGGGCCTCGTCAAGACGCGCTTCGCGGAGGCGCTGTGGGGGAACGAGGCGATCCTTGACCGCGTCATCGCCTCGAATCCGATGGGGCGCATCGGAGTCCCCGATGAGATCGCGGGGGCGGTGGTATTCCTCGCGTCAGACGCAGCGAGCTACATCAATGGTGAGGTGATCGTCATCGATGGGGGCGGAGGCGAGCCCTAGAGGCTCGGCCGGAAAAGCCCTCGACAGATCTTCGGCGCCCATGCGGCCCATCTCCGGGCTCAGCTCCTGTGCTGCTCGCTTACGAATCGATCTGATGCGCTCGCTGCGCTGCTCGTCGCCACCTTTGGGGTCCCCGTGGCGCAGCCACGGGAGGGCGCCCCTGGATCACCGAATCTCTCGCCGAGGGTTTTCGGCCGCGCCTCTAGGCTTCGGGGCGGGCTCCTCCTTCGCAGCACCTTCACCGTTCTCTGACGCCGGCTGCCGGCTGTGGATGAAGTCCTCCAGCTCCTTCTCGTACTGGTAGGCGTGGCGGTCGGGCTCGAACCGGAGCACGCGCCGCTGCTGTATGAAGTCCTCGAACGCCGCCCGGGTGTCGCGCGCGGCGCGGAAGCGCAGCTCGCGTGAGGTCTTGGCTGTCGACAGCACGCGACCCCAGCGCAGCAGGTCGAGCAGCTGAGGCGAAAGAAACGCCAGGCCGCTTCGCCGCAGAGCAAACGCGGCGAGCTCGAGCCCGACAGGGGGAAGCAGCGGCGCATGCAGCTTGCCGGCCGCATCCAGGAGCTTGGAGAGCGGCTCCGCGCCCGGAGGCGCGATGTTGTACGCCCCGGCGGGCCCTCGCTTGGCCGCCAGATACATCGCCTCGATGCAGTCGTCGCGATGGATCATCTGCAGCGGCGGGTCGCAGCCGGCGACGGTCGGCACCAGCTCCAGGTCGAGGTACCGAGCCAGCGGCTGTGGCTCCTGGGGGTTGAGGCTGTTGGAGAACCGGAGAACGAGCATATCGATGCCTGGGTTGCGGCCTGCGAAGTCGCTCACATAAGACTCGACCTCGACGATGTCTCGCACGAACTGGTGCTTCGAGTTGGTGTCGAGGCGATGGTCCTCGCGCAGCCCCGTGGGCAGGTCGTAGCGAGAGCCGTAGACATGGCCGGAGGACTTCAGGACAAACCGCTTTACCGGGCTGTCGGCCCCCGCGCACCCGGCCAGCAGATTGAGGGTGCCGATCACGTTCATCTCGTGGGCTCGGCGAGGATCCATGTCGAATGAGTCGACCCGGGTCAGCGTGTGCACGACGGTATCGATGCCGACAGCTCGCACGAGCTTCCCGATCAACGAGTGCCGGATGTCCAGCCTGAGATAGTCGGCGCGACCGAGGTCGTATCGCGGCTCGCGGATGTCGATGCCGATCACCTCGGCGACATCCGGATCCTCGACCAGGCGCTGCACGACGAGCGCTCCCCACCAGCGGGCGACGCCCGTGACGAGGACGCGACGCTTCTTGGAAGGCATGCGCACCTAGTCTGCCCTACGTTCGCTTGATGACGTCGCGCTCCATCTGAGCGACAGCGCGCGTGACCACGTCCAGGAGCGGCGACTTCGCGTGGCGCAGCGCGAACTCGAGCTGGCGCAGGAGCGAATACAAGCTCTTCATCGCCTTGATCGCGTCGCCGATGTCGACGTTCGGCGGAAGAGGGATCTGGTCGAGCGGCTCGCCCGCCGACCATCGATACGCGAAATCGATGAAGTCGTGCGAAGGAGCGCGCAGGTTGGGCTCGTCGAGGTCCTTCTCCATGTCCGCAAAGCGGAAGTACAGCGAGCGCACCAGCTTCGCCGTCTGCGCGATGGCGTGTGTGGGGTAGCGGCGCGGAGCGTGTGGTGCGCCGGGCCCGCGGCCTCGTCCCCTGTCCCGATCCTCCGCGGCGAGCATCACGAGGACCGCGGACATCTCCTCCGGCGTCAGACCTTCCATCCAACCCAGCCACACGGCCTCGGCAACCAGGATGGTGTTCTCGCCGTAGATGCGCGACGCGAACAGACCCTTGTCCGTGGGCCTGTTGTTCGCTAGAAAACCGGTCTCGGTAAGAATGCGGCACAGGCGCCGCAGCTTTCTCGCGTACTCATCCATCTGGCCGGTGGCCTCGCGCTCTCCGGCGTCCAGCTCCCTTTGCAGGTTGCGGATCTCCCCATACCGCTGGAGGTACTCGCCGAAGCGCGGCGAGCGAACGACCTTCAGCTTGCGCTGGCGTTCGAGCAGTCCTTTCGCCTCTATCTCGAGCTTCTGCAGCAGCCGCCCGTGAGAGCCCATCGCCCGTGTGTGACGCGTGTGACGGGCTCTGCGCTGAGCGCCGGCCTCGCGGCGCACGCGCCTGAGCTCGATGCGAATCGCACGCCGCCTTTCCTCGAGCTTGAAATACTGAGCGACGTCGTCGATCGAGACGTCTGCATCCGACCACAACTGGCGGATGTCGTCGAGCCGCGCTCGAACGTTGACCAGGCGCGCACGGGTCCTGTCCGCGGCGAGCCGCTTCTGGAACTGACCGAACGATCGCTCCATCAGCGCTTCCGCCTCCTCGGGCGTGTACACGCGCAGGAGATTGAGGGCCATGTTGTAGCTGGGGAGGAACTTCGACTCGACGATGAGCGTCTCGCCCATCGCGACCTCGTAGATGGTCCCGATCTCGACGTCGGACTCTTTGAGAATCACGCCATGACCGACCACGTCGATGCCGCGGCGGCCCGCGCGCCCCATCAGCTGCGTCAGCTCACCGGTCGTGAGGTTGGAGAAGGTCACGCCGTCGAACTTCGTGAACGAAGAGACGACGACACCTCGCGCAGGCATGTTGATGCCCAGCGAGAGCGTCTCGGTCGCGAAGACGACCTTGATCAGCCCGCGCTGGAACAGCTCTTCGACCATCTCCTTGTGGTAAGGCAGCAGTCCTGCATGGTGCTCGGCCAGGCCGCGACGAAGCAGGCGCGCGTCGACCATGCGGCGGAACAGCGCCTCCTCGTCGCGGTCCTTCAGCCCGAGAAGCCGCTCTGCTGCCACCTGGTCGATGGCCTCCTTTTCCTGTGCGGTGGTGAGATCGAGGTCGTGGTAGGAGCAGCGCTGCAGAGCCTCGCGGCAGCCGCGCCGCGAGAAGATGAAGTAGATCGAGGGCAGGATGTCGAGGCGCTTCAACTCCTCGATGACCCTCAACAGGTCGTTAGACGGCAGGCGTGTGAAACGGCCGACGCGGTATGAGGCTTCTTCCTCTTCAGCGGCCTTGCTCCACGTGTGCTGGTCGATGCCGCTATCCGGCTTGAACAGCGGAAGGAAACGGTTTTGGATCGCGAGCCACATCTTCAACTCCACGGGGCGGACGTCGTGGAAGACGGTCTCCATCCCGCCGCGGTTCTCTGCCATCCACTCGGCGATCTCGCGATAGTTGCCGATCGTCGCCGACAGGCCGACCAGCTTGATCGTTCGCGGCGCCTGGATCACGATCTCCTCCCACACCGAGCCGCGTGGGAAGTCGTCGATGTAATGGACCTCGTCGAGGACGACATAGGAGACTGCATCCAGCCGTGCGGGATCCTCGTAGATGAGGTTGCGCAGGATCTCGGTGGTCATGACGACGATAGGGGCCTCGTCGTTGATCGTGTTTTCCCCGGTCACCAGCCCGACTGTCCGCTCGCCGTGCTCGCGAACGAAGTCGTGAAACTTCTGGTTGCTCAGCGCCTTCAATGGCGTTGTGTAGATGACCTTTGAGCCTTCGTGCCTGGCGCGGAAGATGGCGTACTCGGCGACCACGGTCTTGCCGCTCGAAGTCGGTGCGCTGACCAGGACGCCGCCTCGGCCGTTGTCCAGCTTGCCGATCGCTTCGCGCTGAAAGGGATCGAGCTTGAAAGGCAAGGTGCGCTCGAACTCTTCAACCAAACTCACGGCAACCTTCACAGCCGCACCAGCTCGGTCGAGACGTTGGTGATGCGGGCGCCATCGCTGTTGCCCTCGATGTACTTCAGAACAGTCGCGAGCACCTCGTCCGCGTGGCGCGCATCCGCGCTCACGCAGGCAACCGCCAGTTCGGCGAGCTGCCAGCGGTCGCGCTCCCCGACCTCAGCCGCCGCGACCTGGAACTCCGAACGCACGCGCCTGAGCAAGCCGCTGATCACCTGGCGCTTGCTCTTCAGAGAACCGCTCTCAGGCAAATGGATCACGACGCGCAGCAGGCCGACCGTCGAGGGTGACGACATTCATCCGTTAGATTAGGTTTGTGGAGGCATCTGAGCTGCGGGAGCTCGGGCGCGACCTGGTCAAAGCGTCATACCTGAAGGGCGATTTCGTTCTTCGTTCGGGCAAACGCTCCAATCGGTATTTCGACAAGTTCCTGTTCGAGACCGATCCCGCGTTGCTTCGCAGGCTGGGCAGATACCTGGCGGCCCTCGTTCCGAAGCAGACGCAGCGCCTGGCCGCCCCCGAGCTGGGCGCGGTGCTGTTGGGAGGCGCGGTCTCGATGGAGACCGGACTGCCTTTGATTCTGGTTCGTAAAGAGGCGAAGGCATACGGGACGGCAAAGCAGCTCGAGGGACATCTCGACGGTGGCGAGCGGGTGACCTTGATCGAGGACGTCGTCACGACTGGCGGCGACTCGCTTCGTTCCGCCAAGGTGCTGCAGGACGCCGGCGCTGAGGTCGTCCAGCTCGTCGTGGTCCTCGACCGCGGCGAGGGAGGCGAGGAGAACATCAGGAGCGCCGGCATCCCGTATTCGCCTCTCTTCAGAATCAACGACCTCGAACTTGACTGAGCTTGTCATCGCGGGCGGGACGGTCTACACGCCTGACGGTCCTCGGGAAACGGACATCCACGTCACTGACGGCGTCATCACCGCAGTCGGCAAGGAGTCGGCGCGCCGTGCGGCCGGCGTCGTCGACGCGAGCGGCCTTTACGTCGTGCCCGGAGCGATCGACGTGCACGTGCACAGCCGAGACCCCGGCTTCCCGCAGAAGGAGGACTTCGGCAGCCTGACGGCGGCAGCGGCAGCCGGCGGGGTGACCACGGTCATCGACATGCCCAACACGGTGCCCGCTGTGGACGCGCCCGGGCTCCTGGAGGCGAAGGCCGCGCTTGCGCGCTCGAAGGCCCGAGTCGATTTCGGGCTCTGGGGCCTGGTCCGATCCTCCACGACACCCGACCAGCTGGAAGGTCTGGCCCACGCCGGCGCCACCGGGTTCAAGGCTTACCTCGGCTACGCATTCAGCCTGAGCCGGAAGCAGGTGCTGTACACGACCGATCTCGACGATCCGGACCATGAGGCGCCTCCCGACTACGGGACTCTCGCTCGCCTTGCGCCCACCATCGCGAGCCTGCAGCTACCCCTTGCGATCCATGCCGAGGACCCAGGGATCCTGACCGCGTTTCGGCGGCCGCTCGAGACGTACGCGGACTATCTCGCAGCACGTCCGCCCGAGGCGGAGGCGGTGGCGATCTCGGCCAGCGCCGAGATCGCGGGCGCGTCAGGGATCCGCCTCCACGTCGCCCACCTGTCGAGCGCGCTGGGCCTGGCCGCGGCCCGGGAGGCTCTGCAGGCCGGCGCCCTGATCAGCCTGGAGACGAGCCCGCAGTATCTGTGGCTCACCGACCAGGACTTCCCGCGGCTCGGCACTGCCATGAAGGTGCTGCCGCCGATTCGGCACGCACAAGACCGCGCTGCACTCGTCGATGGCCTCGCCAAGGGGGTGATCGGGACTGTGGCCACCGATCACGCGCCTCACACGGACGCCGAGAAGGCTCTCCCGTTCATAGACGCCCCGGCCGGCAGCCCTGGCGTGCAGACCCTGTACCTGAGCTGCCTCGAGCTGGCCCAGCGCATGGGCGACGTCTGGCTCGCGCCCCGCTGGGTGTCATTGGCGCCGGCCCGCCTGACCGGGCTGAGCGACAGCAAGGGCACCATCGCCCCTGGCTTCGACGCCGACCTGGTGCTGGTAGATCCGAAACAGAAGACTGTGGTCCGGCCGGCGATCATGCGCTCGCGCCAGCGTCACGGAGCGCTCGAGGGCATGGAGCTCGGCTTTGCGATCCGCGAGGTCTATCTGCGTGGGGTGCTGGTTGCGCGCGACGACAAACCCGTGGGGCGCGCCGTCGGTCGGATGGTTCGGCCTTCGCGCGGTTCCGGTTAGCTTGAAAATCAGCCCAATTCCGCACGTTTGGCGCCAAAAGTTCGGATTGGGCCCGAATTCCGCGTGTTTGGCGCCGAAGGCGCGAAATGCCCATCCAGGCACGAAGGTTAGCGGGGGGCCGGCGCGCCTCTGAAGATCGGGTTCTGGGCGAGCTCGCGTTCGAGACTGGTGGCCGGTCCGTGGCCGGGATAGAGAGCTGTGGAAAGAGGAAGGCGCAGCAGCTTCGTGCCGATGCTCATCATCTGGCGGCGCACGTCCGTCTCGGGCGAAGGCTTGCCGATCCCGCCGGCGAGAATGGTGTCTCCGACGAAAGCGTGGTTCGCGACCACCAGGCACACGCTGCCAGGAGTGTGGCCGGGGGTATGCAAAACCGAAAGCTTGAACTCGCCAAAGTCGAGCTCGTCACCGTCCAGCAGATAGCGGTCGGCCGAGCGCAGAAACTGCTTGGCGTCCGCAGAATGCAGGGCCGTCTCGCCGCCCACGAGCTCTTTCAGCTCGTCCTTGCCGGCGACGTGGCCGGGGTGACAGTGGGTGGCTACGATGAACCGAACTTTTAGCCCCTTGAGCTGGTCGGCGAGCTTGTCCGCGGGCAGGCCCGGGTCGATGACCACGGCCTCCTTCGTGCTCGCGCACGAAAGCACGTAGCCGTTCACCTCGCGCTCGAGCTTGACTTTGACGATCCCCAGCTTCGGCATTGAATCAATATGTACCGCAAATGAGCCGCGCAGCAGTGATCGCGTTCGGCGTGGTGCTGCTGCTGGTGTGCCTCTACTGGACGTATGGCTACATCAGAAGACGTTCTAAGAAGAGGTTTTGAATAGTGTTCGTCCCCTCACCCGCGCTGCGCACGGGAGCACCCCGCACAGCGGAGAGCTGAACCCCCTTAGTCAGTCGTAGGGCCCTGGATCTTGACCCGCAGCGCGTCGAGTGAGTCGAACTTGTCCAGCGGCGGCTTGGCGCGAGGGCGGTCCGGATACTTCGCGGTCTGGATGGCATCCAGCACGAGCTCGATTTCCTCGGGCGTGAACTGCACGGTGCGGAGCACGACCTCCTTGACCTTCTCGCGTCGATCGACGGCTTCCCGAATGACGTCGTCGGTGTCGTTGACGACCTGCGGCCGCGTCGGCCGAAACAGATCTTCCGATCCGCCCAGCGACGCCCTCTTAAATGTCGGCATCAGTACTTGTGATTCTCCATCACTTTCACCGCCAACGCACGATACGACTTCGCCCCGTCCGACTCCCTGGCGTACTGCAGGATCGACTGCCCTGCGAGCGGAGTCTCCGCAAAACGAATCGAGTCGTTGACGGGAAAGTCGTAGACCTTATCGCCGTATTTCTCTTTCACCGCCTGCAGCACTTCTTGCGAGTGCAGCGCGCGGTGCTTGTAGAGCGTCGGCAAGATTCCGATGAGCTCCAGTCGCGGGTTGAGACGCCGCTTGACGCGCTCCATCGTGATCAGCAGCTCTTGCATGCCCTTGAGAGCGAGGAACTCCGCCTGCAGCGGCACCAGCACTTCATCAGCCGCGACGAGCGCGTTGATGACGATGAGGTCGAGCGATGGCGGGCAATCGATGATGATGAAGTCGTATCGCTTCTGCGCCGCCTCGAGCTTGTCGCGCAGAATGCTCTCGCGGCCGATCTCGTTGATCAGCTGGTTTTCCGCGCCCGCCAGCTCGACGTCCGCGGGGATGTAGTGAACCCCCATCTGCGCCGCCTCCTGCACGACGTCGGTGACGGTCGTGTCGGGGTTGACCAGGAGGTGATAGATGGTCTTGTCGAGCTCCGCGGGCGGCTTCATGTAGAGCGTGAGGTGACCCTGCGCGTCGAGGTCGATGAGCAGCACTCGCTGGCCCAGCTCGGCGAGCGCGGCGCCCAGGTTGACGGCGGTGGTGGTTTTGCCCACTCCCCCTTTTTGCATGGCGACGGCGATCGTTCGGGCCAAGAGTGCCCCGAGTCTAACGGAAGCAGGCCGGAATCGCCCGTGCCGGACCGCCCGCCGCGACCCTTCACTAGAATTGGCCGCGGTGTTTGTGGTCCCACTGATCGCAGCCGTGGTCGGCGGCGCCTTTGCGGTTGTAGTCGGAAGGCAGTACATGACCCGCCGCAAGCCCTACCAGGCCGTATGGGCGCTCGCCCTGGCCATGTTTGGAGTCGCGGCGCTGTTCGAAACCGCGGGGCAGGTGGCAGGCTGGACGGATGCGACCTACAAGGGCTATTACCTGTTCGGCGGGGTCTTGAACGTGGGCTGGCTCGGCCTGGGCTCGCTGCTGATACTCACGTCGAGGCGAGTCGGCGTCGCCGCCGTAATCGTCATGGCGGCAATCTCGTTGATAGGTGTCGTGGTCGTCATCGCGGCGCATACCGACTCGTCGCTGCTCAAAGCGCAGGTTCCGGCTCGAGGTGCGATCGACGCTCCGGCGTGGCTGCCCCTCATCACCAACGTGGGTGGATCGCTGCTGCTGATCGGCGGTGCCGCCTGGTCGGCCTGGAAGGCCGCACGAGCCGGGGCGCCGCCCAATCGCGTGCTCGGGCTCGCGGTGCTCGCACTTGGCGCTTTCATCGCCGCTGGAGGCCACAGCTACGCCCAATCCAGGGGCGTCTACATCGTGCAGCCCCTGGCCGAAGCCGTCGGCATCGTGGTCATGTTTGGCGGCTTCCTCGTCATTGAGGCGCGACGGCAGCTGGTGCCGTCCAAAACCAAGCCCGCGTGATCATCGACATCGCCGTCGTGCTGCTGGTGCTGGTTGCTCTTTTCCTGGGCTACCAGCGCGGTGTGATCCAGCCGCTGATGGCCGAGATCTTTTTCTTTGGCACCCTGCTCGTCGTGTTCCGTTTCCACGACCAGTACACGTCGTTGCTTGACCGGCTGGTCCACATCAACGCAGTCCTCAGCGTCTTCGTCGCGCTGATCCTGGCCGTGATCCTGGGCGCGGTCGGCGGCTCAATTGGAGGCGCCTTTCACCGCATCGAGGCCATACGTGGCGTCGATGGCCTGCTCGGTGTCTTCGTCCACGTCGGCGTCACACTGATCGTCATCTACCTCGCAGTCTCGGCGATGGTTACCCTCGACAACGCCTTTGAGCCGACATTGAACAAAGCGAGCCTCACGCTGGCACAGGTCAACCAGCTGGAGCAGTGGATACTCTCCAATCCGATAACCTCGGCCATGGTCTCCAAGAAAGACCTGGACGCGCTGAAGACGGCGGCCAGCAAGCCGGCCGGCGCAAGCATCGAATCGGTGGCTGGGATCCACCAGCTGCAGCAGATCTACGTCGACTTCCTGCAGCCCCAGCTCCATGGCTCGAGGACGGTGCCGTTCATCCTCGGCTTCGGGTCCCGGCTGCCGATCATCGGGCGCGTGGGCCCGAGCGACCTGAAGCCGATCCCTACGCCTTCGCCGTCGCATTCGCCGTCGCCATCACCGAAGACGACCCCGACCCCGACCAAGAAGCCGTAGCCGGTGCTGGACCTCGCGCTCACTCCTGATCAGGAGCAGCTGGTAGAGGCCGTCCGGGACTTCTGCATTCGTGAGTTCGCACCCACCATCGCCGCCAACGACCGGCTGGGCCACCATGACCCCAACATCTTCGCCAAGCTCGCATCGATGGGGCTGCCGGGCGTGTGCTTCCCACAGCGGTACGGTGGCCACGGGCTGGACTACTTGTCGCTGGGCCTCGTTTGCGAGGAGCTCGAGTACGTCGACACGGTCTTCCGCACGGTACTGTCGGTGCATGTGGGGTTGGTCGGGATGGGCCTGTACACCTGGGCCTCTGAGGATCAGAAGCAGCGCTGGCTGGTGCCCATGGCTTCGGGCGAAAAGCTCGCCTGCTACGGCCTGACCGAGCCGAACGCCGGCTCCGACGTGGCCTCGATGCAGTCGACCGCACGGCGCAGCGGCGATACGTACGTGCTCAACGGCCAGAAGGTCTGGGTGTCGGATGCCGACACCGCCGACTTCATGCTTGTGTTCGCGAAGACCGACCCCAAGGGCGCTCATCGCGGAGTCACTGCTTTCATGCTCGACCGGGTCGCGTGCGGGAAGGCCCTGAAGACCGAACCGATCCAGGATCGCCTCGGCATTCGCGCCGGGGACGTCGGCTCGATCTTCATGTCAGATGTCGAGGTCCCCGAAACCGATCGCATCGGGGATGAGGGCGACGGCTTCAAGATAGCGATGAGCTGCCTCGACAACGGCCGCTTCACTGTCGCCGCAGGTGCCACAGGCACCGTGCGCGCGTGCCTCGACGCATCGGTCAAGTACGCGCGGGAGCGCAAGACCTTCGGCCAGGAGATCGGCCGGTATCAGCTCATCCAGCAGATGATCGCCCGCATGGCGCGCGACTACGAGATCTGCCGGCTTCTCTACTTCAAGGTTGCATGGATGAAGAACAAAGGCCTCCGCCACACCAAGGAGGTCTCGATGGCCAAGCAGTACGCGACCGATGCCGCATTCAACGCCGCGCACGACGCGATCGAGGTCCACGGCGCTTACGGCTACTCGGCTGAATATCCGGTCGAGCGCTTTCTCCGGAATGCGCGAGCCCCGATCATCTACGAAGGGACGCGGGAGGTCCACACCATCCTGCAGGGGGAGTACGCGCTGGGCTATCGCCAGGATGGCCCGCTGAAGAGGTCGCTGCCGCCCTTTGTAGCGGATCGCTGAGGGAGAGGATTGAGCGCGGCCGCCGTCCGCGCTCCGCTCGCGCGGCTGAGCCGCTGGGACTTCGTGGTCCTGTCCGCGTATTGGGTCGCGATCGGCTACATGTGGACGAGCCTCGGCGGTTTCATCCTGCCGCACCTGGTCGAGGAGCTAGTGGGCCACGCCCACAAGGGCGTGGCGCTTGGCTTCCTCGAGGGCATCGGCTCGCTGATGGCCGTCGTTTGGCAGCCCGTGGTCGGCGCGATCTCCGATCGGACCAGCACCCGGTTCGGCCGGCGCCACCCGTTCATTCTCGGCGGGACCATCGGCGACGTGATCTTCCTGGTCGGGCTCGCGCTGTCCGGCAGCTACTGGATCGTCGTGATCTTCTACTTTCTGCTCCAGACAGCCTCCAACACCGCGCAGGGGCCATATCAGGGCTTGATGCCGGATGTGGTGCCCACCGAGCAGCGGGCGACCGCCTCCGGCGCCTACGGGGTGTCGAACGCACTCGGCCTGCTGACGGGCACGATCGTGGCCGGCTTCATCCTCGCGCACTACGGGCGGACCGCGGCCATCCTCAGCATCTGCGTGATGCTGCTCGCGACTATGGCCCCGACGATCCTGCTGATACCGGATCGTGCCACGCCGGTCCAGAGCCAGTTTCGGAACGCGTGGCATGCGGTCACGGCCACCTTCGCGCGGCCTCTTCGATATCCGAGCTTCATGTGGCTGTTGGCGTCGCGGCTTTTGATCCTGATGGGCCTGGTCGGCGTGCAGAGCTTCGTCTTTTTCTACTTCAGCGACGTCTTCTTCCACCACAACCCCAGGGAGACGACCACCGCCAGCTACACCCTGCTGGGGATCGTGATCATCTGTGGGCTGGCGGTCGCGCTGCCCGCCGCGCGACTGTCCGATCGCGTCGGCAGGCGCCCTCTGATCCTGGCCGGGGGGCTCTTGGGGGCGGCTGGGGTGCTGCTGCTGATCTTCAGCAGCTATCGCCTGCTCCCCTCGGAGCTAGTCGAGCCCCTTGCGGCGACGCTGCACGTGCCGCCGCTCGCGGCACAGGCGACCCTCACTGGAATCCTGCTCGGAGTCGGCTACGGGCTTTTCTTCTCGGTCGACTGGGCCTTCATCCAGGACGTGATCCCCGCCCAGGAGGCCGGGCTGTTCATGGGCTTCAGCAACATCGCGACCGCCGGGTCGGGGATCATCGCCCGCTTCGTGGGTGGATTCCTGCTCGATCCGTTCAACGCCGGCCCCAAGCTGCTCGGCCTGCCGGGCGGGTACCCGGTTATCTTCTCGGTCTTTTTCGTTTGGCTGCTCATCGGTGCCTTTCTGATCCTTAAGGTTCCAGAGTCAAGAAGATGACCTCTCCCAGCACGATCAACCTCGACGGGCTGAAGCCATGGGGTGGGCTGGCCGGCGCCGCCCTCGAAACCGCCGACGTGGTGCTGGCTGGGATTCCTTATGACGGCTCCGCGGTCTACCGCCGGGGTGCCGCCCTCGCGCCGGACCGCCTACGCGAGGTCTCGAAGGTGATGCCCCCGGTGACCGAGGACGGCAGGCCGCTGGACGGTTTGAAGGTGCACGAGCTGGGCGACATCGAGATCGAAGCACAGATCGAATCCGGCTGGGCCGCGGCCGCCGAGCGGCTGGCCACCGTCCCGCCGGGCGCGCTTCTCACCGTGCTCGGCGGCGACCACTGCACCGCGATTGCAACCCTCGCTGCGCAGGCCCGCCGGCATCCTGACCTCGCTGTGTTGTGGGTCGACGCCCATCCCGACCTGTGCGACTCATCTCGTGGAGGGCGGTGGACCTGCGGATGCGCGATGCGCAGGGCGCTCGAAGTGTCAGGCATAGGTCCTGCGCGTGTGGTCATCGCGGGTGGCCGCGACTACGACCCCGAAGAGCTGGAGTTCATTCGCGCGCGCGGGATGCTGCTCGTGTCAGCGCAGGAGCTCGCGGCCGGAAACGGAGCGGCGCGGACGATCGCCGATGCGCTTGCCGGCAAGAGCGTCCACGTCTCATTCGACATCGATGCCCTTGATCCGGCTTATGCGCCAGGGACCGAGATCCCATCCGCCGGGGGCCTGTCGACCCGTCAGGCCCTCGATCTGCTCCATGTCGCCACAGCAGACTCCAGGCTCGTCGGGCTTGACCTCGTCGAGGTCGCGCCACCCTTCGACCACGGCGACATCACCACGCTTGCCGCTCTGAAGCTCATCTTCGAGTTTTGGGGAATGTTCTGGCATGGAAAGCGCTGACGTCGTCATCGCCGGGGGCGGCATCATGGGCTGCGCCCTCGCTTACCAGCTCAGCAAGCGCAAGGTAGACGTGCTTCTCCTCGAAAGGGAGACGCTCGGGTCGCAGTCGACCGGCAAATGCGCAGGCGGCGTGCGGCAGCAGTTCTCAACAGAGGCCAACGTCCGTGTTCAGCGCATGTCGGTGCGGATGCTCGAGACCTTCGAGCAGGAGATCGGGCATCCTGCTGATTTCCGCCAGATCGGCTACCTCTTCGTCCTCACACGCCCGCAGCAGATAGAGGACTTTCGCCACAACATGGAGATGTGGCACCGGATCGGGCTGACCGAGGCTCGTTGGGTGGCTCCCGACGAGGCCGCGAAGATGGTGCCGGTGCTCAACGTCGAGGACGTGTTGGGTTGCACCTTCTGCCCGAGCGACGGCATCGCTAGCCCTGCGGACGTCACTTCCGGCTACGCGAAGGCCGCGCGGCGCCTCGGCGCTCGGCTGAAAGAGGGGGTCGCTGTGACCGGCATCGATGTTGCCTCAGGCCGCGTGCAGGGCGTGCAGTCTTCGGCGGGCGACATCGCGACGAGGATGGTGATCAACTGCGCCGGCGCGTGGTCCGCTTCCATCGGCCGGATGGCGGGCCTCGAGATCCCGGTCCTGCCTTACCGGCGCCAGATCGCCGTCACGGGTACGTTTCCTGCCGTCCCGCGCTCGAACCCTATGACCGTCGACTTTCAGACCTCTCTGTACTTCCACCCCGAGGGAGACGGCGTCCTGATCGGCATGAGCGATCGCGAGGAGCCGCCCGGGTTCGTCACCGAGGTCAACTGGGATTTCCTGGCCAGGATGTTCGAGCAGGCCGCGCACCGCGCCCCGGTGCTGGCCGGCGCTGGGGTCAAGACGGCATGGGCAGGGCTGTACGAGAGCACGCCCGACCATCAGGCGATCCTGGGGCCGGTGGGCGAGCTCGACGGATTCTGGTGCGCCGCGGGCTTCAGCGGGCACGGCTTCATGCAGGCGCCAGGAGCCGCGCTGCTGCTCACCCAGCTGCTGCTTGACCACAAGTCAGAGGTCGACATCTCGACGTTTGCGTTTGAGCGGTTTGCGAGGGGTTCCTTGGTTACCGAACGGAATGTCATCTGAGGCAGCTACCGCTTCAACAGGAGCGCTAATACGATCAGCCCGATGCCGCCGAGGACCAGCATGCTCGAGCATCCAGCCTGCACGATGGTGTAGACGATCCCGCCGGTGGCCCCATATGTCGCGGCGATCTCGGCGCGGCGCCTTCGGGTTCGGATCGCAGCCGCGATTCCGCCTGCCCCGATCAGCACCGCAAAGAGTCCCAAGGCGAGACCCCCGACCTGCTCTCCGCTAATGTGCACCCGGCCACCAGTATGGCCTCGGGTACGATTCTGACCCGTGGCCAGGGTCCTCCTTCTAGGTTCGACCGGATTCTTGGGGCGCGCTGTGGCGCACAAGCTGATCGATGGTGGCCACCAGGTGAGGGTTTTGGTCCGAGACCCGATGAAGGCCGCCGCATACAAGGCCCGGGGGGCTCTGGTCGCGGTCGGAGATGCCTTGAACCCGTCTGCGCTCCACCAGGCGGCGCAGGGTTGCGAGCACGTCATCAGCCTGGTCGCGGTTCGCCGCAACCAGCCCCAGTCGTTCCTCGAGGTCAACGTCGACGGACCGCGCCTCATGGCTGAGGCAGCCAAGGCTGCCGGCGCGAGGTCCGTCGTGTTCGTCAGCGCCATCGGGGCGCGCCTCGACGCTCACTACAAGTACCTCACCTCGCGCTGGATGGGCGAGCAGGAGATGGCGAAGACCGGGGTCCCCGGGAGCATCCTTCGCTTCTCGCTCGTGCTTGGTGAGGAGGGCGGCGTCCTCAACGACTTCGAGCGCACCGCCAAGTTCGGGCCGGTTGTCATCATCCCCGCGTACGGCGAGACGCAGATCCAGCCGATCATTCGCGACGACGCGGCGCGTTGCGTGGTCGAGGCGATCGACAAGCCCGAGCTGCTCGGGAAGATCATCGAGCTGGGCGGCCCCGAGGTGGTCACCTTCGAGAGAATTTACAGCTGGTTCCTGGATGCCCGGCGGATCAAGAAGCCTAGGGTGAAAATCCCGCCTGCGCTCCTGATTCCAGGCGCGGCCATCATGGAGCTCTTGTCTTCGAATCCCATCGTCACGCCCGACGAGATCAACTCGTTTCAACTGCCGAATGTCGCGGACGGCCTGGACGCGGTGCACGTCCATTTCTCCTGGCGCCCGGTCGCGCCCAGCGGCTGGGTGCAGCAGCACTGGCAGGCGCCGGTTCGCCGCAAGTAGATAGCGTCAGGGCGTTTTTCGGGCTCCCGCTGCCCGAATCGCAGCGAGACGAGCTGAGTCGATTCGTTGCCGAATGCGCCGTGCTGGCGCCTGAGTTCCGCTGGACGCCGGCCCCCAACCTCCACCTCACTGTCAGGTTCGTCGGCAGTGTCGATCGCGGGCTGATGGACGGCGTCGCCGACCACATCGAGCGGTTGCGGCCACCGGGTTTTGATATCGAGCTTGGCGATGTCGGTACGTTCAAGCGCGGGCGGTTGGCGCGCGTGGTGTGGCTGGGCCTGCGCTCTGGGAGTGACGCTGCCGGTCGGCTCGCCAGGCTAGTGGACGCCGAATGCGTGGCCGCCGGGCTCGAAGGCGAACAACGGCCGTTCCGGGCTCACCTGACCCTCGCGCGAGCTCGGCCGCGGGACGGCGCCTCGCTGCCGCAGCTGCCGGAGCCGCCGCGCCTCCAGGCATGGCGCGCGAGCCATCTCGTGCTCTTTGCGAGCCACCCCAGCCCGAAGGGCTCCGTCTACGAGCCTCTACGCACCCTGGCGCTGGAGTGAGGCGATTCCGGCCTCGGCGCACTCGAGGTCCTGCTCCGGGCGCGCGCCGCTGACGCCGACCGCCCCGATGATCCGGTCCTCGCCTTTGATCAGCACGGATCCCAGACCGGGGATCAACGGCGTGCGCACCAGCCTGTCGACCGCTTTGAAGAAATCCGGCCTGTCCTGGGCGATCTGGGCGATGGAGCCTCCGTCGCGGTGAAAGACAGCAGCGCCGACCGCCTTGGCCTCGGCGATCTGCGGCGAGAGCGGCGTGGCGCCATCCATGCGGCCGAGCGCGATCAGATGCCCGCCTTCATCGACCACCGCCACCGTGATGGCGAGGCCCAGACCGGCCGCTTTCGCGTGCGCGCTCTGGATGATGGTGTTGGCGTCGTCGAGCGTCAGAGCCATTTCCCTGAAACTGTATCTGGCGTATGGAACTGACGGGAACAGTCGCGATCGTCACCGGCGGCGGCACTGACATCGGTCGGGCCGTCGCGCTGCGTCTGGCCAAAGCCGGCGCGCGCGCAGTGGTCGTCAACTACGCGCGATCGACCGACGAAGCGGAGGCGACAGCTGCCGAGCTGGATGCGCTCGGCGCTGAAGGGATCGCACACCGCGCCGACGTCGCAGACGAAGCCCAGGTAAAGGCGATGATCGCTGAGGCCGTCGGGCGGTTCGGGCGCCTGGACGTTCTCGTCAACAACGCCGGCACGACGCATTTCATCCCGCACGCCGACATCGATGCACTGACCGAAGACGTGTGGAACGACATCTTGAGCGTCAACCTCAAGGGCACCTTCTACTGCTGCCGAGCGGCGGCGCCCGAGCTGCGCAAGACGAAAGGCGCGATTGTGAATGTCGCTTCGGTTGCCGGGCACCGGGCCACCGGGTCGTCGATCGCCTATGCGGTCTCCAAGGCTGGAGTGATTCAGCTGACACGGGCGCTGGCGCTGGCGCTTGCTCCTGAGGTGCGGGTCAACTCGGTCTCGCCCGGGCTCGTCTCGACCCGCTGGTTCCGGAAGCGATTCGGCGACGAGGCCGCGGAAGCGCAGGAGGAATCGTTTGCGAGCACGACGCCCACGCAGTCGATCGCCACGCCCGACCAGGTCGCCCAGGCGGTGATGGCCTTCATCGACAACGACATCCTCACGGGCCAGGACCTGGTGATCGACGGCGGCAAAAACATCAGGTATTCATGAGCGGGAACCCGGATGGATTTGCCTCGCATTGAGCCCGGCTACAGGTAGTAGCCTGGCAGCGAACTGACTTTCGGGGTTGCACTCTCCGGAGGCCACCCCTACTCTTGGCAACGGCCCCGAGGGAAACGTTCGAGAGGGCAGGAACAGGCCGCAAGGCAGGTACCAGTTCTCGAGAGGCGATCCGTCGGGGTCATTGCTTTTCCGGCAGGAAATCAACGCCCGAACGTTAGGCTTGGGCCCATGTCGGTCGCGGAGCCCACCACCAAGGAGCGCGACCCTGTCCGCTCAGAAGGGGTCGAGGTGTCGGTCGTGATGCCTTGCCTGAACGAGGCGGAGACCCTCGCCGCCTGCATCGAGAAAGCCCAGCGCGCCATTGACGCCGGCGGTTTCTCCGCAGAGATCGTCGTCGCGGACAACGGCAGCGATGACGGTTCGCAGGTGATTGCGCGAGAGCTCGGAGCTCGGGTCGTCGAGGTGAAGCGCAAGGGTTACGGCAGCGCGCTGATCGGCGGCATCGAGGCAGCTCGCGGGGGTCTTGTGGTGATGGGCGACGCCGACGACAGCTATGACTTCGCGGCGATCGGTCCGCTGGTCGAAAAGCTTCGCGAGGGCTACGACCTGGTCGTCGGCAATCGGTTTCAGGGCGGCATCGAGCCCGGCGCGATGCCATGGTCCCACCGCTGGATCGGCAACCCCGTCCTCACGCGGATCAGCCGCATCTTTTTCCACGCCCCGGTGGGCGACACGCACTGCGGGCTCCGCGGCTTTACCAAAGGCGCATTCGAGCGCATGCGGCTCCGCTCCACCGGCATGGAGTTCGCAAGCGAGATGGTGATCAAGGCATCGCTGAAGGGGATGCGCATCGCTGAGGTCCCGGTCGTGCTCCACCCCGATGGGCGCTCTCGGCCTCCACACCTGCGGACGTGGCGCGATGGATGGCGCCACCTCCGTTTCATGCTTCTCTTCAGCCCCCGCTGGCTGTTCCTGTATCCAGGCCTGGCGCTGCTGCTGGTTGGGATTGCGCTCTCGGCGCTGCTGGTCGCGGGCCCGATCCGGATCGCCGGCGTACGCCTCGACATCCACACGCTGCTGGTGGCGGGCTTCCTGGCCCTGCTCGGTTATCAGCTGGTTCTGTTCGCCGTGTTCACGAAGATCTTTGCCATCCGCGAGGGCTTTCATCCTCCGCACCCTGTGCTGGAGCGGCTCTTCCGCTACGTCACCCTCGAGGTCGGACTGCTGGCGGGAGTGCTGATGGCCCTGGGCGGACTGGTCGCGTTGGTGCTGGCAGTGGCCAGCTGGCAGTCGGTAGGGTTCGGCAACCTCAACCCGTCGACCACCATGCGCGAGGTGATCCCGGCCGTGGTGCTGCTGGCGCTCGGCACGCAGACGATCTTCGCGAGCTTCTTCATCAGCATCCTCGCGATCGATCGGGACTAGTAGATCGGCAGCTCCAGGTTCACGGATTCCAGCCACTTTCGGCAGGAGGTGAGGAAGCGGGCCGCCATCAGTCCATCGAGCACGCGGTGGTCGAATGAGAAGCAGAGGTACATCATCGGTTTGATCCCGATCATGCCGTTCACCGCCACCGGGCGCTCGACGATCGCCTCCATCGTCAGGATGCCGGCCTGACCGGGATTGATGACCGAGTAGCTGAACAGCGTCCCGAAGGTGCCGGAGTTGTTGACGGTGAAGGTCCCGCCGGAGAGGTCGTCTGCCTTGAGCTGCTTGTTTCGCGCGCGGGTCGCGACGTCGTTCACCGCACGAGCCAGGCCGGCGATCGAAAGCCCGTCGGCGCGCCTGATGACCGGCACGACCAGCGTGTCCTCGAGGCCCACCGAGACACCCAGGTTGATGTCGCGGTGCACGACCAGCTCGGTCTCGTTGAAGGTGGAGTTCACCTCCGGATGCTCACGCAGCGCTGAAATCGTGGCCGCCATCACGTATGGCAGGTAGGTCAGCGAGAACCCCTCCTGCTTTTGGAACGCCCCTTTGTTCGCATGGCGGTTGGCGACCACGCCTGACATGTCCGCTTCTTGCGTCTGCCACGCATGCGGGATGGTCGTCTTGGAGCGTGTCATGTTCTCGGCGATCAGCCGCCGAACGCGAGTCAGCTGCACGACCTGGTCGCCTTCGCTTGGCTTCGCGGCGGGCTCGACCGCGCGCGCCGGCGGCGCGGCAGCAGCCGCCTTGGCGAAATCTTCCACGTCCTTCTTGGTCACCCGTCCGCCGATGCCGGTCCCATGCACCTTCGAGAGGTCGACCTTCAGCTCGGCGGCCTGCATCTGAACCGCCGGAGAGTAGCGATGCTCGCCGCTCTCCGTGGTGGCCACCGGTGCCGGTGCAGGCGGCTGCGGTGCGGGCTGGGCGGCCTCAGGCTTCGGCGCGGCTGGCGCCGCTGCCGCGGCTGCCTTAGGCGCGGGCGCTGGCGCGACGGCCTTAGGCGCGGGGGCTGGGGCTCCAGGTGTCGCTGCGACTTCGCCGTCGCTGCCTACCTCGACGACCGCGATCTCCGCCCCCGCCTGGACCGTCTCGCCTTCCTTGGCCAGGATCTCGCGCAGGATGCCGCTGACGGGCGCCGGCACCTCGGCGCTGACCTTGTCGGTGTCGACCTCGAGCATGGGCTCGAACTCGACCACCTTGTCTCCCGGCTTGACCAGCCAGCGCGAGATGGTCCCTTCGTGGACCGACTCGCCAAGCTGCGGCATCACCACGCGCGTCGTCTTGGCCATGGCTAGTAAGCGGCGAGCTCCCGCAGCGCCTTCGCGATCTTTTCCGGGTTGGGCATGAAGGCATCCTCCATCGCCGGCGCGTAAGGCATTGCGGGGACGTCGAGACCGCCCAACCGCTTCACAGGCGCATCCAGCCAGCGCCACGCCTCATCGGCGATCAGGGCGGCGACCTCGGAGCCGACCGACACGCTGAAGTTGTCCTCGTAGAGGACCAGGCACTTGCCCGTCTTCCGAGCCGACTCGATGATCGCCGCCTTGTCGAGCGGATATACCGTGCGCAGGTCGACGATCTCCACGCTCACGCCCTCGCCGTCGAGGACCTTCGCTGCCTCCAGCGCGTAGTGGACCATGAGCCCGTAGCAGAAGACGCTGATGTCGCCTCCCTTACGCACTGTGCGCGCGACCTGGAGCGGGATCAGGTACTCGCCCTTGGGCACGGCCTCTTTGAACATTCTGTAGAGGCGCTTGTGCTCGAAGAACAGCACCGGGTCAGGGTCGCGGATGGCAGCGAGCAGAAGGCCCTTGGCTTCGTACGGCCCAGAGGGAATGACGATCTTCAGCCCCGGCGTTGCAAAGCGAGCCTCGATGGACTGCGAGTGATACAGGGCGCCGTGGGCGTGGCCGCCCATCGGTGCGCGCACGACCATGGGCACCGACCAATCGCCGTCGCTGCGGTAGCGGTACTTAGCGATCTCATTGGTGATCTGGTTGAACGCCATGTGGGCAAAGTCCGTGAACTGCATCTCGGCCACCGGGCGCTTCCCTGCCAGCGCCAGCCCAAGCGCGACACCAGCGATGGACGACTCCGCGAGTGGCGTATCGATCACGCGCGCCTCGCCGTACCGCTTGCGCAGTCCGTCCGTGACCAGAAACACCCCGCCTTTCTGTCCGACGTCCTCGCCCAGCACGATGACGCGTTCGTCGCGCTCCATCTCCTCGGTCAGGCAGGACCGCAGGGCCGAGACCATGTTCATCTCTTCCGTCTCCGCGTCTGAGGGCGGATCGATCGCCTTCGGCACGTCGATGCCATAGACGTTGGTGAGCGCGTTCTCTGCCGGCGCGTCCGGCGACTCCATGCCCTGCCGGGTCGCCTCGCTGACCTCGTCCTTGACCTGCTCCTCGAGCTGCTCGACCTCTTTTGCGCTCAGCACCCCTTCGTCGAGCAGCCTCTTCTTGAACTGCTCCAGGCAATCGTTCTGAGACAGCCTGTCGATCTCCTCCTGGGTCCGGTACCGGCGCTGGTCGTCCTCGGAGGAATGTGCGCCGAGACGGTCGACCAGGCACTCGATCAGCGTCGGCCCCTGGCCGGCGCGCGCACGGGCGATCGCCTCCTTGGCGACGACGTAGCAGGTCACGGGGTCGCGACCGTCGAGCGTGACGCCCGGGAAACCGTACCCTGCGGCACGCTGGGCCGCATAGTCGATCGCGTACTCCTTGCGGAACGGCGTCGAGATCGCGAAACCGTTGTTCTCACAGACGAAGACCTCGGGGAGCTTGTAGATGGCGGCGAAGTTGAACGCCTCATGGGCATCACCTTCCGACCCCGCCCCCTCGCCATAGCAGGTCATGAGGACCTTGTCGGTGCCATCCATCTGCAGCGCGTACGCGACACCGGCACCCCTAACCAGCTGCGTGGCCACGGGCGAACCGCCTGAGGTGATGTTGAGCCTCGAATCGGAGAAGTGGCCAGGCGTCTGCTTGCCGCCCGAGGCTGGATCGGCCGGTTTCGCCAGCACCGAGAGCATCAGGTCGAGCGGGGTCACGCCCATGCGCAAGCACAGGACTACGTCGCGGTAGTAGGGCGAGATCCAGTCGTACTTGGGCTTTAGCGGCCAGCCGACGCCGATCTGTGCCGCCTCGTGGCCTGCGCACGAGATGATGAAAGGCGCTCGCCCCTGTCGGTTGAGCACCTGGAAGCGGTAGTCGATCTGCCGCCCCAGCAGGATGTAGTGGAACCACTCCTTGAGCGTCTTCTCGTCGAGGTCGGTGTCGCGCCACGCGACGGGCTCCTGGAACCGCCACTCCGGATGAAACTCGGGCTCGTCCTTCTTGGCCGCCTGCTCCCTCGGTTTCGTCGCGCCCTCCCGCGACTGCGTCGCGGGGGCCCCAGCGGAAGAGGCCTGTCCCTGCTCTGTGCGAGCCATCAAATATGAATCGCCTGTGAATTGACCGCGAGCGCGGCCTCCATCACCGCCTCGCTGAGGGTGGGGTGCGGGTGGATGTTGTGACCCAGCTCCCAGGCGTCGCCCTGGAAGAGCTGCGTCAGCGCAGGCTCGGCGATGAGCTCGGTGGCTTGGGGCCCCACGATGTGCGCGCCGAGCAGGCGGCCGCTCTTTGCGTCCGCGACCATCTTGACGAAGCCGCCTGTTTCACCATGGATGATGGCGCGGCCGAGCGCGGTGAACGGAAACTTGCCGACCTTCACCTCGTGTCCCTTTTCAGCGGCCTGCTTTTCCGTGAGGCCGACGGACGCGATCTGAGGGTGCGAGTAGGTGCACCGCGTGACCAGCTCCTGTTCAAACGGTGCGAGCTGCTGTCCGGCGATGTCCTCGGCAGCCGTGATGCCCTCATGCGAAGCGGCGTGCGCGAGTAGATAGCCCCCGACGACGTCGCCGATGGCGTGGATCGATTCGACCGACGTCCGCAACCACTCGTCGACCTTGATGAAGCCGTTCGGGTGAGTCGTGACGCCCACCTGCTCGAGTCCGATCTCCTTCGATCGCGGAGCACGCCCGACCGCCACCAGCAGTTGGCGGGCCCAGAACTCGCCCTGGTCGCTGTCCACGCTGACACCGTCTCGGGCTTTCTTCGCG